>DYSP01000003.1 GCA_020718185.1 Candidatus Odyssella sp. | reverse complement strand
CAACAAAAAGACTCTCTTAATTCAACCTTTTTTCAAACAAACTAGGGGCAGTATATATAAAAATTGGTCGATGTTTGAAAAAAGCCTCTGCAAGAAGAGAAGCTTTTAAAGCCCCCTGCACTACTGGTTGGGGTGGCTCAAGGGCTTCTTTGTGTCTAGCGAGTCCATTTATGGGCATTTTTCGACCTTTAGTTATTAACTTGACGGTTCCTGTTTCATTATAAAATCTCCTCTTCTTTCAAATCTAAGAATTTTCTAATTTTAAACACACCTTTTTTAGGTGGGATTACCTGCTTCTTGGGTCATTTTTGAACGAATTATGCTGAAAAATGACTTATGAAGAAGATGTTTTTTCTTTTTCATGAAAAACTTTCTTTAACGTATCAGCAAAACTATCAATCTTTCCAAATTCAGTAGAGGTTAGGGCACCGCTAAACGTCGTATCGGTGGTTAAAAATTGGAATATATTTTTGTGTTTTGATTCAGCCATCAGCGTGCCATATGTTTCTTTCAGCGATAACAGTTTGTCTTTATTATTTTGCAATGCATAGCAAAGTGCAAGATTAGCCACACAATCTGCTTGTATTTTTTTATTATCATCCTCGATAAGATCTAAGGCTTTTTGATAACTAACGGCTGCTTCTTCCCATCGCTCTTTAGAAAAATAAAGTTCGCCTTTTTTTTGGATTGTAAGGCTGTATCCTGAAGAGAAGCAATTGCTACATCAAAATCATTTGTTTGACTCAAAGCTTCAGCCTTTAAAATAGCAATATCATCACTTATTTCTTTAGAAGGTGTTTCGATTCGCGCCAGCGTTTTTAAACATTCCTTTGCGTCTTTTCCTAATAACTCAACCACAGCCATTTTATACAGTAGGATTTCCTTACGTTTAGAGTCAATATCTTTGTCTTTAAACATTTTATCAGTATATTTTTTTAAAACATCTAAGGCATCATGATATAAATCAAGGTGCACTAGTTCGCCCGTAGCTTTTAAAATAATTTTATCTCCATCGGCGCTATTAGGTGCTAAATCTCCAAACTCTTGAAAAATAGATAAAGATTCCATAAGGGATGGTTCTGGTTTTTGATCGAAAAACATCATCAGATTTTTTTGCATTAATTCTGGTAATTTATCGTGATTTGCTTGATCTGGAAAATATTTAATCAAACTGCGGAGGATCGGCAATGTCTTAGCATAAAATTTATTGTCGGTTAGTTGCGCCACATAATGCCTGGCTATTCCATATTCTAATAAATCCCCACGCCAATTAAATCGTAATTGGTTCAGCTTGAATAGGTTGTCTGCAGGCTGAATTGTTTTATCTTTTTCTTCTAGTTTTATAAGCTCAAATGCCGCTAGTGTTGCTACTCGTTTAGAAATCAAATTCTGTGACAAGGATGTTAGCTGTTGAATGGCTTTTGTTTTTTTTCCTTGATCCAATAGGATAATAGCTGTTGCTAGTTTAAAGAGCTGCTGAACAAAAATGTCATTAGAATAAAATTTTGCATCTGCATATACTTGTAAGACATTAATTTCATGATGCAAGACAGCAGCCTGTAAAATTAATGTTTGGAAATGACTTTGAAGGGCAATAGGTAAAAGTTGATAATATTTTCTGTAATGCACTAAATCATGAAGGCTATCTGTATCAATAAACTCATTTGTTGATACCCTTTGCTAGGCAATACCAAATTTTGGTTCTGGATCGTAAATTAAAGCATCTAAAAGCTCTGCTGCTTTTCCGGCTCGATTTAATAACAACTGTGTTACACCATTTAACGCGCGAAATGTTGGCATAAGTGCAATATCTGGATAGCTTTCATGCAATAAATTAACAAGAGAATGGGCTTCAGGCACCTTTCCTAATCCTAAATATTGTCATATCAATTCAATGTTTTTTTGTAAAATTTCGCTATTTGCTTGACTCGTCAAACGATGCAGAGCTTGAATACGATCAGGAGCACTTTTTACATCAAATCCTTCAAAAATTGATTGTGCTTTAGCATTTTTTTCATTAATCAGACGCGACGAAACAGACAATCCTGACGCCAAAGAAATACACGCTTTACGACGGTAATAATCAATCTCTAAATCCTCGCTTTCCTTATTAAAGGCAATCCCCATAAGAGAGGACAAGAGCGTAAACTCAGGATATTGATGTTCACTAATATCGCGAAATGGTTTTTTGACGTCAATACCCAAAAACTGCGATTTGTTAACGGATCATCAAACTCCACTACATCATTCGCAAATCGTGTGCGCACACAATATTGGCCTTGAGGATTGCTAGGTAATTCGATTAAATCATCACAGTTTGTTGTTTGATCCTTTGCTTCAAAATATAAGTTCATTCCTTTGGGTGTTTGGGTAATTTTTGGGATTTGTCGAACATTGAGAGCAATTTTTAAAATGGCCTCCCCTGTGCCGGCTTTTAAAATACTCACATCATGTAGCTGAGGAAATACATCATGTTCATATGACGTAATTTCAATGTCAGTTACGCCACTCAACACCACATACCAATTTTGATCTTGAACAAAACTTGCAGCCCCTGAAATTTCTTCTTCAGATTTAATATCAATACTTAAATTTTTTTGCTGTTTTTTAATGTTAACTTTTGCTATTTGAGTTATCAAAAGAGGACTTTTCTTTTGATTTTGATTACTCATGGGCATATTTAATGTTTTGAGTTGTTCTTTAATTTGCTCTTCAATCGACCCTTTGGTTGCCCCTGGTAAATTAATTTTTGCAGTATTATCTTTGCTAGTCGCTTTAGAATCAGAAGACGATGTATCTTTTCCTGCTTTATCTGATTGTTTTGATTTTTTATCTATTTTTATGGATTTATTCGTTTTAGAATTAGATTCAGGGTCAGCAACGCTGGAGGAAATACTACAAAAAAGAATATTCACAAAAATGAAGCATTGTAAAATCTTTGAAAAGATCATAAGTCATTTACCTAAGGGTTATGCTTTAAAAATTATCTGCTAAGATGCCATTAACTTCAACAAATTTAGTACTCCGCCAGTTTTTTCATTCAATGGATCAGTTTTTTCCATTTGAAGCCCAACCAACTATTGCTGTTGCCACCTCTGGTGGCCCAGATAGTTTGGCTTTATGTTTGTTATTAAATCAATGGATTATTCAAAAAAATGGTAAATTAGTTGCCTTGACTGTTGATCATCACTTACGTTCTGATTCCACCGCAGAAGCCAAACAGGTAAATCAATGGTTAACAAGTTGTGGCATTGAACATCATACTCTTTCATGGAACGATGAAAAACCAACAGCAGATGTTCAAAACAAAGCACGAATGGCACGACATCAACACCTCGAGAAATGGTGTGAAACTCATCATATTTTGCATCTTTTTTTCGCTCATCATCAAGAAGATCAAGAAGAGACAATTCTTCAACGTCTTTTACATGCCTCTGGCCCGATAGGGTTACAGGGAATGCAGGCGTGCACTTATCGTTCTTTCGGTCGTCTTTTACGTCCTCTGCTTTCTTTTTCAAAGCAGCAACTTATTACTTTTTTAAATGAGCAACAGCAATCCTATATTTGTGACCCTAGCAACCTTAATACATCTTTTGAACGAGTCAAATTACGTACCCTTTTGCCTCAACTAACAAACTTAACAACGACCCCCCTTCCCCTAAGTCAGGTAGGATTAAAGTGCCATGATTTTGCAGAAATTGCTCATGAAGCAGTTACAAAATTTTTCTTAAGATCTATAACTCTTAATCCTTTAGGATTTCTCATCCTTCAAAAAGATTCTTTTTTGTCTCTATCTATTCCTTTACAAACACTAACTTTATCTCATTGTTTGCAAGCCATTGGTGGAAACATTTATCCTTTTTCTAGCAAACAGTTAAGCAGTCTGATAGAAAAGATCAGAAATCATAAAAATACAACACTTGGTGGATGTTTCATCATCATCAAATCATCTCAAATTTACGTTATACGTGAAGAACGTGCTATTTCCAAAAGCACTGATATTCCACAAAACAAATTTTGTTGGGATAATCGCTTTTTGATTGAGATTCCCGATTATTTATTGGGTGGAAAAGTCATTCCTTACTGCGAATTACCCATTGATTATAAAATAAAAAAAGATGATGTTCCAAACTATATTCTAAAAACACTCCCTTTCTTTCAACAACCAGATGGCACAATTTCTTCTCTTTTTTCTAAAGAATATTCTATTTCTTGGCGACTTGTTTTAAAAAACAAGCTTTTACCTTTTTGCTGACGTAAGGATAAAAAGCCGAAGAATCATTTACATTGATTGTATATAAAGTTCGCATTATGCATTGGCCTCATAAATTTATTCCAACAATAATATAAATATGCTAAGTTGACGGTAAAAGATAACGCCGTCGTATACGGAGAAGCCACGCGTGAACAATTCGAATCGTAATTTTCTTATCTGGGGTTTGATCGCCATCGTCATGTTTGGCGTTTTTCAAATGTTACCTGGCGCCTCAGTAAAAGCACCTGGAACATCGATTATATTTTCTGATTTTATTAAAGATGTTGATAACCAAAAAGTTAAAGAAATCCTCATCAGAGGCAATACTATTTCAGGAATTCTGAATGACGGACAGTCATTTGTAACATATACACCATTTGATCCTAATCTAGTCACACGCCTGATTGACAAAGGTGTAAAAATTAAAGCAGCGGCCCAAGAAGAAGAATTACCTTCATTTTTACATTTGTTTTTATCATGGTTACCGATTTTATTACTCATCGGCTTTTCAATTTTCTCATTACGCCAACTGCAATCAGGTGGCAATCGCGCCATGGGGTTTGGAAAATCACGTGCACGCTTACTTGGGGAAAAAGGCGGTAAAATCACCTTTGATGATGTAGCAGGTATTGATGAGGCAAAACATGAATTAGAAGAAATTGTTGATTTCTTAAAAGACCCTCAAAAATTTCAACGTTTAGGCGGCCGAATTCCGCGTGGTGTTTTACTTGTTGGTCCTCCAGGTACAGGTAAAACCTTATTAGCACGAGCGATTGCTGGTGAAGCAAACGTTCCCTTTTTCAGCATCTCAGGGTCTGATTTTGTTGAAATGTTTGTCGGCGTCGGTGCAAGCCGTGTTCGTGACATGTTTGAACAAGCCAAAAAAAATGCCCCCTGTATTGTTTTTATTGATGAAATTGATGCTGTTGGTCGTCATCGCGGTGCAGGTCTTGGTGGTGGAAATGATGAACGCGAACAAACATTAAATCAATTACTTGTAGAAATGGATGGATTCGAAGAAAACGAAGGGGTTATTATTGTCGCCGCGACTAACCGTCCTGATGTTCTCGATCCTGCTTTATTACGTCCTGGTCGTTTTGACCGTCAAGTTGTTGTTCCGAATCCAGACATTAATGGTCGGGAGAAGATTTTAGCTGTTCACATGCGTCGTGTTCCCCTAGCTGCAGATGTTGATGCACGCGTTATTGCACGCGGCACGCCTGGTTTTTCAGGGGCAGATCTTGCCAACCTAGTTAACGAAGCTGCGTTGATGGCTGCTAGACGGGGTAAATTGGCTGTCACTCGGAAAGAATTTGAGGAATCAAAAGATAAGGTAATGATGGGTGCTGAACGTCGCTCATTGGCAATGACTGAAGATGAAAAACGACTTACAGCCTATCATGAATCTGGTCATGCTATTGTTGCCTTTTATTCTCCTGATTCAGATCCTATTCATAAAGCAACGATCATTCCTCGGGGGCGAGCTCTTGGTATGGTCATGCGCCTTCCAGAAGGCGACCGTATTTCAATGTCACGCAATAAATTATTGGCTGATTTAAAAGTCGCAATGGGTGGAAGAATTGCAGAAGAACTTATTTTTGGCACAGGAAAAGTAACAACCGGTGCGTCTTCTGACATAAAAATGGCAACAGATATTGCCCGTCGTATGATTACTGAATGGGGAATGAGTGATCGTTTAGGTTTTCAAAGCTATGGCGAACAACAACAAGAAGTCTTTATTGGTCAAGCATTGACTCAACGCAAGCAAATTTCTGAACGTACTGCTGAAACGATCGATGAAGAAGTGCAAAGCATTTTAGACGGTTGTTACAAAGAAACATATCAGATGCTGACAGAAAAACTTGATCAATTACATTTATTGGCCACCACTCTTTTAGAATGTGAAACATTAAGTGGTGATGAAATTAAATTGTTGATGGAAGAAGGGACACCACCAACACCCGCTGATGTTGAGAAAAACACCAGGTCGACCACGTCTTTTATTCCTGAAACAACCATCGAAGCATAGGTATCTTGTATGTCAAAAACTCGTAAGTTTTTTGGTACCGACGGCATTCGTGGTCTTGCTAATAAAGCCCCAATTACACCTGAAATGATGCTGCGTATAGCGATGGCAGCGGCTCAAAAATTTGGGCATCAACATCATCGCAATACTGTCGTAATCGGTAAAGATACACGTCTTTCTTGTTATATGATTGAAAACGCTCTTGCTGCTGGTTTTGCATCCATGGGTATGGATGTTGATCTGTTGGGACCTATTCCCACACCAGGTGTGGCGATATTAACTAGATCGATGCGCGCTGATTTAGGTGTTATGATTTCAGCATCTCATAATCTATATGAAGATAATGGTGTCAAATTTTTTGGTCCCGATGGCTATAAATTAACTGATGCACAAGAACTTGAAATTGAAGACGTCCTTGAACAAGGAACAAATAACTTATCTGCCCCCAAAGAAATGGGTAAAGTTCGCCGACTTGGTGATGCCAGTGGCCGATATATTGAATTCGTTAAAAGCACATTGCCTCGTCAATTGCGACTAGATGGCATCAAAATTGTGATCGACTGTGCTCATGGCGCTGCTTATAAGGTGGCTCCTACTGTTTTATGGGAATTAGGTGCCGACCTTGTTCAAATCGGCGTAACACCTGATGGCATGAATATTAATGCAGGTTGTGGTGCAACATCCCCAAAATTACTGACTGAGACGGTTTTGCAACATGGAGCAGATCTTGGAATCTCTCTTGATGGCGATGCTGACCGTTTAATTATGGTGGATGAAAAAGGCAATGTTGCCTCTGGCGATCAATTGATGGCCATTTTAGCACAATCAATGCACCAAAAAGGCCTTTTAAAACATAATACAGTTGTTGCTACACAAATGTCTAATCTAGGATTTGAGCGATTCTTAAATCAAAAAAAGATTAAGCTGATCCGTACAGATGTGGGAGACCGCTATGTCATTAAGGAAATGCAAGAACACGGTTATACATTAGGTGGAGAACAGTCTGGTCATCTTATCTTATCTGATTATAGTTCAACGGGTGATGGTTTACTTTCGGCCTTACAAATCTTAAGAATCTTTTGTGAACAGAAAAAACCATTTAGTAAACTTGCGCATACATTTGAATCCGTTCCGCAGTTACTTCGCAACGTACGTCTCAGCGATAGAAAAGTCATTAATCATCCTAAAATCGTTGATGCCATTGAAAATGCTCAACGACAACTGACATCTCAACAAGGTCGTTTGCTAGTTCGTTTTTCGGGTACAGAACCATTGTTACGATTAATGGGAGAATCTGATGATATGACAAAACTCACGCAAGTTATTGATGATTTGGAAAAAAACATTCTTGAATTTTCTCAAAATCATCCTCTTTAGTATAGCCTCTATATAACAAGAGATTATTGCATAATAAGGGAAAACTGTTAGCCTTATGACACAAGATTGTTCTTTTCTTTTTTTAAAACAGTATCATCATCAAGCCAATCTTCTGGGTTGGCAGGAAAATAAATCCCAACAACAAGTTCTTGAGAAAATCGCGCAAGTCTATCAACCCCATCTATTCCAAAAAAATCGATGGTCATGGATATGGGCATCCCCAAAACCCCCCACTGGTATTTATCTTTATGGGCCTGTTGGGCGTGGCAAAACTGTATTAATGGATATTGTGGCGAGTACTTTACCCTCTACCCGAAAAATTCGTTGGCATTTCACCGAGTTCATGCAAAAAATCCACAACCTAAATGCTGATTTTAGTAAAAGCACAAAAAAAGAACAACCTATTGATCAAACCATTCGACATCTAAAATCTCAGTATGATTATCTGTTTTTAGACGAACTTGAAGTCACTGAAATTGCCGACGCGATGATTTTAGGTCGATTGTTTAAAAGTTTGGCCGAGGCTGGAATGATTATCTTTCTTACATCAAATACAGCGCCAAATCAACTTTATCTAGGGGGACTACATTACGATAGATTTCATCCTTTTGTCATTTATATTCAATCTATATTTCAGATTTTCAAATTAAACAATGATCACGAAATTGATTTTCGGACCATACATAATCCCCTTTCGTCAGGTTATTTAACACTGAATGAATTAAAGCAATTATTTATGGATACTGTCACAATTGAAGGCTATCATCCTGTTCAATTTACCGTTAATCAACGCACCTTGAAATTGACAAATGCCACAAAAACGACTCTTTGGCTAGATTTTAATGAATTTGGTCAAAAAGCATATGGGGCAGCAGACTACCAAGTTATCGCTAAAAACTTTAGTTGTGTTTTTTTGATTAATGTTCCTCAGTTTAATCAAGAAAATCAAAATGCATCTCGACGTTTTATCACCCTTATTGACTGTCTTTACGATAACCAAGTTACACTTTATTTACAGTTAAATACGCCCCTTGAAAATTTATTTACATTCAACAAAAAAAATCCTCTACCGTTTCAACGCACAGTCTCACGTCTTATCGAAATGGAACAAAAAAACTAAAAATGAGAATAACCATTAGACGATAGTCTCAATTTGTTGAAGGGAAAAGTTCTTAATATAGGATTCAACTAAATCATGGGAAAGTGCAGGGGAAAAAAGAAATCCTTGTATTTCGTCACACGTGGTATTTTCCAAAAAAACAAACTGGCGATAATCTTCTACTCCTTCACATAATGAAATAATATTCAGTTGTTGGCATAGTTGTAAAATGGCTTGAACAATGTTTCCTTGCTTGGGAGAAGTGCCACATATAAATGATCGATCAATTTTAATTTTATCAACAGGAAAATGTCCTAAACATTGCAATGATGAATAAGCAACCCCAAAATCGTCCAGAACAACCCGATATCCGTATTGTTTAATTTTATGAATCACACTAGTTACTTCAAAACTTTGATCAAGAGCTTGTTCTTCTGTAATTTCAAGCTCAATCACACTAGGGTTAATACCATGCTTTTGACATAAACCATTCATTTTTTCCACAAAATGCTCTTCTAACAAATGTTCTACGGGAATGTTAAAAGCTACTTTAATATTATATTGCATCCATGGTTTGATTAATGACAGTGCTTTATTAATGACAAACTCATTTAATGTTGGCAGCAAGTTTGCTTCTTCAGCAATCCCTAAAAATGCCAAGGGGAATAATAATCCCAGCGTCGGATGATGCCAACGAACTAATACTTCAACACCAGAAACGCGGTTTTGCTTAACATTAATAATTGGTTGAAAATAAACATCTAATTCATCCTCTACAAGGGCTTTTTTAAGATCAGACTCTAACATCAATCGGTGGATTTTTTTTTGTGCAATATGTTCTGCATACACAGCAATATATTTTTTGTGAGGAGGCGTTGTCCACGTAACGGCACTTTTGGCATAACTTGTTAATTCAACTGCCGAAGTAACCACGCTATCTGAAAAAGCAACTCCAATGGAAATTGAAATAATTAAATCATTTCCATATACATTATAAATGTTGGTGAGCTTACTATACAAAGCCAGTAATTGTTTTTCACATGTTTTTTGACTATTTACTCTTGGAATAATAATCCCAAAGCTTTCATCAATCCAATGTCCAGCAATCCATCCTTCTGGAAGGTATTGAAGGAGGCGCTCATTTATATGATCCATTAAATGTTCGATAATATAATCAGCTGTTTCTCCCCTAATTAATGTTATTCTATCAATAGTTATTGAAACAAGAGCCGTATTAAATTGTTCAATATAACCATTAGAAAGGATTTGGCTTAGCTTTTCTTCAAAATCAGTATTACTAAGTGTTGGTTGAACATCGCCATTTTTTATAGCAAAAATTGTCTGATTTGACTGATGTACATCAAGCTGGCGCAAAAGATAGTGATTCAGAAATGTTGATACGGATTGCTTGCAAACAATATTACGTACTAACTTTATTAATTCTTCGGAATTAAAAAGAGTTTCAAGAAAAATAATACGTTCATTAATCCCTAAAAACTTAATCATTTCTGCCCAATAATCGGTAGAAGAAGGCACAATAAGCACAAACAAATTTTTATCGAGTCTTTGAATAATTTTGATCTGCTGTAAAAGAGTCAGATCAAATTGTTGCACTTCAAAAATCCATAATTGATAATTAGCCTGATCCAAAACACTTTGAGAAATAAGATTTTGTACATTTGTTATATTAAATAATGAATCAATACAAATGTTTGGTTGTATAGTTTCTCCTGTTTCAACACAAGGAATAGTAATATTAGAAAGAGTTTCTCTTAAGTATAAATGAGATGCTTGGTGTTCGCTCGTTATGATAATTTTTAATTCATTTAACAAAACTTTAGTCCTTACATACGTATCATAATCCAAGAATTTTCTTAAATTTCATATTTTTAGATCCCTTTTTCAAATCAAAAATAGGGATATATCTTAATTTTTTTGATTTATTTATCTTTGTTTAAATTATAAAACTTAAAATCTTAATAAAAGTCTAATTGCTCTTTGTGAAAAATCTGCTTATTATCCCGGATATAAAATAAACTAGCTGTGGATCAAAAAGTGCCTAAAATTCATTACCCTGAAAATCCTTTTGATTTGTTTAATGAATGGTTCCATGAAGCCGCTTCTCAAGAGATTAATGATCCAAACGCTATGTCTTTAGCAACGGTATCATCAACAGGCATTCCTTCTGTTCGCATGGTTTTACTAAAAGGGCTAACTGACGACCAATTTGTATTTTACACAAATTTAAAAAGCCGTAAAGCGAAAGAAATTCTTGAAAATCCAAATGTTGGTCTTTGCTTTCACTGGAAGTCTCTTCATAAACAAGTTCGTATAGAGGGCATTTGTGAACAAGTATCAGTTGAAGAAGCAGATGCATATTTTAGCACTCGCCCAGTAGGTTCACAAATTGGCGCTTGGGCATCACAGCAATCTGAACTTTTAGAAAACCGTGCCATACTAGAAGAATCATTGGCAAAATACGCTTTGGAATTTGGTGATAACCCAGTTCCACGTCCCATACACTGGTCCGGTTTTAAAGTTAAACCTTTATTAATTGAATTTTGGCAAGAACAACCCTTTCGCTTGCATGATCGAATCGTCTATACTTTAGATAATGAAATGTGGAAGCAAAAACGATTATACCCTTAATGCAACACAAATATCTATTACAACTTGCAGCAATTGCAGCCATTTTAACAGCAACAATCCTGATTGTTGCCAAGTTTATTGCCTGGAATGAAACGGGATCATTAAGTCTTCAAGCTTCTTTGCTTGATTCTTTATTAGATGTGTTAGCTTCCTTAGTAAATTTATTTGTTATTCGCCAAGCTTTAAAACCTGCAGATGCAGAGCATCGTTTTGGACATGGAAAAGCCGAAGCCCTTGGTGGACTTGTTCAAACGGCTTTTATTGCAGGTTCAGCCCTCTGGTTATTTATTGAAGCTATTAATCATTTAATTCACCCCCAACCTTTGGGTGATATTGCCATTGGCACCACTATTATGATCTTAGCCATTGGCCTTACAACAGCATTGATTATTCTACAACGTTATGTAATTCGCCGCACCAATTCTTTGGCGATTGCTGCAGATTCATTGCATTATCAAACAGATCTTTTAACGTGTGTTGGCATTTTGATTGGGCTCAATATCACATCTTATTGCCAAATTTTGTGGCTAGATAGCGTGATTGGAATTGGAATTGGCCTTTATATTTTAGCTACTTCTTATAAAATTGGGCTTCAATCCTTAAATATTCTAATGGATCGCGAACTTTCAGATGATTTACGTCAGAAAATCCTTGATATTGCAACAGCAAACACGTATGTCAAAGGAGTACATGACTTACGTACCAGGTCTGCTGGCAATCAAATGTTTATACAGTTGCATATTGATATGGATAAAGAGTTAGATCTTAAAACCGCACATGATGAAGGATCAAAAATTTCATTGCAAATTCGCACATTACTACCAGATGCTGATGTCATGATTCATCACGATCCCGTTTAAGATCATGAAACCAGCTGCTCGCATTGAAGCCTCAATTGAGGTAATTGATAGTGTTTTGGCGGAAGATTCCATTCCAGCCGATAGCCTGTTAACCACTTATTTTCGTAATCGTCGGTATATCGGATCCCAAGATCGTAAAGCCATTGCCGAACTTTTTTATCAAATCTTACGTCATAAAATAATTTTAGCTGCAATTTGGCAGAACGTAACCTTGAAAAAAATCACGACCGGACGAGATTTAATGCTGACGGGGTTGATTTACATACAAAAACATACCACTGCAGCTATCGCAGAGTATTTTTCAGGTGATGCCTATGGCCCCCGCCGATTATCAGAACGTGAGCAAAAATTCATTATAGCTTTATCAACATTTTCAGTAAATCAACTTACCGAAGCAGAACAATGGAATGTGCAAAACTGGCAATTGCATGAATTAAAGAATAATTTTGGTGAGGACAGCTATCGTTTACTAGATGCATTAAATCATCAAGCACCCTTTGATTTGCGCGTAAATACGTTAAACACAACACGTCAAACTGTTCAGAAACGCTTGGAACAAGAAGACATCAAAGCTCTTCCTGGTCAATATTCACCTGTGGCGCTGCGCCTAACTGATCGACGCCCTTTGGGCAAACATCCCTTGTGGGTTGATGGCAGTATTGAAGTGCAAGACGAAGGTTCGCAGTTAATTACCTATTTGGTAGATGCTAAGCCTGGTCAAAGTGTGTGGGATTATTGTGCAGGTGCAGGCGGAAAAACTCTGGCCATTGCGGCTCTTATGCTTAACCAGGGGCGGATTGTTGCAACCGATACCGTTGACTGGCGCCTAGATCGTTCACGTGAACGTTTAAAGCGGGCTGGCGTGCATAATGTTGAATGTCATGTCCTTGATGAAACAACTAATAAATGGGTTAAGCGTCAGCAAGGCAAATTTGATCGTGTTTTAATTGACGTTCCTTGTTCAGGAAGTGGCACATGGCGTCGTAATCCTGACTTAAAATGGCGACTTCAAGAATCAAACTTTCAAGATCTTTTAGCTATCCAGGCTCAGATATTTTTAAAGACGGCAAAACTAGTTAAAGCAGGGGGACGCTTAATTTATTCAACATGTTCCCTATTTCCATCTGAGAATATGATGCAAGTGCAACGTTTTTTAAATGAGAATCCCGAATTTTCACTTATTCCCATTACCGAAATTTGGTCGCAAGTATTGCCAAGTTCTTGCCCCACTACAGAATCTGTTTTGCAATTACGTCCAGATATTCATCAAGTTGATGGTTTTTTTGTCGCAGTTATGCAACGCTGTCTGTCAGTTGATTAACTAAAGAATTAAGATTAGAAACTACCTTTAAAGAGATATTTTCTGTAGTCACTCACACTCAGGTAAAAGATTTCTTAATCTTGGCCCTTGAATCACAGCAGCAACGCGTACAGCAAGACCTGTTTCTGCAACCTCAACAAAAGTTCCACTAAATGTCCCTGGACCATTTGCAGGAATTAAACGCTCACCAGGTAGTTTTTTTGTGAAGCGATGAATAGGAGCTGCTTTATCCATACCAATAACGGAATTATAGTCGCCACACATACCAGCATCTGTGTGATAAGCAGTGCCGCCGGGAAAGATTTGTGCATCGGCTGTTGGAATATGAGAATGACTCCCCACTACCAAGCTTGCGCGACCATCACAAAAATGTCCCATTGACATTTTTTCAGAAGTGGCTTCACCATGAAAATCAAGAATTGTCGCTGCAACAGCCGATTTTAAGGGATATTGTTTTAAAAGAGCATCGATTGCCGCAAAGGGGTCATCGAGAGGATCCATAAATAATCGAGCCATAGCATTGATCACCAATACTTTTTTCCCAGAGGTGCTTGTCGTAATGATAAATCCTTTACCAGGTGCTGTTGCCGGATAATTAATAGGTCGCAGCAACCTTTTTTCCTGATCAATATAACTCATAATTTCGCGCTGATCCCAAATGTGATTACCACTGGTAATGACATCAACCCCAGCTGCAAATAATTCGTGGCAAATTGTCTTAGTGATTCCAAATCCATGGGCTGAATTTTCACCATTAGCAATAATAAAATCAAGTGCCAACTCTGTTTTTAATCGAGGCAAATAAGTTAAGATAGCTTCACGACCAGAACGACCAACAATATCACCACAAAATAAAATACGCATTCAATTCTTCGTTATAAATGAAAGATAAGTCTTTCACAATTTTCGATATTCTAATAGGTTTAGCTTGCTAAAAGCAAATACTTAATTTAAGACACGCTATTTCATTACTAAACATTCTTTGCTTTTTTTATGAAGTTGCTGGCAAAGGTTTTTCGCCTGTGTCTCGCTAAGGCCAGTGACTTGTGCGGCCATTAATTTCTTTTTGCCTTGATTTTTTTTGGCAATTTGCACTTGCCCTCTCTTCATCAAAGCTCTTGCCTGCTGTGCCTGACGCCGTGCTTGTTTTTGGTCACGGTACAGGCCAACCTGAACAGCATACGCTTGGGGAGGGCTCTTTTTAGCTTTTGAAGTGGCTGATTTAGCGGCTGATGATTTCGCATTAACTGGCACCACCCAACTTGCTGGCTTAGTATATGTTGGTGTTGAACTAATAGCGGCTGGAGCCGTAGTGCTTTTTGTCTTAGCAACAGGTTGGTTAACAGAGGCTTCAATAATGTTGTTAAGCACCTGGTCGACATCTGTTTCGTCATCAATTATATCAGCAGCTGGCTGAATAAAAACACCTTCGTCTTCAATTGTTTCTAAGACCCTATCTCTAGATTTTTTTAACACCAGAGAAGTAACCTTTGGAGGCCTTGCCGTTGAACTGGGTAAACCCATTTTATGAAAGTTGGTTTCTAACAGTTCTGTGACTCGACGATCACGCCAATGTCGATTTGGCCCACCTAAGACAACTGTAATTAATCGATGAGATTGTTGTGCTGCATCATAACGCACCGCCGATGCTGCCAAATTAAATCCCGAAGCCACAATAAAACCTGTCTTAATACCATCAAGACCAGGTACTTTACCTAGTAAATGATTATGATTACGATGAACTGTCCCTTTATGGGTAAAGGATTGATTTTTAAAATATTTATATTGTTCTGGGAAATTTTTATATAAAGAACGTGACAATACGGCCATGTCATAAGCTGTTGTAATTTGGCCAGAATTAGGTAATCCCGATGCATTTTTAAAGATTGTGCTTTTCATTCCTAACGCTCTGGCTTTTTGAGTCATACGTTGTGCAAAAGCATCTTCACTGCCCGCTAAATGTTCAGCAAATACTACGGCCACATCATTTGCAGATTTAGTGACTAACCCCATCACTGCTTGATAAACGGTAATTTGTTCTCCCGGCACCAATCCAAATTTAGAAGGTGCTTGGCGAGAGGCTCTAGAGGAAGCTGTCATTTTGGTGTTAAGGCTTAATCTGCCTGATTGAAGAGCTTCAAATGCCAAATAAAGAGTCATGATTTTTGTTAAAGAGGCAGGATGTCTGATACCATGTGCATCTTCTTGTTCTAAAATTTGACCCGTTTGTGCATCCATGACAATAGCCGAATATTTGGGAATATACGCTTTAGGTGTAATTTTTCGCGGCTTTAAACCCGCTTGAGCTATAGTTGTTAATAAAATAAAAAAGCAAGATATAATAAATAAATTTAGTTGTCGCAGCATTGAATCAAAAACCTAAACTGTTTTACACTAACTCTACAGAATTTTTTCAAAAAATCAGAGCTTTTTTTTAAATATTTTTCATATGCTCAATTAAACTTAGCTCTTTAATCAAAATCGCTATCATCTTTCTCATCAGACAATAAATCATTTCCTTCTATCTGCGGACGACGTGCCGTCACAGCCTTAAGCATAAAAGAAAATCCAGTTTCTGGAATCGGTCTAATCAGATCTTCAGGTAATACATGTTTAAGTTTTTTATTTAACACTTCTTGCAGTTGTTCAAGTGAAAGAGTTTGAACGGCTCCTTTTGTTTTAGATATATCTACTTTTTTGGCGTCTACCAAGGAAGAAATGGCATTTTGCCCTGCTGGGTTATCTGTTTTTTGACTCACATGTCTTTTGGGCTTAAAATCTAATACCGGTGCTACTGAAATACTTGCTAACCGTCTTTGTTCTTCTTCTTCATCTTTTATTCGCCTTTCCTCTTCTTCTTGCTGCTCTAGTTTTTTGATTAATTCTTCATTCATTCTTTCAATCCCCGAAAAATCAGAGGCATTGTATCCTAATTGTTGATGATAACAATGGGAAAGAGGAATGTCTTTTTGAATCGCATAAAGTTCTAACTTGGTAATCACATCAATTTCATATGGCGCCCGAAACCACCCAACAACACTTCCTTTTGAATGTGTATTAAAATGGGTAATAAGCTTGAGACATTGCCATCCAACATAAGCTTTTTGAAGTAAATGTAGACTTTTTGAATCTTTAAAAACTCGGCTGTAAAATTGAGTAAATGTTCCTTTTTCACCAATGATTGAATCAAATTTCTCTGTAAGACTAACTGTCGAATCACCCCAATGACTTTGAGAAATTTTCATAAAATCTTGCCAATCATGTGAATGATAAATTTCCATCTGAGCAATAGGAACTTCTTGCATCATTTTTATTAATGTATCGTGCTCTTCTTGTATTTTTGTGTCAGCGGCATAAACTGACAACCCTGAAGAAAAAACCATAACAACACTCCAAGATTTTGCCCATATATTCATATTAAGCATCCTTATAATCTGAGGATCGATTGATTTATTAAAAAACTTGAAGAATAATATCAACTAATAATTGTTTATATCTATTTATTTTGTCGGTTTAATTTTAATAGAAAGGTTTAATTTTTATGCTATAAGATATGTATACGCATGATAGTTCACAGTCAGGATTATATAATAAATCAAATGAATGACGATTCTCCTCTTATCAAGTACGTTTCTCTTGAATCGATTCACCCCGCCCAACATCGGTATGCATCTCGCAATGTTGAAGATAAAATAAAAAGATCTGAAAATTTTGGTTTTCATGTCGACGAACATCAACAATCTATTTTTCATTTTGATGATGGAAAAAGTATTTATCCTGAAAAAAGTGCGATTCCTGCCATTGAAATGGATGAAAATTATATTCTATGTGATGGTCACCATTCTGCGTTAGCCAGCCTATTTTTGGGATGTCAAACAATTCCAGTACGTATTTTTCAAACGATTCCGCATCGTTTGGGTGAAAAATTTTGGCTATGGGCAGAAGCCTCTAACTATGCTTATTTAATTGATATGGCCGGAAAAAGACGCCTTCCTCCTTCAGATTTAAATGCCTTAGAAGACGACCCTTTACGTTATTTTGCAGCTATTAGTGCTAGAAAATATGAAAGTCCTGCCGTACAAGAATCTTTTGGCACCGAGTATCCTTTGTGGGTTAAGATGGGCAAGGATGTTCCCTTTATCGAAATGCGTATTGCTGATAAACTGCGCTCTCACGGTTTTAAATATCAATATGGTGAAGAAGAAACGGGATTAGATGAATTGATTGAAGCAGCACGATCTATTTTAATTGCTGATCCAATTCCTAATCTTAAACTGCTTCATGACAAAGAAAAATATGATCATTCCCTTTTTATTGATAATCTTATTGATCACTATAATGATTAGAAATCCAACAATAGAAATTTAATTTTTTCGACGAACATAAAGTGTTTTCTTCACTTCTGCCACAACTGCACCAGACTCATCTAATACCAAAACCTGAAATACTGGCTCAACTTTTGCGCCTTGATCTGCTTGCAGGCGAATTGATTCAATCTCTTCTGGCGTTATTTGAAAATGAGCACGAACAGTGCCTTTTCCTGGTTTTTTAAAGCGAATTGACGCGACTTTATCCCATACAATATAATCTCGACCAAGATTGTTGATTAACATCAGCATTAAAAATGGATCCGTCATGGAAAAAAGAGAGCCACCATAATGTGATCCAACATAATTTTTATTCCAAAATCTCATTTTCATTTCCACATCAACTGACGTGAGATCAGGGGATATTTTTTTGACTCGAATTCCGCTTCCAAGAAAAGGTGGCCAAAAATTAATCAGTTTTAACACCCACGGCTTTATCATCATTCATCCGTTGTTCAATACGAAAATCTGTGGGAAAAGTTCTTGAAAACGTGCAAGATCAGTGGCGCTGATCTTAAGACTTAGATGCGTACATTCTTTCCCATCACGACGTGATTCAATGGCGCCGCGCCGATAAAGCCAAGCGAGTGCCTCTGCCTCTTCAAAAGGAAGATCAAGCACAAGCAACTGATTATAGCGATTAAGCTGTCGGTCAATCATATTTAATAATTGTGGATTTCCTGCCCCTGTCAGTGCGGAAATTGCCACCGCTGCTGGTGCTCTTTGACATATATTTTGGATGTTGTGTGCTTCTTCTGCAGACAACAAATCAATCTTGTTATAAACATCCATCACCGTGCCATCGTTTAATGATTCTTCTAACTCCAGCTCTTTTAAAATTTTTTCAACTTCTGTGGCTTGTTGCTGTGTATTAGGATGTGCCACATCGCGAACATGCAAAATAAGATCTGCCGCGCATACTTCTTCTAAAGTGGCTCGGAATGCTGCAACTAATTGAGTTGGAAGCTGTGAAATAAACCCGACAGTATCAGAAAAAATGATGACGCGCCCACTTGGCAATTTGATTTTACGCATTGTTGGATCAAGTGTTGCAAACAACATATCTTTGGCAAGAACATCGGCCTTGGTCAAGTTATTAAATAAGGTAGATTTGCCAGCATTGGTATATCCTACCAAAGCAACAACGGCATAAGGAGCATCGCGCCTAGCAGTTCGGTGTAAACTGCGTGTTCGTTTTGTCTGATCCAGTTGTTTTTTGATATAAATAATTCGATCGTCAATCAATCGACGATCAAGTTCAAGTTGTGTTTCACCAGGACCGCCTGTAAAACCAAATCCACCACGTTGTCGTTCAAGATGGGTCCAAGAACGAACTAAACGACTGCGTTGATAGCTTAAAGCCGCAAGTTCAACCTGAAGACGTCCTTCTGCTGTACGAGCACGATCCCCAAAAATTTCAAGAATCAACCCAGTACGATCAATCACTTTACATTTCCAGGCCTTTTCTAAGTTACGCTGTTGTACGGGAGTTACAACTGAATCGATGACTGCTAACTCAATCTCTTCTGCTTGTATAACATGCCCAATAGCTTCAACATTACCTTTGCCGATTAATGTTGAGGGAACGGGTCGGTTTAATTGAACAATTTGCGTATAAACAATATCTAAATCAATCGCATCAGCTAACCCTACAGCTTCTTCCAAACCTGCTTGCAAGACAAAAGGTGTTGTGTTGATAGGGTCAGATTTTTGACGTTGCGCTACATGAATAACACAAGCTAATGTTTTTGTTTTCTTAAGGCTTATGTTATTCATGAGGTGAATTATCTATTCTGGAATGTCTTCATTCACGATAGGTGTATGAGGAGATTCAAATAATTGAATCGGTGTTTGTGGCATCACTGTTGAAATGGCATGTTTGTACACAAGCTGTGAATGCCCATCACGCCGCAGCAACATAGAGAAGCTATCAAACCAAGTTACAAGACCTTGTAACTTGACACCATTAATTAAGAATACAGTGAGTGGTGTTTTATTTTTCCGGACGTGATTTAAGAAAACGTCTTGAACATTTACCGGTTTATCTGTTGCCACTGAAAACTCCTTAGCTACTTTAGTAAAATTTTATTCTTTTATTACTATTACTATTTTTTTAATTTAAAAAGTAGCGAATTTATGTTTTTAGCAAGATTTTTTCTAATTCTGGGCAATTCTCAACAGATTGAGGGTAGTTTTTGGCTTCTTTCATTTCAATTCCGATGGGAATGGGAAGGCATCCAGAAGCTTCTGCACATTGCCAATCTACAGGCATATCACCAACAAACCAAACATTTATCCCCGCACGAATACCCATTTCATTTAAAGTATGGTGCACAGGTAACGGTGAAGGCTTATCTTCAGCAAGATCTCCTGAACCAATAACCACTTCAAAAAAAGATTCCCAACCTAGCGATTTAATTTCTTCACGTAAAATTTCTCCCCGTTTATTACTAATCACTGCCATTCGAATATTCAGACGCTGATTCATTTGCAACAAAGATAAAGCTCCTGGCAAAGGCTCTAGCAACGTAAGTGCATGCGTACGATAATGCTTTGTTAAAATTTCTAATGCTTCGGGCCAGCGCTCGCCAAAAATAAGCGGTAAGCTATCTTTTGCAGATAATTGACATCGCTGTCTTATTTCTTCATCTGACCATAAGGGCATTTCAAAATGAGCAAACGCATTGTTGATTGACTGTTTAAGAACATCAAAAGTACTTACAAGCGTACTATCCCAATCAAAAAGGATAGCTTCTGGTTGCGTTAAAAGGTGTTTTTCAAGTTTCATGATACATCTTTTGCAAACTGTTGGTAGTGTTGGATTAACTGTGACACAATATTGCCTGGTTGTCCTGTTCCTATTTTATAGTCATTTATTTGAGTCACGGGAAGAATACCAGAAATTGAGCTTGAAAGAAAAGCCTCTTTCGCCATATAAATATCGTCTAATGTAAATGGTTGTTCTTTCATTTTTAATCCAAGCGAATTTGCTATCTGTATCAACCGTTGCCGCGTAATGCCATTCAAAATATCTTGCGACGCAGGATGCGTTTGCAACATACCATTTTCCAGTATAATCCAAAAATTTGTTGAATTTGTTTCAGTTATAAAACCATCGCGGTTAATCAAAACAGCTTCATACGCGCCTTTTTCAATGGCTTGTTGCTTTCCTAGAATATTGGGCAATAGTGAAATAGACTTAATATCTGGTCGTGCCCAACGAATATCCGGCAATGAAATGACTTTTATCCCGTGTTGTCTCATCGTTTCAATTTTTTTCTGACACACATATCTGCATGTTATAACCAATACAGGACGACTCTGCTGTGGAAATTCATGGTTGCGGGTCGCGACACCACGTGTTACTTGCAGATAAACCATCCCATCTCTAAGGCGATTTTTCTGAATCACTGTATGAATAATATGACGCAATGCGAGTCGCGAAACAGGTTGTTTAATTTTTAATTCATTTAAAGAATAATCTAAGCGATCTATATGAGGTTCGAAATCTAATAATTTTCCACCAACTAGTGCAACAACTTCATAAACACCATCAGCAAACTGATATCCGCGATCTTCAATGTGCGTTGTTGCCTGAGGTTGAGGAATATACGACCCATTAACATAAGCAATTCGTGACATTATATACTCTTTGTGATTCAAGATTGATGGAGAATTTGTTCAATTTTATCATACGCCTGATGAAGCTGTTCTGGCGTAATACAATAGGGAGGCATTAAATAAACCACATTTCCTAAGGGACGAAGATTAAGCCCCGCACCTAAAAAAGCCTGTCGAAGTTGTTGACTCATTGAACTTGCGTATGTGCTATCTATTTTAACATCCATAGCTGCAATTGTTCCCTGTACACGACCATGCTGAATTTTGCCAGTTTTCGCTAATTGCGCAATACGCCCCTTGTGAATTTCTTGAATAATTTTGATTTTATCAAAGGTTTTTTCTTCCTCAAACACTGTCAAGCTGGCAATTGCCGCCGCGCATCCAAGTGGATGAGCTGTATAAGAATGACCATGTGTAAAGGCTTTTTCAAACGTACAATCTAAAAAATTCTGATAAATGTTTTCAGTCGTTACTGTGACCGCTAAGGGTAAAAAACCACCTGTAATTCCTTTTGAAAGACAGATAATGTCAGGTACTTGTTGCTGTTGATCACAGGCAAAAAGAGTTCCTGTTCGTCCAAATCCCGTCATAACTTCATCAAAAATAACCAAAATATTGGAAGCCTTACAACGACTGACTACTGCTTCTAAAAATGCCGGGCGACAAAAACGCATCCCAGCTGCACCCTGAACTAAAGGTTCAATAATTAAGGCTGCAATTTCAGATGCTTTTTGTTGAATTAGTTCATCAAGTTCTGCTAGGCTTTTGGCTTCCTTGGCTATCACTTGCGCATCATCATCCCATGTTTGTGGATATGTAACAAAATCCACATCAAATAAATAATCAGCAAAAGGATGATAAAAGCCAGAACTTTGCCCAAGAGACATAGCCCCAAATGTATCACCATGATAAGCACCTTCAAAAGCAATAATTCGCTTTTTCTTAATCCCTTGATTATACCAATATTGCAACGACATCTTCACCGCAACTTCGATGGCAGTTGATCCATTATCTGAATAAAAAACACGTTGAAGAGACGCAGGGAGCAATGCTGTTAATTTTTGCGCCAATGTTACTGCTGGCGCATGTGTAAACCCGGCAAACATCACATGATCCAATGTCTGTGCTTGTTTGACAATCGCTTCTACAATTTTTGGATGGCTGTGACCATGTAAGTTCACCCACCATGATGAAATCAGATCAAGGTATTCTTTGCCTTGCTCATCAAAAAGACTCGCAGCTTGTCCACGTATAATAACTATAGCATCAGCTGCTGTTTTAGCCTGTGTAAAGGGATGCCAAATATGAATTTTATCAGCCTGTAATAGAGAAGATTGGCTCATCAGCTATATCTCCTTAAAGGAATTTGGTCTAAAGCTTGCTGTGTTATTTGAGAAAGGATAGGCAGATGACCAATGACTGGAACATTTCCGTAGGTTTCAATCGCCCATAGATTATCATTGTTTTCCGGCCCATTGAGAATAACCCCATGCACCTGTATTTGACGCACCCGCAATGCCTCAAGCGTTAATAATGTGTGATTGATCGTTCCAAGTGTTGTCCGTGCCACAACAATGGTGGAGAGATTTAAATGTTGCATCAAATCAACCATCAACTTTTTATGCGTTAACGGCACCAATACCCCACCTGCCCCCTCAACAATGATAGAATCATTCGCAGGTAAAACAAGTTTATTAAAGGAAATCTCTGACCCTTCAAGAGCTGCGGCTAAATGAGGCGAAAGAGGTGCTTGAAAAACATAAGAGGAAGATAAAACGTCAATTCCTGCATTTTGAGTAAGTGCAGCAACGGTATCTGCATCACACCCTTCTATGGCACCGGACTGAATCGGCTTCCAATACGCTGCTTTGAGCTTTAAACAAAGCCAAGCTGAAGCAATGGTTTTGCCTACATTTGTATCAGTGCCGGTTATGAAGAATTTGTGTGTCACTGACTTAGCCTCAGAAAAAATTTTAAATCATAATAAGCGGCGATGCATTACGTAAAATTGCCTCAGCCATTGGCGTATATTTCCCATCACTATGATGTAGAATCATCCCAGGCGCGAGAGTCAACGCACCATGCGAATTCTTTCGACCACGCACCAGCACACGCTTGGCTGGTTTGCCTTCACTTGGCCACAAAGGATAAACCACAATATCACCAAGCTTACCATTAAAATACGATAAAATTTCTGCCAGCCGATCTGCGCGATGAATAAAAGTAACAGTTCCCTTTGGACGAACCATCAACAAACAAAACTTTGCCCATTGCTCTAAAGAAACAGAAGATTCAACATTTGACAATTGTTTGTGCGCATTTATAGCTGTATTAACACGAGTCGCTTCAAGATACGGCGGATTAGTCATAACATGCGCATAAGTGCCTGCAGCAAGTCTGGGTGGCGGCTGCAACAAATCACCACTTAAGATTTCTACTCGATCCCGCAAATTATTAAGAGCAATATTTTCTGCAGCCAACCGCATCGAACTTCGTTGCAATTCTAAACCGACAATTCGACAATGAGGAACACGTACAGCTAGACAAAGGGACGCAGCGCCAACGCCCGCACCAATATCTAAAATAGCATCACCTTCATGAACTTCCAAGGAAGCCGCCAAAAAAATAGGATCAATGGCAACACGGTACCCTTGTACCGGTTGACGTAATAAAATTCGTCCACCGAGGAGATAGTCTTCTGTGTAATCAAGCTCGTTATGTTGCATTTCTCGTACTTTATTCTTTATTATTCTTAAGATTAACTCTATCATTACGCAAGACTGTTTATAATGATAAAAGATGAATGTCACTTAAGTTAAATAGCATATCAGATAATACGTTTTCTATAGAAGATTTACAATGCCTTGTGAAAAACGAGTTAATTGGTGTTGATCAAATCATTGATCAATCATTAAAAAGTGATATCCCACTTATCGAAAACATTGCAAAACACATTATTTATGCAGGCGGCAAACGTATTCGCCCACTCCTTAGCTTGATCGCCGCAAAAACTTTTAATCCAATCATTCAACATGAAACTCTTTATTTAGCAACAGCGGTTGAATTTATTCACACAGCCACTCTTTTGCATGATGATGTTATTGATGACTCAAATCTTAGGCGCGGCCTTGAAACAGCACATAAAATTTGGGGGAATTCTGCCAGCATTTTGGTGGGAGATTATCTTTTTGCACGCGCCTTTGAATTAATGGTTAAAACTAATAACTTGACAATTCTTGATATTTTATCACAAACATCGGCTAAAATTGCTGCTGGTGAAGTTCTTCAATTACTGCATAATCAAAACTTTGAAATTGATGAAAAAACGACCTTAGATATTATTGGCGCTAAAACAGCCGAACTTTTTGCAGCTGCGTGTCAAACGGGTGCTCTTGCTGGCAGTGCTGATACAAACCAAGCGCAAATTTTACATCGCTATGGATATGCTCTTGGAATGGCTTTTCAAATAACTGATGACATTCTTGATTACACCAGCGCTCTTAATCGAGGTAAAAATTTAGGAGATGATTTTAGTGAACGCAAAATCACACTTCCGGTGATATACGCTTATCACAATGCATCAACTGTTGATAAAAATAGACTTACTCACTTATTTTCTGAAACTGATAACTCATCAGACAATTTTTCCAGTGCATTAGAAATCATTCAGAAAAACAATGGATTTGATACCGCTTATGGAATAGCTCGTCAATTTGCTGAACAAGCTTTGGAGGGTCTAAAATTTATTAATTCACCGATTACACATTCTTTAGAAAATTTGATCACTTTCTGTCTAGAACGAAAAGTATAAAGAAAAAAGTAAAAGATAATGCATTTTCATATTCGCAAAGCTGAACTAATAGATGCCAAGGCCATCGCCCAAGTTCATGTAAAAGGTTGGCAACAAAGCTATAAAGATATTATTTCCCCTGACTACCTTGCAAATATTTCATATGAAGAACGATTAAAGCAACGGATCCACCTTTTAGAACAAAGCAATCATCATACAATTTATCTAGTGGCAACTGTTGAAGATAAGGTGATTGGCTTTTGTGATGCAGGTTCATCTTTCGAGATTTCTTCGGCTAACGGAGAGATTTACGCAATTTACCTTCTGGATCAATTTAAACAACAAGGTATTGGATCAGCCTTGTGGAATGAAGCTTCTCATCACTTAATTACAAAAAAGCTTAATCCATTTATTGTTTGGGCACTGCAAGATAATATGCCGGCTCGTCAATTTTACGAAAAGCAAGGCGGAAGGAAGGTACAAGAAAAAGTGGTTACCATAGGGAACCACTCATATCTAGAAATTTGTTATATGTTTAAACACGGCGATAAAAATCATCACACATTATGAAATCCTGGGCTCATTAAACGTTTAATCGCTTTTTGAAGTTTTTCAAATGATTTTACTTCAATTTGACGTACACGTTCACGGGAAATATTAAGTTTTTCACTCAATTCATCCAACGTATCAGAAGGTTCTTTGAGACGTCGATTAAAAATAATCTCTTGTTCACGCGGCGTTAGGCATATCATTGCTCTATCAAACAATCGTCGACGTTTGTTTAGTTCATCATGTTCAGCTGTCAGGACTTCTTGATTATCTCGTTCATCAGGAAGCCAGTCCATCCATTCGGATTCACCTTCCCCCTCAGCGCTGGCAATAGGTGCATTTAGAGAACGGTCCTGCGAGCCTATTCTCTGATTCATTTCAATAACTTCACTTTCTTTAACAGACAACTTCACGGCAATTTGCGTAATTTGATCTTGCGTTAAATAAAGATCGCCCTCTTCATCAAAAAGGCGTTTTTCTTTACGTAAATTAAAAAATAATTTTTTCTGGGCAGCTGTGGTTCCAATTTTAACCATTGACCATGTATGCAAAATATATTCTTGAATTGCAGCTTTAATCCACCATGTTGCATAAGTTGATAAGCGAAATCCACGCTCTGGATCAAAATGCTTCATTGCCTGCATCATGCCAATATTGCCTTCAGAGATAAGATCACTAACTGGTAATCCATATCCTTTATAACCACCTGCAATTTTTGCAACTAATCGTAAATGGCTAGAAACAAGTTTCTCAACAGATTTTTTATCGCCCTCTTCACGCCATTTTTTGGCCAATTGATATTCCTCATCAACTGTCAACATGGGCATACTTCTGATATGACGCACGTAATGGTCATTAATGTCATGAGTGTTAGAGCGTGATGAAGATTTCATAAGATTCCTATAAACCTCTGGGCTATTGGCTTTTTACGATATTATCTACAGGTCATAGTTCAAAAATTTAACTCACGAAACCCACTAAATAGCGTACAATTAAATTTTACTCATATTTTGAAGCGGACGACAACCATGTTAACCAATTTATAAATATCAGTGTTTTATATTTTTTTCAACGTTTTTCAGAAAAAAAATTATATCTTGCGCTAGAGGGATTGAAAAACTTAACGATTGTTTCGAATATGGGTGGATAAATTTTATAAATGTTGCGTGAAGCAGCTGACGGCTATAAAATTCTTGAATTGCAGGCCAGATTTTTTTTATACCTTTAGGCAAATGACCATATAATGGATCTCCGATGATAGGATATCCCATATGCCGCATGTGTACTCGAATCTGATGTGTTCGTCCGGTAGCTAGAGTACATTCAACTAATGAAATGCTTAATCTTGTTTCCTGACTCAGTTGAAATGTTGATAGGGTTTTATAATGGGTAATGGCTTCTCTTCCATTATGCGTGACGACAGCCATTTTTTGACGATTCTTAGGGTCGCGGCCAATTAAAGTTTGAATCGTACCTGTTGCAGGAGAAGGCCTTCCCCACACCACTGCCTGATATGTACGACTTAGGCTCCGATCTGCAAATTGTTCAGTTAAAGCATGATGCGCTTGATCGGTTTTTGCGACTACCATTAAACCACTGGTATCTTTGTCAAGTCGATGCACTATACCTGGGCGTTTTACACCACCAATACCAGAAAGACTATCTCCACAATGTGCAAGCAAAGCATTAACAAGGGTTGAATCAGCATGGCCAGGAGCCGGGTGAACAACCAATCCCACTGGCTTGTTAAGAACTAACAAACAATCATCTTCATAGATAATGTCTAATGGGATTTTCTGAGCAATAGGATCAGCAGCAACGGCAGCAGGAATAGTTATGACCACCCTATCACCCCGTTTTACTTTCATGGCAGCAGATACAACACGTTCAGGAATCAGGTGAATCATGCCAATTTCAATAAGCTGCTGAATACGAGTTCGGCTCATTGCCACAGATGAATCTGCAATAAATTTATCCAGACGCACCCCTTCTTGGGCATCAATAACTATAAGATTTTCTATTTTTATCATCAACTAAACTCTAAACAAGTAGATATATAAATACAACCAGCTATTGCACTTTCTTCAAAAATTTGATTAATATAATAATTGATCATATTCAACATTTTTTAGATGATATAAAGGTTAATTTTATGAAAAATATCTTACTTGCTAGCTTGATTTCTCTCGGTTTTGCAATGACTGCAAATGCAGAAACCACAACAACTGAAACGACAATAAAAACAACTGAAGAACATAAAACAGAACCAAAAAAAGCAACTGAACCAAAAGCTCATACTCATAAAAGAATGTCTAAAGAAGAACGTCTCCAACATAACACAAAAGAAGCTGAAGATTTAGTGACAAGCGTATCTGACAAAGCAAAATCTCTCACTGGTGCTGAAAAAAAATCAGTTGATCTTTTCTTAGCACATGCCAACTTAGAAATGGATGCTGCGAAAGATGATGACCTAAAGACTCATGCTATGGCTCATATCAATAAAGCAAAACGCTATTTAAAGAATGCGGATAGAGTTATTTCTAAAAGTCACAAATCAGAAACAGTCAAAAAAGAACCTGAAGCAACTGCAAAAAAATAAGTAATGACAAGGGGCTTAAAATTAAACGAGCCCCTTTTTCTTTCCCAATAGAAACTCGACAGATCCTTAAAAACTCGCTATAACCATTACACAGTCTCAATTCATCAAAAACAGGTAATAACGATGGACCTTCATTCTTTCCTAGCCTACGATCCTGACATCGCCGCTGCTTTACAGCAAGAACTTGAACGCCAACAAACCCAAATTGAACTTATTGCTTCTGAAAATTTTGTTTCAGAAGCAGTCCTTGCGGCACAAGGATCTATTTTAACAAATAAATATGCCGAGGGTTATCCTGGAAGACGTTATTATGGTGGATGTGAATTTGTTGATGTGGCCGAACAATTAGCCATTAAACGTCTCAAAGAATTATTTAATTGCCAATTTGCCAATGTGCAGCCTCACTCAGGCGCTCAAGCAAACCAAGCCGTGATGCTTGCACTTTTGCAACCGGGCGAGACATTTTTAGGCTTATCTCTTGACGCAGGCGGGCACTTAACTCACGGGTCTCCCGTTAATTTTTCAGGTAAATGGTTTAATGCTGTTAGCTATGGCGTGGATGCTGAAACACACCAAATTAACTACCAAGAAGTTGCTGATCTTGCAGTAAAACACAAACCTCGCCTAATTATTGCGGGCGGCTCAGCTTATCCACGCATCATTGACTTTGCTAAATTTCGTGAAATCGCTGATTCCATCGGTGCATATTTCATGGTGGATATGGCTCATTTTGCGGGTCTTGTTGCCGGCGGAGTTTATCCAAGCCCTCTTCCTCACGCACATATTGTTACCTCTACAACGCATAAAACGTTGCGCGGCCCACGGGGGGGAATTATTCTATCAAACGATGAAGCATTAGGTAAAAAAATTAATTCAGCTGTCTTTCCAGGCCTTCAAGGTGGTCCTTTAATGCATGTCATTGCAGCAAAAGCCGTTGCTTTTGGGGAAGCATTAAAACCCGACTTTAAGGTATATGCTGAACAAGTTGTCAAAAATGCAAAAATACTAGGCAATGTACTTACTGAACATGGATTGAAACTTATTTCAGGTGGGACTGATTCACACCTTCTTCTTGTTGATTTACGCCCTAAGAATGTTACAGGTAAAGACACGGCGATTGCCCTAGAAGCCGTTAATATTACTTGTAATAAAAATGGTATTCCAGATGACCCAACTTCGCCGATGATTACATCTGGCATTCGTTTGGGCTCACCCGCAGCCACATCGCGAGGATTTGGTAGCGCTGAATTTCAAAAAATTGGTCATTGGATTGCTGAAGTTATTACTTTATTAGCAGCCGGAAAAGCAGAACAAACAACACATATTCGAGCCGAAGTGCATCAACTCTGTCAGGCATTTCCGCTTTATCCTAAAATAAAGTATGCTTGATGCGTTGTCCTTTTTGCAGCCATTTCGATACAACTGTTAAGGATTCGCGAACAACAGACGATTTATCTGCAGTTCGTAGACGGCGGCAGTGCCCTGAATGCGGTAATCGTTTTACCACTTTTGAGAGAATTCAACTGCGTGATCTTATCGTTATTAAAAAGGATGGCGTTAGAGTAGGGTTTGATCGAGATAAATTAGCCCGGTCAATTGAAACCGCTCTTCATAAACGACCAGTCCCTACTGATCAAATTGAACGAATGATCTCTGCTGTAATCCGTCGCTTAGAAACTTGTGGTGAAATTGAAATCCCTTCGCATGTTATTGGTGAAATTGCTATTGAAGCGCTGTACAATCTTGACACAGTGGGTTATATTCGTTTCGCTAGCGTTTATCACGAATTTCAAAATGTCGAAGATTTCATCAATTTTATCAGTAATATGTCTAAAAAAGAATTGCATTTATAACTATGTCAACACCTCCTCTTTTTGCCTTACGTGACATCAGCCTTTCCTTTGGAGGCAATCCCATTTTTGCAGATCTCACCTTACAAATAGCGAAGGGAGATTGTATTTGTCTTGTGGGGCGCAATGGCACTGGAAAATCAACATTACTAAAAATTATTGCTGAGATTTTTGATGTTGATGAGGGTACACGGTTTGTTCAACCGGGTACTAAAATTGCTTATCTTCCTCAGGAAATGAGCTTTCCTGAATCGCAACAAATTGCGGACTATATTTGTGCACAAACAGGTGCTCCTCTCTACGAAGTTGAATCAATGCTAAATGAGCTTGACATGCAACCAAATAGAATTATGAAAGGGTTATCAGGGGGAGAAAAACGTCGCATTGCCCTTGCTTTAACATTAGTACAACAGCCTGACATTTTACTTCTTGATGAACCAACAAACCACTTAGACATTCCGGCAATAGAGTGGTTAGAAGCAACTCTAAACTCATTCCGTGGTGCTTATCTGGTCATTAGCCATGATCGTGCCTTTTTAAAAAAGGTCTCTAATTCTACATTATGGTTAGATCGTGGACAATTACGACAACACAACAAAGGTTATGATGATTTTGACCGGTGGTCTGACTTTATTTTGCAAGACGAAGAGCGTCACCTGGAACGGCTTGATACCAAGCTTCGGCAAGAAATGCATTGGCTGCACCGCGGCGTAACAGCTCGACGCAAACGTAATCAGGGGCGTTTAAAGCAATTAAATCTATTACGGCAAGAACGCCGCACCAATCTTATGAACCAAGTAAAATCTTTAAAACTTGGCGCGCTTGATAGTGGCGTAAGCAGTAAAATGGTGATGGAAGCTATCAACATTAGCAAAAGCTTTGGTGATCAAATTTTTGTCAACAATTTCAGCACTCGCATCGTTCGAGGTGATCGTATCGGCATTGTCGGCGCAAACGGCACAGGCAAATCAACTCTTTTAAAATTACTTGTGAAAACCCTGGAACCTGATGCAGGACGCGTACGGCTAGGCACTAAAATTGAACTTACATACTTTGATCAAATGCGCGATTCATTAGACCCAGACAAAACGCTGTGGGAAAGTTTATGCGGAACTGGCGGTGATCAAGTGATGGTGCAAGGTCAACATCGTCATGTAATGTCGTATTTACGAGATTTTTTGTTTGAAGAAAAACAAGTTCGCAGCCCTGTTTCTATTTTATCTGGTGGCGAGAAAAATCGACTGGCTCTTGCCAAATGCCTGGCCGAGCCTGGAAATATCATTGTTCTTGATGAACCAACAAATGATCTGGATATGGATACGCTTGATCTTTTACTTGATACATTAAGCGACTATGAAGGCACTCTTATCATCGTTAGTCATGATCGAGATTTTCTTGATAAGTTAACAACATCCATCATTGCCCTCGAAGGAAACGGCGTGATCGAAGAACATGTGGGTGGTTATAGTGATTATTTAGCTCAACGTAAAGTCAGTCAGATATCGAAAATCTCTTCAAAACAAGAAAAGACCGTTGCTATACAAGAAAAGCCAATCCGTAAAGTGACTTATAATGAAAAACGGGAACTTGAAGTCCTTCCCAAAACAATTGATACGTTACAAAATGAAATTAGAATTATTGAATCTAAGCTTGATCAGCCTACTTTCTATCAAACCCATCAACATGAATTTGTGACTCTTTCTGCACGATTAGAAACCGCAAAGAAAGAACTAGATACGGCAGAATTTCGTTGGTTAGAATTAGATGAAAAGATTAATGAAAGATAATGTTTTTTTAATATTTACAAAATATTAAGGTTTTTTATCTATGTTTATAGTATGATGACTAAAGAATATAATTATTATTACAATCCGTATCTGCCCGAGGATAGGGAGGGTAAGGGGGAAATGATGAGCTTTATTAGAGCAATGATGTTGTTATGTATCACCATTTTATTAAGTGTTGGTACTTTTATATTTAGCAATTATACAAAAGACCGGTTCGAAATTGTTCCGTTAAAAGATGGCGTGTTTATCTTCGATCGCCAGACAACAGCTAGTAATTTTTGTAATAATAATAAATGCATTGTTCTTAGCAGTGAGTTTCTTATTCCTAAAAAAGTATTGGTTGCTGAAATTCCTGGCGTGATAACTAAAACGCAAATACAAGTACAAAACCCAACGGCTCAAGCACCAGCACCAGCGCCTGTTGTTCAAAATAATCCTGTTGTTGCACAACCAGTTCAACCTCAGATGAATCCTGGCTCAAATCAACAAATGGCTCAAAATCAAAATGATGAAAATAATCCTGGTGTTCCAGCTCAATCACAGCAAAATGACATGAATGGTGATAATGGTCAAAATGAACAACAAGGTGATGATCAACAAAATTTTGATAATGGCCAAAACGATAATCAAGGTAATGACAATGGTCAAAACCAAGGTAATGATCAACCTCAAAATTAATTTTTTAATTTGACTAATATTTAATTTTCCCCAGCGTCTATAGCTGGGGAAAGAATAATGATAAGTAATTTAAATAACTCTATTCCCATGAGGATATGATAAATATAAAATCAGTTATATGTTTAAGTATCCTAACTTTCTTCTTACATTCCCATACAAATCAGCCTTTATATAATAATGCCGAAACCTTAAAAACATATTGCACACCTGCATAATCCTTCATAATGTTCTTTTAATTTTTCTTTGCAGGAATAAAAATATGCCCTCTCAACGTTTAAAATTTAACAGTAAGATCCTATTAATATCTGCATTATTTGCGCTTATAGCATGCTCATCCGTTGAGATGCAAGATAAAGATAAACATATCTCATCAGAAATTGCTTCTTCTGCTATCAAACCAATCATTAAATTTAATGAGATTGATCATCATGCGCAAATTGATGAACACACGCTCTTATTAATTGATATTGATAATACCATTTTGACCCCTAATTCTCATTATGGATCAGATGATTATTTTTCACACATCGTCAAAGAAGAACTCACTAAAACGAAACTGACTCCAGCAGAAGCAAATTTAAAAGTATATGATCGTTGGGTTAAAGCTCAGGAAATGATCACTACTCGACTTGTTGATGAAGCAATTCACGACTTTATAACAAAATCTCATGAAAAAAACGCTGTTACACTTGCTTTTACAGCCCGCAGACCTATTGTTGCAGAAATTACTTATACTCAATTAAAAAAGCATAATGTTGATTTTGATCGACTCAGTGAATTTTCTTTCAAAAAAACTTATACCAATCAAATTTATCCAGATTTAAAATGATGTGAAGAAAACCAAAAGAAATGCAAAACTCATCCACCACATTATCATGATTGTGAGGCTTTTTACTATAAAGGGATTCTTTTTGCACATAATTTGAATACTAAAGGCAAAGTATTTAAGGATTTCTATCTGGCTTTGTCAAAATATAGAAGAGAAAAAAACTTGCCAGCTATTCAAAAAATTATTCTAGTTGATGATAGGCTGCATAATCTTCAATCGCTAGAAACGGCTACAAAAGAATTTGGCCTTGAATTTTATGGCTATCACATTCAATTCATAGTGAACTTCGATGCAATAAAAGCAAGGAATGAAGAAAAGGAAATATTTAAATTAAAATAACAACTTGCATTATTAGAAGCAAGGAATGTGGCGGGTTTTTTTAATATCCTTCTTTTTCTAAAATGGCAAAAAGAGGCTCAAGATAAATAGTTTCATCTTGGCCTTTTGCATTTAAATAACGACGACGACAAAGTCCTTCTTTGCTCTTTTCCACCCACTGCCGTGCTAAATGACCTATGGGTTCGTCTTGCAATAATGTTGCTAATCCTTGTTTGGGAACTGCACTGTAAACCTGATGAATTGTAGAAAAAGGAAGGGTGCGAATATAATCATGACCCATTTTCAAGTTTTCTGCATCATATAGTATTCCCACCCATAAAGCTGACAACGCCAAAATCATGGAATCATCACCACAATCGGCAGATCTGAGTTCAAGATAACGCTTTAGTCGCACTTCAGGAAAAGTCATACTGATGTGATGAACCCAATCCGCCCTCGTCGGGGACTTTCCAGGTAAAACCGCTAATTTTTTATCTAAGAAATCTCGAAAGGGTTGCCCAGAAACCAGCATTTGGCCTTGGTAGTTAATATAATACATTGGAATATCAAGAAGATATTCAACATATCGTGCATAACCCATATTTTCATCAAAAACAAAAGGTAAAAGTCCGCAACGATCTGGATCAGTATCCAACCAGATAAAATTACGATAACTTTTATACCCAGAATCCTTACCTTCAACAACCGAGGAAGTCGCAAATAAAGCAGATAAAATTGGCTGTAATCCCATTGCTACACGCATTTTATGGACAAAATCTTGTTCACTGACATAATCTAAATTTACCTGAATTGTACACGTGCGTGTCATCATATCCAGGCCATGATTTCCCTTTGTTGGCATATAGTCGCGCATAATTTTATAGCGCTGCTTAGGCATCCACGGCACATCTTGCCGCTTACTTATAGGATCAAAACCAACACCTAGCCGATCAATACTTTTAGTGGTAAGGATCAGATCTAGCTGTTGAAGATAGCTGGTCAACTCATCATACGAATCATGCAGATTGGGTAACGGTGCTCCTGAAAGCTCAAATTGCCCCCCTGGCTCTAGACTAATTGTATGAGTAGCATCGGGAGACAATAACGCAATAGGTTGATTTTTTTCTAGAATTGGCTTCCACCCTTGTGCGACAAAAGCTTCTAAAATAGAACGAATGCCCCTTTCCCCATCATAAGGAACCCGTGTTTTAGTGTCTTTAAAAAACAAAAGCTGTTCGTGTTCTGTCCCAATTAACAGAGAATCAGGCTTTTTTTCGCCTTGCTGAAAATAGTGAATAAGTTGCTCGGTACTTTCAATTAACAAACGCGTCACATTTACATCACTTCTTAAATATGCCTAGCCCTAAATTACGTAAAGCTGTTTTCAATTCAGGGTTTTCAATATCTTGAATATACTCTTCAATTAATACTACATCTGCTGCGCACACTTGTTTGGGTGCTTGAGATTTTGTCACACGAGGCGCCATATTCTTGTGGCGAATAATCAACCGTTGAACTGCATTGTATCCAAAATACTTATTAACTTTATCAACAATCATTGCTTCAAGATAGGATAATTCTGGTGCAAAAGCACTGGACGTTGAGATATATAAAAGTCCATTATTTCTTTTTTGGTTAGGAAAAGCAATTTTTTCAGGCTGGCAAAGGGCGGAAAATTTCTCACCCACAATTAGGTGCCAATCCATTAAAACAGTCGCCGCAACAAAGCCATACTGTTGACAAATGGGTGTCGCAATCTTTTTAAGAAGATTATTAAAATTCTTCATCTCACTTTTTCCATTAACTTCTTCAATGTCAACGCGCCTCTATACTCTTCGTGATTGGAAATGAGGATTTATAGCATCGAGATTTGAGGCGATTTTTTTGGTTGACCGACAATGCGAGTAGGCTCTCCCTGCGGAGGTCAGCCAAAAAAAAGAGCCCAAACGTCGATTGATAGAAATTCGCTTTTTCATTCATGATGAGTATATTCATTGCTTTTTATAAACTGATTACACACTCATGCTATCATTTTTTCCCCCATCTCACTACTTCTTCTGTTTAAACTTTAGAAATATCTTAAAAAAAGTATAAACTCTTGATTTACACCATCAGTAGTCATACTTTCGTTATAGAAATAAGTATTTATTGGCGAAGAAGATTGTTAGTTTTAGGCATTGAAACAAGTTGTGATGAAACAGCAGCCTCTGTGGTTAGCAGTGATAAAACTATTTTATCAAATATTGTGTATTCGCAAATGCAAGATCATCTTCCTTATGGTGGTGTTGTGCCTGAAATTGCCGCGCGCAGTCATCTTGTTTATTTAAAAGATGTCATCAATCAAGCGTTAGAGCAAGCCCATCTCACATTAAAAGACATCGATGCTATTGCCGTAACCGCAGGCCCTGGATTGATTGGGGGCGTGATGGTGGGCGTAATGACCGCCAAAAGCATTGCAGCGGTTCATGAAAAACCTTTTATTGCTATCAACCATTTAGAAGGTCATGCCCTTACCGCAAGGCTAACAGATAATGTACCTTTCCCATTTATTTTGCTGTTAATCTCTGGTGGGCACTGTCAATTCATTCTTGCAAAAGCTTTAGGCATCTATGAAATACTTGGTCAAACAATGGATGATGCCGTTGGAGAAGCTTTTGATAAAACAGCTCAATTACTTGAATTAGATTATCCAGGCGGCCCTGCAATAGAAAAACTGGCAAAGCACGGAAACCCCAATCGCTTTACTTTATCCAAACCTTTAAAGCGCAAACCTGGGTGTGATTTATCCTTTTCTGGCTTAAAAACAGCTGTGCGTCAAATCATTGAGCATGAGATAAAAAATGACCAAGATCGCGCTGATATTGCCGCGAGTTTTCAACAAACAATTGCTGAAACGTTAGGTGATCGTTTAACAAATTGCTTGACCCTCCATGGGCTTGGCATCACAGATTTGGTGATCGCAGGAGGGGTAGCGGCGAATCAATATTTACGTCAAAAACTAGAAGACGTTGCGACAAATCATCAAAAAAGGCTGGTTGTGCCTCCGCCAGCGCTGTGCACAGATAATGCGGCAATGATTGCATGGGCGGGACTTGAACGTTTAGCGGCGGGCTATGTTTCACAATTAGACTTTACCCCCCGCCCACGTTGGCCTTTGGCGGAGATTAAAAATGAAGTCTAAAAATATTTCTATTTATGGGTCAGGTGCTTTTGGAACGGCCCTTGCTCTTTCTTGTTTACGTGCTGGCCAGAACGTAACACTTATCACTCATCAGCCAGAAATTGCCTTGCAACTAACAGAACAACGATGCAACCATCGTTATCTGCCTGAAATAATTCTTCCTGATTCTTTGAGCATTACGGCGGATTTAACTGCCTTAAAATCAAGTAATCTCATTCTTTTAGCTACACCTGCTCAATCACTATTTGATGTTCTGGTTGATCTTAAACCCTATCTTGATCAAAAATGCCCCCTGATTCTTTGCGCTAAAGGAATTGATCGTCAACATCAAATGCTTCTTTCTGAAGTTGCTAAACAACAAATTACCAACCCAATTGCTTTGTTGTCTGGCCCTTCTTTTGCTATTGAAATTGCCCAAAATCATCCAACCGCCGTGATGTTAGCTGCTGATTCTTTAGACCTTGCCATTGATCTAAGTAAAGCCTTGCGTCATGCCAATTTTCGTTGCTATGCCACCAACGATGTCGTGGGCATTCAAGTAGCCGGTGCTGTTAAAAACGTCATTGCGATTGCGTCCGGTATTGTTTATGGCCGTTCATTTGGCATGAATACCAGAGCAGCGTTGCTTTCAAGGGGGCTTGCAGAAATGTGTCGGCTAGGGCTCGCCATGGGGGCGAAACAAGAAACATTCTTGGGATTAGCAGGAACAGGCGATTTAATTTTAACAGGAACATCCGACCTTTCGCGTAATTTTCGCTTTGGAAAAATATGGGGTGAAACATTATCTCGCGAAAAAACAATTGAAAAAATGGCAGGAAAAACAGTTGAAGGGTTCGCAACGGCAGAGGTTTTAAAAAAAATCGCTACCCAGCACCAAGTTCGTATGCCTATTTGCGAAAATGTTTACGACTTGCTTTACACAGATAAACCGTTGCAAGATATCATCGAATCCCTTTTATCCCGCCAATCAGATTTGGAGATTTAATAGCATGCATTATTGGTTGATAAAAACAGAACCTTCCACATGGTCATGGACTGATCAAATGACAAAAGGTGTTACCCATTGGGACGGCGTGCGTAATTATCAAGCCTCTAATAATTTAAAAGCGATGAAAATAGGTGACCATTGTTTCTTTTATCATTCTGTGAAAGAAAGACAAATCGTGGGAATAGTCGAGGTGATTAAAGAATATTATCCTGACCCAACCGATCCACAAGGCAGGTTTGGTATGGTTGATGTGAAATATGTGCGTTCTTTAAATAATCCCGTCAGTCTGGCGACAATAAAGGCAGATCCGCGCCTTACCCATCTTTCACTCATCAAACAATCACGCCTATCTGTTATGCCCATTGACCCTGAAGCGTGGAAAATCATTTGCAACTATGGGGACGTCCGTTGAATATATTACAGCTTATTCGTTATCTGATCTTGCATCTTATCAGTCTTGTCGGTTTGATTATTGTATTAACAGATGGAGACCTAACACTATTTTCACTAAATTATCTTGGCAAAGTGTGCGGTACGTCAATCTTACTATTTACTAGTATCTGTTTGTTTGCAGAAGAATCGCAGTATTTAAGTAAATTAAAAAATTGGCAATATACGTTCATTATTACCAGTGTCAGCAATCTTGCATTTTTACCTTTCTTGATTTTTCTTAACCATGAAGAACATTTATCTTTCTGGTTTCCGGCATTGCTGACTTGTAGCTTTATGATGTTGTGGGGTATTTCACTTATAACCTTTAAGTGGAGCATCATTTCACAGTGGTTTAGTGCTAAACGTTTAAAAAACTTGGTAAGTTTATGGCAAGCATTTCAATCAAAGCTAGATTTTAAAAAAATAATCTACTTTTCCCAAGAAATTTGGGGGCGTTTATTAGCAAAAATAACTCAAGAACCATTAGATGAGCAGTTGTTAAAATCTAACCCTTCCACGCAAACTTCAATGAATGAAAAAACCACCCATTTTTTAAATGGAAAGACTATTCTCGTTTATGGAGCAACCTCTTCATTAGGACAGGCATTTTTAGATAATATTCAAATCCATACTCCAAAAAAATTATTGTTATTAGACAAGGATCTTATTCAATTAGAACTATTAACAGTAGGGCTTGGCAAAACGCATCCACAATTAGAAATTCATTCATTTGGCATTAACGCCTTAACATCAACAACAATCAACTCAATTTTCAACCAGTACAATCCTGATTTTATCTTTGATTTTGATCGTTATTTTTGCCTGCCTTCTGCAGATGAAGGGCTTGCGTCTTTCTTGAAAATAAATATATTGATCCCTTATTGGCTTGCTTGCAATGCACATAGTTCAAAGTCATCGTTAATGATAAGCCTGCATCCAGAATTGATTCACCCTGAACCATCTTTTATTCATGCAGAAAAAATTTTAATGTCAAATTTACAGCGACTTGATTCATCTAATTTGCGAATCATTAACATGAAAGTACCTCTTTTTGCAGATGATATAGCCCTTCCTTGGTATTTACAAAAACTCGCGATTAGCTCAGCAAAACAGACCTTACTCGTGGATGCTGCCCCTCTGTTAGACAGCCTACTAACGCTTGCCCAACAACTTATTAATCACCCAACTCATTATGGGTCATTGTGGTCACCTTTATTTGCTAAAAAGCTCCTTGCAAAAAAATTAGCCACCATTTTGAAAATAGATGTTACTCAACAGCTAATGGAAATAAAACATCTTGAAAAAGAAAAAGTATCTCTTAAAAATTTGATTGCCACAAGCCATCCTGATCTTGCTATCCTTCAAGATACCATCAATCTTGATATAGTAGACAACGATACCGCAAGTTATTTTATAGATCTTGAGAAATTGTTGCAAAAAAATTTAGAGCAAGTTGAAACTTTTTTGCAAGCTGCATAAAATATCAATTTCTAAACTTATACTTTTGCTTTAATTTGATATGTTTCAGCCTTATTTGTTAGATAAAATAAATAAATACAAACAAAACTGCAAACAACCATTGTCAGTGTAGCTGGACGTAAGTCATTGCAACTTACCAAACTAATTAAATAGCAGCTTATTGCAGCAAAACTCATTTCTATCGTACTTAAAATAGCCGATGCTGTTCCTCGATAATGTGGTTCCACATCCACTGCTTTTGCAGCACTATTGGCAAAAACTAGCGCCATTCCAATCCCATATACACTAATGGTGGTACAAATCCCTAATAAACTAGCATTTATACAGACAACGGCAAATAGTAACCCACTGCCAAAAGTCATCGTTAATAATCCGCCTTTAAGCATTTGAATAACACCATATCTGCCTACGCCCAACTGGTTGATAATTGTGCCAACAATATAGGCCGCCGGCCCAATAGCTGAATAATAACCATAGTGTTTGGGGTCAATACCAATGACTTCAATAAAATAAAATGGCGCTTCTGCAATCCATGTCCATAGCCCACCATATGTCACCCCAGAAATCAAAGAGTAACCAATCACGTGCGGTGTCCACAGCAATTTTTTGTAAGAATCAATAATTTTATGATAAGATAAAACTGGCTGACGATATTCTGGCTTTAAACTTTCTGGGATACGGAAAAAATGAACAACAAGCCCTATAACGGCACCAACCAAAATCAAATAAAAATTTGCTTTCCATCCCCAATAAGACGTAATGATACCGCCTAGAATAGGGGCAATCATGGGAGACATGGTTACCATCATTCCCATAAATGAAAAAATGCGTGACGACATTTGATCATTATAAACATCTTTGATAATAGCATTGGATGTGACATAAGCAATACCTGCCCCTGCTCCTTGAAAAAGGCGAATGGCAATTAGCCAATTTGCTGAATCAGCAAGAACACAAGCAATGCTAGAGAGAGTAAAGATAAAGGAACCAATTAGGAATAAAGGCCGACGACCAAAAGTGTCAGAAAAAGGACCTGCCAAACTCCCCGATATGGAAAAACCAAGCAAATAAGTGCTGATTGTCACAACAACAGTGTGTTGGTCAACAGCAAAATAGCGAGCCATTTCTGGTAAGCATGGAATATAAATGTCTGTCGACATTTCAGCCATGAGTGTCATCAAAACAAGGACAAGAGGCAATATAATTCTTGAATATGCCAAAGGCATTTATTATTACAACCTAAAAAATTTCAATCAACAAAATAGAAAATGATCATATATACATGTCTTATCAAGAAACAAGCTTTTACTATCTAGAGATACTTTATGAGCACTCAGTAAAATTTTGAATCAAGGAAAGACAGCTAACTATAGTCATTTTTGCTTTAAAAAGCAAGCTCCAACCTATTAGGTTTAATTAAGGTGAGGATCCCTATTTCTAATCTTTGAGATCTCCAATCTGCTGAGCTATAGATAAGAGACTTTGAAAGTAACCTTATCTATTATTAAGGGTACTAAGCGACTTTTAAAAAATCTTCTACTTTATTAACAGCAGATGTTTCATCAATTTTCTCAATTGCTGCTAATTCACGTGCAAAGCGATCAATAGCGGATTGATAAATTTGACGTTCACTATAAGATTGATCAGGCTGTGTGGCGCTACGATAAAGATCACGGATGACTTCAGCAATCGATCCTGGATCTCCTGAATTAATCTTGTTTTCATATTCTTGAGCACGACGGCTCCACATAGTGCGGCGTGTTTTGGTTTTCACTTTGAGCGATTCTAATGCTTTTTGCATTTCTTTTGAACTTGTCAACGCGCGCAAACCAGAAGCTTTTGCTTTACCAATAGGAATACGCAAAATCATGCGATCTTTATCAAAACAAATAACCATTAGTTCAATTTGTTGATCAGCAATTTCTTGTAATTCATAACCGACAATTTGTCCAACACCATGACTTGGATAGACAACATACTCACTGATAGCGAATGGCTTTTGGGACATTTTTGACTCACTTATAATCTTTATTAACTACTAGATGGGGATTCAAAAAATTCTTTCAAGTGTTAAGTTCGTTTTTAGGAATTCCCCTGACCAGGCTTATCATTAAAATGATTTGCAAATTTATCTTTAACTCTTAACCATTCATCAGAATCAGCAGGTGGATTGCCTTTTCTTGTAATATTTGGCCAGGTTGATGCATATTGACGATTTACTTCAACCCATCTTTCAGACCCATCTTTAGTATCTGGAATAATTGCCTCAGCAGGACATTCAGGTTCACAAACACCACAATCAATGCATTCATCAGGATTGATTGCCAACATGTTGTCGCCTTCATAAAAACAATCTACAGGACAAACCTCGACACAATCCATATATTTGCATTTAATGCAATCTTCTGTGATAGTGTATGTCATATCGGACAAACCTTTTATATAGTTATATACTCATTTTGAGTACACTTGATACCAATGCTAAATCAGCTTCATTTGGATTTTTGATTATCATATAGCACAATTTTACATATAAAACAACACAATGATTTATACTAAGCATTTAACGGGCATTTTTTTACATAAATTACAATTCTTTAGAAAATTTATCTTTTATTTTATCAATTTCCACAATCGTTTCATTAAACCCCTGCGCAAGTTGATTGATAAGGGGGGATGGATTTTCGTCTGGTGTCCGCAAAGATATCATAATATCGCGAGAAAGCTTAGCAACTTTTTTCATTCCTAAATTTTCCGACATTCCAGCTAAAGTATGAGCAATATCATAAAATCCGTCTGACTTATCACCTTTCAACTGATTCATAATGCGCATACCATCTTTGACATAAACATCCATAAGTTTAATCAGTGTTTCCTGACCAATGTCTTTTGATAGAGTTATTATTTGATTCCAATCAATACAATTAAAGTTGACTTCATCTATTACCTCGAGTGAATGTTCTAAAGAAGCAGAAGAATCATCTTCGGGAATTTTTGTAACTTTTTCTTTTTGTTCTTTTTTTTGATAAAATTTAATTACGTTAAAAAGTTTTTCCTTAGTAACCGGCTTATGAACTATTTGTGTAACACCGTTTTTTAAAAATTCCTGTTTATCTATCGAATACGTATCTGCCGTCAAAATAACAATAGGAACCTCTTTCCCCCTATCCATTTGACGGATCTGCTTGGTGGCCGAAAAACCATCTAAAACAGGCATATTCATATCCATAAAAACAAGGTCAAATTGGTTGTTTTCAAAACATTGAACTGCCTCAATTCCATTATTAGCAATACTAAAATCTTGATGCAGAGAGGAAAGCAACCCAATTAAGACTTGCTGGTTAATATGATTATCCTCTGCAATTAAGATATTAAATTTAGCTAGAGAAGCATCCTCTTTGATATCAACTGGCGTCGGATCAGTCGCTAAATTACTCATTTTTTCAATCGGAAGAATAAACCAAAACGTACTTCCTTTGCCAACCGTACTTTGTGCTCCTATTTCCCCCCCCATCAAAGCAACTAATTTTCGGCAAATAGAAAGACCAAGACCCGTTCCACCGTAAGTACGTGCTACAGACTTTGTGGCTTGAGTAAAATCTTGAAACAGAAAGGGCAAAACGTCTTTCGCAATCCCATGACCCGTGTCAATGACACGAAACAAAAGGTGACTTAGATTTCCAGTGACTTTTTGATGATGCAATTTAATTTCTAAGATCACCTTACCTGTATCCGTAAATTTAATTGCATTACTCAACAAATTAATAATGACTTGTTGCAATCGCAGACTATCCATTTTGATAAAGTGTGGTAAATTTCCATCCATTTCTAGAATAAGTTGCAGTTTTTTTTGCTGTGCAACCGGTTTTAACATACTGAAAACTTGTTGAAGGACTCGATTTAACTCAAATTCCACAGGATCAATTTCTAATTTTCCGGCTGCAATTTTTGACAAATCTAAAATCTCATTAACTAAGTTTAATAATAAATCTGCACAAGCCGTAACTTTATTCAAACAGTCTTGCTGCTCTAGGTTCAGATCTGTTTCTTGCAGTTGCGCTAGCCCACCTAAAATACCATTAATAGGCGTGCGAATTTCATGATTTAAATGAGAGATAAAATGTGATTTTTCTTGAGAAACAGTTTCTAAATCTTCAATCGTTTTTTCCAATTGGTCATGCAACAGTCGGTAAGCCGATACATCGGAAAATGTACCTAGAACTTGCGGTTGATTATTTCGAAAAGTCCCCACATAACAATGAACAAGAAACCAAACCCAGTGCCCATGATAATGGCGGATTCTTATTTCAATTTGACGTGTTTTTACTTCATCTTTAACAATGTCTTTCAAGAATTTTTTAAGCTTATCCACATCTTCAGGATGAACAAAATCTCGCCACCAGTTGACGTCTGTAAACTTTACATCTGCATGCTGATCATATCCTAGCCTTGTTTTAATGCGTGAAGAAATATAAAATTGGCTACTTTGCCACACCCAAAATCCGTCCACGCAATCTTGAAATCCCTCTAAAATCCAATCTTGATTTAAGGTTAATTCAGATTTTTTGCGCTCTTTACGCCAGAAAAAAAGATTCATTAAATTTTTTTCCACATCCGAGTTAACAAATAATCTTTACGACAAAACTGATGATAAAAAGCCGCCAAAATATGCATAATAATCAGCGCTATCAAAATCCATGCGGTTGTTTGATGGATAGTTGCAGCAATTTTGCCTAATTCTGGGTTTTTACCAATCATCTCTGGCAACGTCACCCAACCGAATACACTGATGGGATGCCCTCCTGCTTGTGACATAGCAATGCCACTTAATGGCATGATAAAGAGAACAAGATACATAAGAGGTGCGCTGATTTTTGCTAAAAATTGTTGCGGTTGGGGCAAACGTAGTAATGTTGGAATTGTTTGCGAAATACGCCAAACAAGCCGAAAAATTAAAAACAATAAAATAAAAATACCTATTGCTTTATGAATACCATAAAGTTCAAACTTAAAAGGTGAGTTTGGCAGCTCAGCCATATATAAGCCCCCAGCTAACATTCCAATAATAAAGATAGCCATTACCCAGTGTAACAAACGAGAAACAAGCCCCCATTGATTATCAGCATTTCGCCAGTATCGTTGTTTTTCCATCATAATTACCTCTTTTTGCCTTGTGAACCTTTGTTCTTAAATTCATTGTTTAATGATAGATATATTTTTAATTTTAGAGCACATAATTTCCAAATTTTGGCTCATAATGAGTATACTTTAGTTAAAAATTTAACTATCATTATAGTATGATAGTTTATTATTGAATGTTTGTACAAATGGTTAACTTCAAAGAATTTCTTAACGAGATACGACAGATAATGGTTGGGGGCTGGAAACTCAGCATCTCTATTCTTTTTTGTTTTTTTCTGACGTTAACGCCATCTTGGTCAACCATTCAATATGGATTTTTTACAACTTATGATCATCTATTAATTCGTACAGCTAAAATTTCCGCCAAAAAAGAACCCACAAAAGGCACTATTTTATTACTGCAAGGAATGGGTGGATTCATCGAATATTACCGCGATATTATGGAAAATTTCTCAAATCGTGGATATGACGTGCTAACATTTGACTGGCGAGGACAAGGGGATTCAGGCCGATTTACCAATCAAAGTTCACTTTTATATATTGATAGCTTTGAAAGTTATGCAAAAGATTTAAAAAAATTTATTTCCCTCAATGCTCAGATGACCAGACCAGTCATTTTTATGGCAAGCTCAATGGGCGGCAATATTGGATTGCATTATGCACATGACCACCCAGAAGATATGGACGCAATGATTGCGCTGGCACCAATGATTCAAATTAACACAACACCTTATCCGTATGCTGTAGCTGAGAAATTGGTAAAATTCATTGTTTCTATTGGACTTGGCGAACGATTTGTTTTTGGATATCAACCTTTTTCTTATGATACATGTGTTCAGAATTATAGTCCTTTGAAGAATGGAGATAAAAAAACATACTTAAAGGATTGTCGATTTTTAAAAGAACAACCTCATTTAGCGATTGGAGGGCCTAGTTTTCAATGGTTATTCGAAGCTTTTAAAGCCAGTGATGATTTCAATGATGATGCGTACTTAAGTCAAATTAAGATCCCTTTTTTAATGGTATCCTCAGAAAATGATTATCTTGTCAATGTAGATGCGCAGGCAGAATTATGCCAAAGACTCCCCAGTTGTAAATTGGTGACTTATACTGATGCTCATCACAATATATTAAAAGACTCTAACAATGTTATCTCACGTCTTATTAAAGACGTAGATGCATTTTCTCTACACTTCGGCAAAACGCCAAGCGATTCGCTTCAACCCCAACAACAATATGTTTCTGGTCAAAGTATACCTTAAACAAAATAATGGGGAATAAAGCGGCTTGTATTTGTTGTAATAGGTGATTTATCTTCCCGAATGCCCATACCGGCGGATTCACCTGCAATAATCCACGACCCAATGACAGGGTAGTTTCCAGAAAAATTTTGTAAAGGGCAATATTGCTGATAAACATACCCTTCTGCGCCATATGGACCAGGGGTATTGAGATTTCCTTGCGTGATTTGAATATTGGCGCCTTCTCGACTAAAAAACGGCTTACGCACAATCTCTCCATCAATTTTTTTAGGGTCAAAAGCCGCAGCCAATAAATTGGGATGATTCGGAAAAAGTTCCCACAAAATTGCCAAAATCGCTTTATTGCTGAGCAATAATTTCCAGGCAGGTTCAACCATAAGCGTTTGAGAATGCATAATATGCTCGGCGAATTCTTCCTGCATCATCCATTCCCAGGGATATAATTTAAAAAGGGTAGTGATTTCTTGAAATGAAAGATCAACAAACTGTTGCCCATCCCATCCAACTTGTCGTATATCAAGTAACTCAGTATTAAACCCTGCCTGTGTCGCTGTATCGCGTAAATAATTTAAGGTTCCTAAATCTTCAGGATTATCGATAATCCCCGCAAAATGAATTGTTGAACCACTTAAATGTAATCGAGGCCAAGCATCAATAAGTTTTTCATGAATACTGTTAAACTGATCCATCTCTGGTTTTTTATCTTGCAGCCAGTCCCATTGCACCACAGCTGCTTCAAGAAGAGCTGTCGGAGTATCAGCATATATTCCAATAACTTTGGCGTACCTTTCTCATCCAAAACAAAATCAAATCGTCCGTAAAGATGCTTATGGCCATTGCGCCAACTCAGCTCAATTAACTCAATAATGGTTGAAGAAATTTGCATCTTAGCATACCGTTTTTTTTCGATGACATGTTCAACCGCCGCTATGCATAATGTTTCTAGCTGACGACTTGCTTCTTCAATAACATCAACTTCGTCAGCAGAAAATTCATAGGCTGCTGTTTCATCCCAATAACATTCTCCATCCATGGTATGATAATAAAAGCCAAGATCTTCTACTTTTTCTTTCCATTGAGGTCTTGGAATTTGATCAACTCTTTGCATTAACCACCCGCACCAGCATAACGAGGTGCTTGACCACCCAATCCACCACGGCGTGTAGCATCAACTTGTGCACCAGAGCTGGTCGGTTCATCATCGATCCTAATGTATACCCTAATATCATTGGCATAAAAAGGCTTCCTCCACCTTCACGAGGTTTAGTTCCACATTTACCTGCACCGTACGTTTTTTCGCATTCTTCTAGACTGGTGAATGTTTCACTAGGATGAGCATTTAAAGCAGCTTGAGCATGCTCATTCGTTTTTGACTCTACAGGCTTTTGGTCACACGCTGATAAAAAAACAAGGCCTGAGCCAATTAATACCAATTTGATTGAGGAGGAACGTTTCATCGATTATCGACTGTTATTTAAGTATTTTCTAAAGCTGAGAGTGGCATACTCAAATAAAATTGTCAAACTACCACCCTATGATGTAATTGCAAAACTAGAGGCCATTGCATAATGAGATATTTTGAGATGACTAACGTGTCAAGAGAACCGCAAAACCGGAGTTTACTTTATGTAAATGAGGATTTGAGGATCGCATTGATACTGTTAAGGACTCAAAAGAGCCATTATGCAGCGGTCTCAACTATTAATAAAAATTATTTATTATTGTACCTTTGTTTTATTTAGTTAATAATTTAGTATTAACTACTTATGAGCAGATATTGACATGCAAAATACACGTTCTTCATGCGTTCGTTATACAGCTGAATTATTTGGCACTTTAGTTTTAGTGCTTATGGGTGTAGGCAGCGCGGTGATTGCCGGAGCAGCGATTGGCAACTTAGGCGTTTCTTTAACCTTTGGATTTACATTGCTGGCTCTCATTTATACAATTGGCCCTGTATCGGGATGCCACATTAATCCTGCAGTTTCCATAGGTTTATTTTTTTTAAATAATATCTCGGGAAAAGATACATTTTTTTACATTGTCGCTCAACTTGTAGGAGCATCAATTGGTGCTTGGCTCGTTTATATAATTGCTAGCGGCAAAATGGATCATACTGTCATTACCAGCCTTGGGACTAATGGATTCGACGAACTTTCACCTGGCAAATACACAATGATGGCCGTAGGCATTACAGAAGCCCTTATGACTGCTTTATTTTTAATAGTGATATTTGCAACCCTTACTGAAAAGTTTGACACAGGATTTATTGGGATCGCCGTCGGCCTTACTTTAGCTGTCATTCACTTAGTTAGCATTCCTATTAGCAATACTTCTGTTAACTTCGCTAGATCTTTTGGACCTGCAATTGTTATTCAAGGTGGAGCTTTACAGCAGTTATGGTTGTTTGGAGCAGCTCAACTTGTGGGTGTGATTATTGCTATTGGTCTTTACAAGATGATTTACTGTCAATCTAATTGCGATTAAAAAATACTCTTAACGTTTCGAAATCTCTTTAACTTAAAGCTTCAGGTTTTCTTGAGGCTTTTCTTTTATCTAAAAACCTGTTCAACTTATATAATAGACTTCTTTCAAAATCAAAAATTTTAATTTCGAACGATGTCTAAGAGGCCATTGCATAATGAGATCATTGAAGGATAGACAATAATGCCTGAAAATCTTTTTCATTTTATCGCCGGTGACTTTTATGAAGGAACCCCTGTTCGAGTTGGACAAGTTGTTAATCCTGCAACCGAAATGGTGATTCGTCACGTGCCTTATGCCAGCACTGTTGATGTGGATTATGCAACAACTAAGGCACAAACAGCTTTCTTAGAATGGGCGACAACGCCACCGGCTGCGCGCGCAAAAATCCTTCTCAAATGGCAACATTTAATTGAACAACATATGGATCAATTAGCAAACTTGATCGGGCAGGAACATGGTAAAAGCAAAGATGAAGCAATCGGATCTATAACACGTGGTCTAGATGTATTAACCTATGCAATAGGTATCCCAACGGCACTTATGGGTCAATATAGCCAAGATGTAGGACGACAGGTTGATTCCTATTCTATTCGTCAACCTTTAGGCGTTGTCACTGCTATTACACCCTTTAATTTTCCCGTGATGATTCCCTTGTGGATTTGTTCTATCGCCATTGCTTGTGGTAACACTGTTCTATTAAAACCATCTGAACGTAATCCTTCATGCACTCTTTTATTAGCAGAATTAGCCTTAAAAGCAGGGCTTCCCCCAGGTGTCCTTAACGTGATTCATGGTGCTCATGAAACAGTCAATGCTTTGTTAGAACATCCAACAATTCAGGCTGTTAGTTTTGTCGGACAAACGGCAACCGCCGAACATATACAAAAAACCGCCATTGCCTTTGGCAAACGTGTTCAAGCTTTTGGTGGCGCTAAAAATCATGCGCTGGTCATGCCAGATGCGGATCTAGAATCAACTGTTGATGCGATTTTAGGAGCCGCTTATGGATCAACAGGCGAAAGATGTATGGCTATTTCAGTCGTCGTTGCGGTGGGTGATTCGATTGCTGATCAATTAATTGAACGCCTTACTCCTAAAATCAAAGCGCTTAAAATCGGTTGCTATACCGAAGGTAACATTGAAATGGGACCATTGATTACCAAAGAACATCGTCAAAAAGTTTTATCATATATCGAGGACGGCATTATTCAAGGAGCGCACTTGATCGTTGATGGCCGCATTTCTTCTTTTCCTGAAAAAGGATATTTTTTGGGTGGATGCCTTTTTGATCACGTCACACCAACAATGCACATTTATCAAGAAGAAATTTTTGGGCCGTTATTGGCGGTGATGCGTGTGGCAACTTATGAAGACGGATTACGTTTAATCAATGATCATCGGTATGCCAATGGTGGCGCCATTTTTACACGTGATGGTGATACAGCTCGCAATTTTTGCACCCATGTGCAAGTCGGAATGGTAGGGGTCAATGTCCCTATCCCGGTTCCTGTCGGGTATTATAGCTTTGGCGGCTGGAAACGGTCAAATTTTGCTGACCATGGCATGCACGGAATGGAAGGCGTTCGTTTTTTTACCAAGCTTAAAACTGTCACTACTCGTTGGCCATCCGGCATTCGTCAGGGCGTTGAGTTTTCTTTACCAACTGTTTCATCAAGGAATATTTCTCATGACTGAAATTGGATTTATTGGCCTTGGGCATATGGGATTACCCATGGCTCTTAATTTGCTCAACGCTGGCGAAAAACTTTGGATCTATGATCTTAGCTCTCAAGCTCTCGAACAAGCCACAATAGCAGGTGCTACTCGAACATCAACAACAATTGATGCTGCCACTGGGCGTGATATGGTGATTACCGTTCTTCCAGGAAGTGCTCAAGTTCAAGACGTTTACTTAGGTAAATTTGGTTTACTGGAACAAATTCAAAACCCGACTCTCTTTATTGAATGTTCAACGATTGATATTGCAACTTGCCGCGCTGTTCATATAGCAGCAGCTCGACATGGGCATCGTTTCGTTGATACACCAATGTCAGGGGGTGTCATGGGAGCAAAAAATGCAACACTCACCTTTATGGTTGGCGGCGCAGAAGAGCATTTTCAAGAATGCTTACCTTTATTACTGTTAATGGGGAAAAACATCTTTCATGCCGGCGATGCAACTCATGGTATTGCTGCAAAAATATGTAACAATTTGATGCTTGGTATTCATATGATTGCCACTTCAGAAGCATTTATTCTTGCTCAACAATTAGGATTGAGCCCTAAAAAGCTTTATGAAATTTCATCTGTTTCATCAGGCGCCAGCTGGAGTCTTAATACATATTGCCCAGCACCAGGAGTATTACATCAAACCCCTTCCAGCAATAACTACAAAGCAGGGTTTACGGCCACGATGATGCTAAAGGATTTAACTTTAGCAGCAACTGCTGCAGCTGAAATAAAATCCTCCCTTCCAATGACCCATACAGCAAAAGAAATATATCAGGCATTTTGTGATGAAGATGGACAATTAGATTTTTCAGGCATTTTATGCTATTTAAAAACGTTAACATCCAACTAGAAATTAGGAATAACTGTGTTTTGGCATCTTATGAAATTAGGGCTTTGTAAAAAATGCCCGCGTTGTGGCAATGCTAATTTATTTAATGGGTACTTGACGGTTCGACCACAATGCGATGTTTGCGAATTAAATTTTCAAGATATTCGTTCAGATGATATGCCAGCCTACTTTACCATTGCGATTGTTGGTCACTTATTATTACCCCTTATTTATTGGGCAGAAGTCAATTATCACCCCTCAATGTGGACTCATTTAAGCATCTGGATTCCCGCTACCATTATCTTAACCTTAGGTATGTTACCATCAATTAAAGGGGTTGCTATGGGCATTGTTTGGTATACTCAAAAAACTTAAAATCTATGTTTAAAAAAGAGAACTATTGAATAATCAGCATAAAAACGGCATAAACAGAAGGGAACTATCAAAAAAACAAATAACTAAGGTACGTTTATGGAACATCTAATTGAGTGGATTCAAACCTGGGGCTATGTTGCCGTTCTGATTGGGGCAATGGTCGAAGGAGAAAGCGTTATCTTAACGGCCTGCGTGATGGCATATCTTGGTTATCTATCTTTTACTAAAGTTGTTATTATTGCTTTCCTCGGCACTTTGATTGCTGATCAAGTGATGTATTATGTAGGACGACATTACGGAGATCGTATTTTAGAATATTTTCCTAAAATGCGGGCACCAGCAAACAAAGCCTTCATTCTTCTTCATAAATGGGATATTTGGTTTATTTTAAGCTTTCGATTTATTTATGGCATTCGCATGATTAGCCCTGTTATTATTGGTAGCAGTGGCATTTCACCGGCTCGTTTTATTCCACTTAACCTAGCAGCAGCGATCGTATGGACAGCCATCAGTTGCGCAGGTGGATATTTGTTGGGAAGCGTTATTGAATCAATTGATTTTAAACTGATTGAAAAGTACATCGCGTTGTTCTCAGTGTTATTATTAATTTCTCTGGGAGGGCTTGGTTACTATGCTTGGAAGAAACTTTCTTCTTCCCCTCCTGAAGACGAGGAATAATATGCCCTTGAAAAAAATCACCATTTCCAGTGATCATGCTGGATTTTCATTGAAACAAACACTCGTTGAAAGTGCCATTGAATTGGGATTTTCAGTTGAAGATTTGGGTGTTTCATCCGATGAAATAGCTGTTGATTACCCAGATTATGGTGTAAAAGCTGTTAAATCCGTTTTAGCAGGCGATGTTTCTTTGGCGGTCATTTTGTGTGGAACCGGGATTGGGATGTCGATCATGGCTAATCGATTTCCTGAAATTCGCGCCGCTATTTGCCATAGTGAGTTTGAAGCAGAAGTCGCGCGCAAGCACAATAATGCAAACATCCTTTGTTTAGGAGGGCGTGTTATTGGCACAGAAATCGCTAAGCGATGCCTAAAAGCATTTCTAACCACTGATTTTGAAGGAGGGCGTCACCAACGCCGTCTAGATAAAATCAATCAATTGTCACCCACCCATACTCACAAAACCTGAAAATGTGGGAAAAATTAACCCCTTATATTTTACTCAGCCGGCTAGATAAGCCTATTGGTATTATCTTATTACTATTTCCTTGTTGGTGGGGAGTAACCTACATCCAAAAAAGTCAATTTTCTCTAAAATTACTTGGCCTTTTCTTGATAGGTGCCATTATTATGCGCTCAGCCGGCTGCATCTTAAACGATTTTTTTGATCAGAGTGTTGATAAAGAAGTCGCGCGCACCAAAAACAGACCCTTAGCAGCAGGTACACTGCAAAGCTCGCATGTCTTAGTGCTTTTCATTTTGTTGTGTCTTGCGGGCTTAGTTATCCTTGTTCAATTGCCGCCTGCCTGTTGGGCGCTTGGCCTCATCGGTTTATTCCTGTTATTTATCTATCCATTGATGAAACGATTAACTCACTTTCCCCAAGTTTGCCTTGGGTTTGCCTTTAATATTGGGTTTTTAATTGGCATTGTTGCTGTAACGAAAGATTTACAAAGTCTTCTAAGCATTCCTGTGTGGTGTATTTATGGTGGAGCAATTTTATGGACTATGGGCTATGATACAATTTATGCCGTACAAGATCGCGTGGACGATATCCGATTAGGTGTTCGCTCAACAGCTGTCTTATTTGGCAAAAAAACACGGCTCATTACACTGGCAATTTATCTTTCTTCAGGAATGTTAATGGTGTTAGCCACTTATCTTTCATTAATGTCTGTTTGGTCTGGATTAATGATTGTATTAGTATACGGATGGATCATCAAAAAATTATGGTCATTAAATTTAGAAAACAGCCAAGCTTGTCGAGATTTTTTTATATATAATCAATGGATTGGCGCAATTATCTTTTTGGCTTTTATGTTTTAAATAATACTTAATCTTAAGAAAAATTCATCTTGGTACCATAAAAGTGACTGCATTACTGAATTTGACCGTATAATATAATTATATAGATTTCCTTGAAAAAGATGTATTCACCCTTATATAGCTTGTATAATTTAATATAATCAGCAAGAAAGCTAATGTTTAAAACAATACTATACCTAACACTCACCACCATTCTTTTTGTTACAGATTCCCTCAAAATCAATGTTGCAGAAAATCAGACATTTCTAAATCAATCAAAATCTACACCTATGAGCCTCCAATATCTTGATTCTCCTTGGGCAATGAAGTTGATGAAGAAGACCTTGATACAAGTCTTCAGTCAAATCCACTTTCTTCAAAACCTATACTTATGTGCTTTGAGCAATCATTCACATCCCCAGTAGAGTCTTACGATGAATCAATAGAGACATTGACTCTTCCTATGTTTTCTGGTTTCGTTTTTGATCCTGATTTTTTTAAAATAGAAGCATCTAGTCCAGAGATAGATAATAAAAGAATAATGAAAAAAAACTTGAACCTGCTAGCTCAAAAAAAATCTCTTTCCTTGAGTATTTTAGTGACTCTTAAAGAAAGCACCAATCACCATGTTTGCTCTTATGAGTTAGAAGAATTTAAAAAGGCTATTAGCAACAAAATAAAAGTCTTTCGATTATTTAAATAACTTTATTCTAAAAAATCTGAATCTTCCGCAGAGTTGTCGAGCGCATGTCGCCGTGGTTTAGGTGTGTAGCTACCCCAGCTTTGCCTATTTTCCTTCGTCCACGGAGGATTCGTCGTTTTTCCATTTAGATAAAAAATGATGTGCCCCTTAAATTCACCCCAATTTCGATAGATATATCTTAACTCAGAAGATGTGTAGGATTCCCTGTTGGGATCTCCTCCTTCTACTTCCGTTACTTGAGCCATATTAAGTCCGTCAAGTAAGAAATGTATTTTGTGCCCTTTTTGGATTGTATAACTGATTGCATCTTTACAAAACCGCTTAAACAATTCTTTTTCTTGGCGAGGAGTATTCAAATATCCAGATTTTATCTGCCCAACTATATCTTTAGTATATTTTAGGATTTCTTTCTTTTCAGCATCATCTATATCGATATTAGGTAAATTTGGTCTAGGTCTCGTGTGAATAGTTTTATTTACAGAGGGTTTTTCTTCAGAAAATATTTTGTTACTCTCTAATAATTCTTGAATTTCTTCAAAGCTCTTCTCTTCAAATTGACATAAAAACTTATTATTGTATCTATCCGCTGTACACAAAAAATGGTTAGATCCAAAGATATCCCCTTTCAATTTAGTTTCGATATCAGATATATACTTTTTACGACTATCTTCCAGTCCATATAAAAGATCACCTGCTGCAAAATTTTCTACAACTCCTATGGGTTGGATATGTATTGCTGATGATGAAGGCATATCTTCTGCTACCTTTTTTCTTTTTGCAGGAGGAGTATTTGGAGGCGAAGAAGAAGAGGGTATCATGTTATCAGCGCAGTTTCCATTCCCAGGTAAAGACGAAAAACACACTAATGTTAACGTAAAAAAAACAAGTGCACGTAGGTAAGATGCGACCATGGTGTATAATTGCATCAGTTGATCGTTTACTTATCTTAGATTATCTGAATAATGTTAAGAAGTTCTCAAAGTTACTTCATATTATCGGCATAATTTAGGCAATTTTTCATAATAAGAAATAATAATGAATATCAATTTTTTTTAATTGTTTGTTTCTTTTTTTTACTTGGACGGGGAATATCCTTTGCCATGGACGTCGATGATCCAAGCACTTACGAAATTTGTCAAGAACAAGTAACCCGTTTGTGGCATCAAAGCCATGCGGAAGAATCTGCACGTCAGACTTTGGAACCTAAAGAATCCCTCCAAAGTTTTCAAGTCTTTACATGGACTGAGGAAAAACGAGAAAATAAAATCTTAACTTATGAAAGAATATATATTAATGCAAAAGAGGTAAAAATGCTTCCTTATCTTCCAGCAAAAGAACGCGTTCCTTATATTTTTGATCCGTTTAATACCTCATTTGAAGCACAAATATTTACTATACAAGTTACTATTCTCTCTAACTATCTTCCTTATAATTTGTGTGTAGGGGCAGACTATCCAAAAACAGAAATCCTGGGCAGTAAAATAAATATATATGCTAGAGCATTATATACGGGAAGCATTGATCCTTCTGTCTATAAAAGTTCTTTCCACTTAGTTTTTCCAAAGCAAATTCGTTACCCTCTTTATAAAAAAGAAGATAATCCCCAAAATATATATTTACAGTTAGGGGAAAATAAGTTGCCAATGGAAGGAATATTTACCAAAAACAGCTTAGTGACTGATGTAAATCTCAATACCGTTACAAATAAAAACGAGATAAAAATTGATTATACAATGCTTTCAGAATTCTGGAAAAAAAGAGAAAAAGCATATTTAGAAATCTTAATTGATGTAGAAAAGTCTTTAATCGAAATTAAGTGAAGTGAGTTTAAGCAAATAATATACGATACGCAGTAAATCTTTGTGGTTTTATTTTCGTATAAATGAAATTAGAAAGACCATTCAATGAAAAAACCCGTTATTCTTTGGTTACGTCAAGATTTACGATTACATGATAATCCTGCCCTCATTGCAGCGGCTGCTCTTAATCAACCCATTATTCCTCTTTATATTTTAGAACAGCCTTCATCCATTGGCGCTGCTTCCCGGTGGTGGCTTCATCATAGTTTAATCGCACTTAAAGACGCGTTTTCTTTACAAGGACTTGGTCTTATTGTCAAACAAGGTGAAGCAAAAACGGTCCTTCAACAACTGACTGCAACCACCAATGCGGATAGAGTTGTGTGGAATCGTCGATATGATCAACCCAGTATGACAATTGATGCTGATATTAAAGCCACTTTATCATCTGCAGGGGTGATATGTGATTCTTTTAATAGTCATTTACTATTCGAACCCTGGACAATTAAAACTAAAAAAGATCAACCTTACCAAATTTTTACTCCTTTTTGGAAATATTGTTTAACGCAAAAACCACCTTTTCCTCAAACGATCCCGACGACTTTAAAAGGTTTTCCGCTTGCAGGCTCAAGCATTGATGAGTTAGGATTGTTACCGGCTAAACCTGATTGGGCCGGTGGTCTCAAAGAAATGTGGCAGCCGGGAGAAGCTACTGCTTTGAAGCGGCTAGATCAATTTCTAGATGAAAACATCACAAATTATCATGAAGATCGCAATCATCCTAATGTTGATGTAACATCTCGTTTATCTCCACATCTTGCCTGGGGAGAAATCAGCCCACGCGTTATTTATTATCAAACAATACGTCGATTGCAAGAAATCCCTGGAATGGGTGCACAAACATTTTTATCAGAAATTGGTTGGCGCGAATTTTCGTATCATTTGCTTTTTCATTTTCCTCAACTTCCAACTCAGCCTTTAAAAGATAAATTTAAAAACTTTCCTTGGTTATCTGATACAGTTCTTTTTGATTTATGGACAAAAGGGTTAACCGGCTACCCCATCGTTGATGCAGGAATGCGTCAATTGTGGCATACGGGTTGGATGCATAATCGGGTACGAATGATTGTGGCTTCTTTTTTAGTAAAAGATCTATTGTTACCTTGGCAACAAGGGGCTGCTTGGTTTTGGGATACTCTTGTCGATGCTGATATCGCCAGTAATAGTGCTAGTTGGCAATGGGTTTCTGGGTGCGGCGCCGATGCTGCTCCTTATTTTCGTGTCTTTAATCCTATTTTACAGGGTGAAAAATTTGATAAGTCTGGTGATTACGTGCGTCGATGGGTGCCTGAACTAAATAATCTCCCCTCAAATGTTATTCATCAACCGTGGATCGCGTCTACAGCCTACCTTAAAGCTGCAAACATTCACCTAGGTGTAACTTATCCAAATCCAGTTATTGATCACAATAAAGCACGACTGCGTGCTCTGAATGTGTTTAAACATTTAAAAGAAGATAATAATATTGAAGAGTAAAAAGTATTTTTAACTTAAATCAATATCTTTAAGCAAATCTCCAAACCCCAAAGGATCCTGCCATAGATCATACATATATTGGGTTACTTGTTGGAATTTCTCTGAAAAAGATTTACCCAAAGATTGATTGGTATGTATGGGTGGATTTAAATTTGCCTGTTTCTCATCTGATAGTGTTTTATACAAATCAGGATATTTTTCTTCTTGTCTGAAAATAGAAGGTAGAAAATCTTCATTTTCTTTTTTGCTATCTAAATGTTCAGTAGCAAAACTTATTTGCACGCTAGCCGCTGATATAATTATTAAAGTTAGCAATGATACGCGCATAACATTCTCCTTTATTGCTGATAATCAACTTAATATTATATAAAATTTTAATAAATATACACATATTAAATATTATTAATACCCATTGTCTTTTTTCTAAAGAGATGGGAGACTTAAATTATGGAAATAATATTACAAAAAGAATCGTATGGATTTTATCTCCAAACCTATTAATACATCACAGGCAACTGTGAATAAGCTTAAGACATCGAAAGAGCTTCAGCGTTTAGGTAAATCACGTTTTAAGGATGAATCCGCGCTTTTAAGCAATAATACCATCGATGACTCATCTGCCTTGCAAACATTTGCTGTCACAGCGCTTGACACTGCTCTTCTTGACATGTCACGTTCACAACAAAAATGTGAAAATGTTAATTATGGACATAAGCTTTTGGATAAGTTAGATACAGTTAAAGTTGCTCTTTTAACTGGTCATATTTCACAACAAGATTTGTTAACGTTAGAACAAATTCTTGCAAACAAAAGACAATACGTTACCGACGTCAAGCTGCAAGATATTCTTCAAGAAATTGAAACCCGGGTGGCTGTAGAACTTGCTAAACTAGGATTTTAATTGTCTATTTAGTCTTACTTGTTGTTGATGTTTGAGGATTTGGTTCATTTAATTTTTTTTCAAAATTCTCTTTTTGAACACGACATTGCTCAGCAGTAACACCTGACGAAGGTGATGTTAAACAATCAGTAGCATTTACCACAGATAAAAACGCCAATAATTGTACTACCATTCGACTACCTCGTTCATAACCCTTATATTTTAATAGTATGCCTTAAAATATTTAAAAGACTCTTAATATAACCTGAGTTCGATATAAGAATTGCAGAAAATGTATAAAAACGAAGAAATCCGTCATCACGAGGCTCCGAAGCTTTAGCGAAGGAGATGTGGTGATCCATGTATTAACAGTCTGGATCGCCACAGTGCACTTTGTTTCGTTCGCGATGACGCGGATTTTCTGATCTTTCATGACCTCTTACGTCGAATTCACGTTAAATTAGACTAGCTATTTAATAATTGTGACCACGCACCATCCGATGCTTCACGAGGTGTTTTGATTTTTTGCTCATAACGTCCTGTAAGGTCGATGGCATATAATTGAGCACGACCTTTTCGTTCTTCCTTCGCATACATTAACACGCGACCATTTGGCGACCAAGTAGGTGCCTCTACCATATAGCCAGAGGCAACTGTCCGTTCGTCAGAACCATCTGGACGCATAACACCGATGTAAAACACACCTCCCAAAGATTTAGTAAACGCAATTAAATCTCCGCGTGGCGACCACACAGGCTGTGAATATTTACCTTGACCAAAACTAATTCTGTGGGGGTTTCCACCATTCTTATCCATAACATAAAGATTTTCCGTTCCCCCTCTATCCGATGTAAAGACAATTTTGTCACCGGTTGGTGCAAAACAAGGAGATGTATCAATATGGTGAGAAGTCGCAGCTGTAGCAGCATCATGCGCAGTAAGATTTGTCAGTTTCTTGCTTTGTAAATCCATCACATAAATAGCTGAACTGCCCCCTTTTTGTAAACTCATCACAATGCAATTTGAATCGGGAGAATAACGTGGTGCAAAGCTCATATTATAACCTTCAAATTTATGCAAAAGCTTTGAAGATTTGCTATCAAGATCATGAACGTATACTTGTGGCGCACCTTTTTCGTAAGATAAATAGGCAATTTTACGATTATTTGGTGCAAATCTAGGCGTTAAAACCATTGATTCACCCTTTGTTAGCTCTTGAATGCTGTCTACCGCACCATCATAATCCATCATCAAAAGACGACGGATCCGTTTTTTCCCCTTAGGACCACTTTCGTCAATAAACGCAAGTTTTGTATTAAAATAACCTTCTTCGCCGGTAATACGTTGGTAAACTTCATCCGCTACCATGTGTGCTAGTCGGCGCCATTTTGCCTTATCAACACTAAGTTCAAGTCCGAGAAGTTGCTCACCCTTGAAAACATCAAAAAGTCGGAATTGTACCTTGATTTGACCGCCAGATTCCTCGACTGTACCGCAAAGTAAGCATTGCGCATTTAAAATACGCCAATCAGCAAAACGAGGCAATTGTTGTAAAGAAGCTGCATTTTGGACAAATGCCGCAGGATTAAGTGGCTCAAACAATCCACTTGATTTTAAATCATAGGTAATAATTTGGGCAAGCTCTTCACCTCTTTTACTTCCTGCGGAAGCAAAAAAAGGTGTAATCGCAATCGGCGTTGCTTTTACTTGACCTTGTGTAATTTCAATCTTCAATGCCATAGCTGATGAGTTCACAAAGCCAGTGAAACATATGACTGCAAACAAAACTTTAAAAAATCTCATCATCTCACCTATTAGTACATATCTTTTGGGTTAAAACTCATTTCCAGATCTTTCCATTCTTCATACTTTTCAGGATTTAAAGGTAATGGATTGCATCGTGGGTCAAGAACGGCACGCTGAGCACTATCGGCTGCAGCTCTAAATCGTTGATCGCGTGCCATCCTGGCTCTATCCGTGACTTTTGCCTCAGTCACAGTTCCATCTTTAGCAATTTTCATTTCCACATCAACAATAAGATCTTGAACATCACGCGCTCCATTAGGCACAATCCAACAACGTGCAATTTGTCGACGAATCGCATCAATTTCAGTACCAGTCACAACATCACCTACTTTATCAGCTGGCGCTCCTTTTACCTTACCACCTTTTTTCTTTGATGTCGCGGGTGCTTTTTTATCTTCTTTAATGGCTTCGTCTAAAATATTATTGACTAGGTTATCGAGTTTTTTCTTATCATCTTTCTTATCAACTTTAGGTGTTGGTTTTTTCTTTTCAAGGTTAAGTTCAACTTTTTCTTTAACAGGTTCTTTTTTTTCTACTTTTTTCTCAATCGGCTTGTCTTTAGGTGGCTCAGGTTTTTTTTCTTCCTTTTTTTCCTCAATTTTTGGTTTTGGATCAGGAATAGGTTCAGCAATAGGTTCGGGTTTTTCTATTTCCCGCTCAGGTGTTGGACTGCTTTCTGATTGTGGTGCTGGTGGTGGCTCTGACTGTGCGACGGGTTCAGGCTTAGGCTCTTCTTGAGGTTCTTCAGCAACTATTTCTTCAGCAGGTTCTAAATCTGGCTCTTGAACATCTTGCGGGGCTAAAATAGGTGCTTGACTCACATCAGAAATATTAACAAATTCAATCATTAATGGTTTTTGTTCGGCCAATGGGCGCTTGAAAGGATTATAAAATCCAACAGTTAACAAGATAAAAATTGCCACGTGCAATAGAATAGAAAAGATTGCCGGCCGCTTCATTCTTGTTATTGTCCTTTTTTAGCCGCAGGTTTAACAGGCGTTGCTTTACCACCTACTACCGGTGCTTTAGGGTGAATCGCTTTCGGGGTTGGTTTTGGTTGTGTGACTACCGGTTTTTGAGGTTTAGATACGACTATTGGCTTTTGTACGGGCATAGGCAAAGCTTTAGGTGCTACTTTAGATGAGCTACCCATCGGCATTTCTGCAATCAACGAAACTTTTGAAAATCCTGACGCAGCAACTTCACCCATAATTTCCATTACCCGACCATAGGCCAAGCTTTTATCTCCCCGTACATAAATGCGTGCATCTGGATTGCTATCCGTAATCGCTTTTAATCTGGCAATCAGCGCGTCACCTTCAAGTTCCATTTCTTGAAGATATGCCTTACCAGCTGCATCTACAGAAATAACAATTGGTTCTACCTGATCATTTAATTTTGCTGCTTGAGTTTTAGGTAAGTCGACATGAATACCAACAGTCAACATTGGCGCTGTAACCATAAAAACAATCAGTAATACTAACATCACATCCACCAGAGGTGTTACGTTAATATCGCTGAATGCTGCCCCACCACTACGACGATGACGCTGAAACCGACTATTGCTTTTTAAGCTTCCAGCCATATTAACTTGCCTCTTCTTCTAATTGGCGAGAAATTATACCACTGAATTCACTAGCAAAGTTATCCAAACGATTGCCATACCGATTAATATCACTAAACAATTTATTATAAGCAACCATAGCAGGAATCGCTGTAACCAATCCGATCGCTGTTGCAAATAGCGCCTCAGCAATACCGGGAGCCACAACCGCCAAGTTTGTATTTTGCTGCATAGCAATGGATTGAAAACTATTCATAATCCCTAATACCGTACCAAACAATCCAATAAAAGTAGCTGTTGAACCAGTAGATGCTAAAAAGCCCATATGACGTTCGACATGATCCATCTCTCGACCAATAGTTAACTGCATAACTCGGTCAATACGTTGATGAAGTGTCCCTCGTGTTTCAGATCCTCTCGCCAATCCCTTTGAAACTGAGCGGCGCCATTCACGCATCGCTGCACAAAATAAAGCACTGATAGGATCTTGTGGACGATTATTAATTCGATCATAAAGATCATCCAACGCACCACCTGACCAAAATGCTTCTTCAAATTGATCAGCAGATGTATTTAAACTGCGCAACCGCATATATTTTTGAAAAATAATTGTCCAACACCAAAAAGACGCTAAAATCAGCACCAACATAATAAGTTTGATTACTGGGTCAGCGTTCCAAAAAAGCTCCATCATCGACAAATTTGGCGCGATTGCTTCGGGCGCAGCGGCAAGTGGTAAACTATTAACAGTCTGCAAGGCTGTTTGATCCATAATGCGTATTCCGTGTGAAGATTATATTCTTATTCTTCGATTAAAGGATCCTGTCATTAAGATCAAGGAAAATCAACACAAAATCTTTTTAAACTATTGAAAAATTAAAAAATCAAATCTGCTTGAGTATATAATCACTTGTTAAATTTAGAGGCATTAACAATCGCTTTCACACTTTCTTTTGACCATTCAGAAAAAACAGTATAGTCAGTTGCTTGACCTCGGATCCAAGTATATTGTCTTTTTGCATAATTACGCGTGCTTTGTTTAGCGCGTTCAATAGCTTCTTCTTGTGAAAACTCCCCATTGATCAACGCCATTAATTCCGGAACTCCAACTGCACGAAAAAGCGGACTATCTGCACGTAAAGACAGCTGCATCATTTGACGTACTTCATCAACAGCTCCTTGCGCTATCATATGATCAAATCGACGGTTAATTATTTCATAAATATGCTGACGATCTGGCAGCAAAGCAAATTTTGCCAAAGAAAAACTAGATTTTTTTAACGTTTTAGCCTGCCATTCGTAGATAGAACTACCCGTTGCCAAACGAACTTCTAACGCACGTGTCAAACGCTGTGTATCGCTGGGATGCAATTTTTGCGCAGCAATTGGGTCATATTGAGCAACAATACTATGAAAATTTTCTTTTTTTGCAAACTCTCTTGCCTGTTGACGAACAGCATCTGGGACACCTGGAATTTCAGAAAGCCCATGCGCCAACGTATAAAGATATAGGCCTGTTCCACCCACCAAAATTGGCATCCGATTTTGGCTACGGATTTGCTTAATTAGATCACACACCTCATGATACCACCATCCAGCTGACCCCAAATCGTTATCGCCAAGCACCTCGTATAAATGATGTTGAATCTTTGTTTTATCTGCTTCACTAGGGCATGCTGTCAAAATAGGAAGATGGCGATACAATTGCATGCTATCGGCATTAATAATTTCTCCCTTAATTTTAGAAGCTAGTTCAAGAGCGGCTTTTGACTTACCGCTTGCCGTAGGCCCTGTTAAAATAATTGCATCAACCATTGTTAACCCCAAAAACTGATTTTTAATCCGCGAAAGGGCTTACGGTAAGCACTATACCCAATCAAGAACGGCCTAGATTAATTTCTTTCGCATATGTGTCGACCGACGGTGCTTGTTCTTTTAGAATAGCACTATTACCAAGAAATTTTGCAAATATTTCATAACGGCTTGCATCTAATTTTTCAGGCATATCTGATAACAACCCAGTTATACTTCCAAAGACACGTTGATTAAGCTCTGTATCTTGTTCTGGCGCATAGGCCGCATAAAGTTTCCATGATTCGGTAGGAGATTGTTTAATATAGGTTACGCTTTGCTTTAAAGCAGTCAAAAATTTCTTTAATTCTGGTTGATCTAGTTTATCTTTGTGGGCAACTAAAATAGATTGTTCAAAAGGTGGTATCCCGTTTTCTTCATAATAAAAAACATTCACATTTGGCTTATGCACCCGAATATCTTCTAACTCGTAAGTTCTATAAGCACTAAAAATAGCATCTGTTTGACCACTTAAAAAAGCCGCAGGCATTCCACTGGAAATGGGAACTAAGGTAATATCTTTCAGACCTAGCCCATGGGTTTTCAAAAGCGTTTCAATGGCCAATGTAGCAAATTCAACAGAACTACTTGTAAATCCAATTCTTTTGCCTTTCAAAGAATGAATATCTAAATATTTTTCATCAGCAATCAAACATTCAAGAGGACGATCAATAAGCGTAGCGATTCGAACAATCGGCATCCTTTGATTAACAACTCTTACTAAATGTGCTGATTGTTTGGAAACAGCCAAATCTGCATTTCCAGCAGCAACTTGTTTACTTCCTTCTTCGGATCCCCCAGCTGAAACAAGCTCAACATCCAACCCTTGTTCTTTAAAAAATCCTTTTTTTAAACCTATAACCAAAGGGGCATGGTGCGGATTTAAAAACCAATCAAGATAAACAACATACTTTTTTAAAGGTGGAGCTTCTGAAGTCGTTGAGGCTTGTGCATTGCATAGTCCACTTATTAAAATCACCAAACTCAAAAAACATTTTGAAAAGCATCTCATTAATCACTCCGCCAAAAAAGTATTTTACGTTGTAGCCAACACACAAGGTGGTGGAATAATAAACTATAGCCGATCATCAAAAAAATACAAGCGAACATAAGATCAAGCTGCAGACGTCCACTTGATAACATTACCAAATAACCAAGCCCATGAGTAGCCCCAATCCAGTCAGCAGCGATCACAGTAACAGGCGCATGAACTGCCGCAATGCGGAAACCCGCCACTAAATATGGCAATGTATAGGGAAATTTTATCTTAAAGAAAAAACGAATGGGTGTTGCCTTCATCAATGATGCCATATCATGACACCCTTGCGGGCACCTCTCCAACCCTTGCATAACACTAGCCGTAATAGGGAAGAATGATGAAAGCCCGACAATGATAATTTTTGTGGTAAGACCGTGCCCAAACCACAATAAGAACAAGGGAATAATAGCAAAAACAGGCACAGTTTGTAGACTAATGAGTGATGAAAATAAAGTCGCTCGAAGTTTTGGAAATCGCTCAGCAATTAAAACCATCAATGCTGCTAAAATAGACCCCACTATTAATCCTGATAAAATCTCAAACAGACTAATAGCCCCATGCCATGCCAAAGTATTACCATTTTTAAACACACTTAAAGCAACATCTGCAGGATGAGGAAGGATATACAGCGGCACTGCAAAAAGTGTGCATAAAGCGAACCATAGGCCAATAAGCCCCCCTAAATAAGCACCTACTTTAAAGTTTAATCGCATAAAATTGTCTCCATCAACCGATTAAGATCTGGTGAATTTCCTATGCGAGCAACAGACAGTGGCGCCTTTTGCGGAGATTGTGATAATTCAAACGGCACAAGCGTTGTTGGTAGCCCTTTAAATAAATATATACGTTCACACAAAGTAAGTGCTTCCAAAGGGTCATGGGTAACAATAACAACCATTTTTTCCGCTAAAAGCGTTTGCGTCAATTCGTATAATTCATACTTTATTTTAGTATCGAGTGCTGTAAATGGTTCATCCAATAAAATTAGATCAGCCTGTTCATAAAGAGTACGTGCTAAAGCCACACGTTGTCGCATTCCCATGGAAAGTTGCATTGGATAATAATCTGCATAGGCTCCAAGGCCAACTTGAATTAATAAATTTAAGGCCTGTTTTTCATTAGGTTTTTCGCCTCTTAAGATACCTCCAATCACGACATTCTTTAAAACAGTTGTCCAGGGTAATAGATTACCATTTTGAGCAAGAAGAGCTACTTTGTGATCTTTTAAAGGGAGCGGCTGTGCTACTTCCAAACCTGCAAGGCATCGAAGTAATGTTGTTTTTCCGATACCACTTTTTCCTAAAAAACCAGTCCATCCCGTTTTTGAGAGCTCAAATTGCAAATTATCCCATATGATTCGATCACTGTGGCAAAATGTCCCTAAATCAATCAAATGATCAGAACAGCCAATGACTTGTTGAGGTAAAATTTTCACAATGACCCTTCTTAAAAAGAAAATTTTATTTCCAAATTTTAATTATTTGCTTACCAAGTTGCTAGAATATTTTAATATAACCTTAACTCTTATATAAGAAGACTTTAACCACATGTCTACTCAATCTATTGTTGCTATTCAAATGGATCCCATTGATTCAATTAAAATCATTACAGATACAAGTTTTGCTTTAGGATTAGAAGCTCAAAAACGTGGATTTCAACTTTTCTATTATCTCGCCTCTGATTTAACTTATAATAATGGTGACATTGTCGCTAGTGGTTATTATATAAAATTTAACGATGATGCGACGTGTCATTACCAATATCAAAAAGCCGCCATGCTTAATCTGACAAAAGCAGAATATGTTCTTATTCGTCAAGATCCCCCTTTTGACATGGCCTATATTACCACGACTTACTTATTAGAGCTTTTACCTCAAACAACATTAATCCTTAATAATCCGGCTGGTATACGCAATGCACCAGAAAAATTAATGGTTGCACATTTTAAAAATCTTGCACCACCCACGCTTCTCACCAAAAACATAACGTTAATTGAGAATTTTATTGATGAACATGCTATTGTTATCATCAAACCTCTTTATGATTTTGGTGGTAATGGCATCTTTAAAATCACAAAACAGGATGCAAATTTAGGATCTCTTATCGAACTTTATCAACATCTGTATAAAGAACCGTTTATTGTTCAGCGGTATATTCCCGAAGTTGAAGATGGTGATAAACGGATTATTATTATTGCCGGCGACCCTGTCGCCGTTTTTAAGCGCGTACCCCCACCTCATCAAGCTCGCAGTAATGTGCGTATTGGTGGCACCCCCAAGGCTTGCGTCCTATCAGATAGAGATAAAGAAATTTGCAATCAACTAAAACCAAAGTTTTTGGAAATGGGTATTCACCTTGCGGGAATTGATGTGATTGGTGATTATCTGACAGAAATTAATGTTACTTCGCCAACAGGCATGCGCATGATGAACAGAATGTATGATTTAGATTTAGTAGTTAACTTTTGGAATGGTGCTGAAGCATTGAAAAAACAAGCATTATCAATATAATAAGAATATTTTTTAAGGAAAGAATAAGGTTAAAAAGCCAACAATATGTCGGCTTAAACACATTATAAAATTTTTCCTATCGCTACATCATTTGGATGTCCTTCATATCCATCTGGGTCGCAAAAAGGCATCGCTACATAATCATGCTTTTTGTAAAATTGCAATGCCTCTGGCGAAGATTCAATATGAATACTTTTATAGCCTTGAACCTTTAACCATTTTTCAATAAGCAATAAAAACTGCCCCCCAAGCTCTTGATTTCTTTTGGCTAGCTCAACCACAATAATCCGTAACGCCGCACGATTTTCTGGCCAAAGCGGGACATGGGCATAACCAATGATTTCTGCCCCTTGATACAAAATGAAATGGGCATGATTTGGATGATTAAATGTCCATGTATAAGGATCAGCAATGGTCACTCTATCAAAAAAGTAGGTTTGTCTGTAATACTTTGCTGCATCCCACTCAATAACATCAGTACATCTTAGAAATCGCAAGCGATTAAACCCTGCTTCCTTTAATGTTTTGCGAATAAAAGTGCCTTTACCCAAAGTATACCCAGTAAAAGCGGAGTTATTTTTTTCAAATGAAGCGCTATCTTTCAGCAATCGATTTTTGAGATCCATATACTCATTACATGCTTCTGGCGTTTTTCGCAGATAGTCTCTAAACAATAAATTGAGTTCAATTTCTGGATGATTCTCTTCATACCTATGAAGGTTTACCTCAACATCACCACGCTTATTAAATCCATAATGCAAGGGAATATTATATTCGCCCTTATATTTATGCCCTATTGTCGCTAAACATAAAATTGCTCGTTTAGGATCCTTTACAACAGCTATGATGTCAATTTTAGGTTTTGCTGAAAGACCACAATCACAGAGGTTGATCCTATGTGATGAAGCGCAATGCAATTATCTCCTAAGGCTCTTTTGATGTCTGCAGCCTCATTCTCATACATGTTTGGCCAATGTAAATTATAAGGAACAACTTCGATATGTTTCTTTTTAATACTCATAACAACCTCCGTCAGACTCTATAGTTAAAAAAACAGATGACTTTCTTTTTTATTCTGATAAAGTTCCAAAAAATATATATTTCAACTGATTATTCATATGCTTGCAAAAGTTTCAGCTGTTGCCTTTCAAGGTTTATGCGTCCTGCCTGTAAATGTCCAGGTGCAAATTATTGCAGGGCTACCTACGTTCACTATTGTTGGGTTACCCGATAAAGCCGTTGCCGAATCACGTGAACGCGTTCGAGCCAGTTTTTTATCAATCGGTCTAGATTTACCTGCTAAAAAAATTACGGTTAATTTAGCTCCTGCTGATGTGCAAAAAGAGGGATCACACTATGATCTACCCATTGCTATGGGTCTAATGGTGGGGATGGGTATCTTAGCAGCTGACGATTTAGATAATTATTTAATTTTGGGGGAATTGGGTCTTGATGGCTCCATTACAAGAGTTTCTGGAACTCTACCTACCGCTATTGAAGCACATCGTTTAGGAAAAGGACTTATTTGTCCCGAAGCATGCGGGAATGAAGCCGCTTGGGCAGGAGAAATACCCATTTTACCTGCCTCAAACCTTCTTAATTTGGTGAATCATTTTAAGGGGACGCAAGTTCTATCACAACCAAGTATTAGCTTTGCTCCTCAAACTCAACAAACTTATGCATTTGATTATCAAGATGTAAAGGGACAAATTCTTGGCAAAAGAGTAATGGAAATAGCCGCAGCCGGCGGACACAATGTGTTGATGATTGGCCCACCCGGCACGGGCAAATCAATGTTAGCATCAAGGCTTCCTAGTATTTTGCCACCTCTTTCCCCCCATGAGGCTTTAGAAACAACGATTATTCATAGTTTGAGTGGGCAATTGGATGAATCAGGTTTAGTACAAAAACGCCCTTTTCGTGATCCACATCATTCTGCTTCGCTTCCTGCCCTTATTGGTGGTGGCATAAAAGCAAAACCGGGAGAAATTTCTCTTGCTCATCGAGGCGTTTTATTTTTAGATGAACTCCCAGAATTTGCGCGTGCAACTTTAGAATCTTTGCGCCAACCTTTAGAAACCGCTCGAGCCGTTATTGCCAGAGCCAATGCACATGTCGCTTATCCTGCTGATTTTCAACTTATTGGTGCAATGAATCCTTGTCGCTGTGGTTATTTTGGTGATACAGAACGTCAATGTCATCGCGCACCACGCTGTGCTCAAGACTATCAATCAAAAATTTCAGGTCCATTAATGGATCGTTTTGATATTATTTTAGATATCCCCGAGGTGAAAGCCAGTGATCTCTTTGATAAGCAACAAGGAGAAACTTCTGCTGACATCCGAAGCCGGGTTGAACAAGCACGGGCTTTTCGATTCCATCTAAATGCCCAAGTCAAAATCAATGATCCGACGTTGCCCAATTCAAAATTATCACCTGGTTTACTTCCACAAATTTGCAAAATGGATACTCAAACAGAAGAAATTTTGAAACGGTCAGTTGAAAATTTTAAATTAAGTGGAAGATCTTATCATCGTATTTTACGAGTAGAAAGAACAATTGCCGATCTTTCAAGTGTCGAAATAATATCAATTAATCATTTAAGCGAGGCATTAGGATATAGAAAAATCCCTCTATCCCCGCCATAAACTTATAGTTGTATTATTTAAAAAATTAAAGAATACTTTCGCTTATATTGCTTTTTCTGTTATAAAAATAAAGCAATAATTTTTTTTAAAAATGTTTCTTGATATCTATGATTCAGCCATTGTATCTATTTTTTCAAGTTTATCCATCACTCCTATTGATGGTTAGTGGGGCTTTATGTGCTTTAGCCTTTGCCCCTTATCATTTACAGTTCTTTGCTGTTATTGGTTTTTCCGTCCTCTTTTATCATCTGACTACCCTTGATAAAGCTAAAACAGCTTTTTGGCGTGGGTGGCTGTTTGGAGTTGGCTTTAATATTGCCAATCTTTATTGGATTGGAAATTCATTTATCACTGTTGATCTGTGGTATCTTGCCCCCCTTGGCATGATAATATTTCCTTGTTTGATGGCATTTTTCCCCGCAATTGTTACTTCGTTAACAGTAAAACTGACTTCTTCCAATATTAGCCGTCTATTTGCTTTTTGCCTTTTATGTTCACTTAGTGACTGGCTTAAAGGATGGGTTTTTACTGGCTTTCCGTGGACTCTTATGGGCTACATCTGGAATGAAACCGAACTTCAAATGACCGCTTATATTGGCATTTATGGCTTAAGTGCGTTGACGATTTTTATTGTCAGTGTTATTGGATCACGGTCTTGGCGCCTTATAGGTACAGGTGTCGTAATGTTTGCGTGTTTATGGGCGGGCGGTCATTATCGCTTATCCCAATATAAGCTTGAAGAAACAGGGGTTAATTTACGAATTGTTCAAGCGAGTATTTCCCAAAAAGAAAAATGGCAGAGCATTCATTTTTCAGACAATCTAAATAAGTGGATTGCCCTTTCAACTTTACCAGCTGAACGTCCTTTAAAAGCAATTATTTGGTCGGAATCAAGCGTACCAGCCTTTATTTCTGAATACCCAGGAATTCGTAAAAATATTACCACAGCTATCCCTCCTGGTGGATATATCATCCTTGGTTCTCCTCAAAAAATTATCAATGATGATAAAAGTGTTCAGTATCGAACCAGCACCCTTGTTCTTAATGAAACAGGTGATATTCTTGCGAGGTATGATAAATCACATTTAGTTCCTTTTGGGGAATATATCCCCTTTAAAAATGTTGTTGGATTTTCTAAATTAACTGCTGGCTCTGAAAATTATTCTCCCGGAGATGGTGTAAAAAACATCAAATTACCAAACATTCCCCTTTTTACTCCTCTTATTTGCTATGAAGCGATTTTTTCGGGTGAAGTTGTCCCTGCTGACAAAAAACCTGCATGGATGATGAATCAAACAAATGATGCTTGGTATGGGGAATCTTCAGGCCCCCATCAACATTTAAATATTGTTAGAGTGCGCGCAATTGAAGAAGGAACCCCCCTCATTCGCAGTGCTAACAATGGTATTTCAGCTGTTATTGATCCTATGGGGCAAATTTTACATCGGCTAGAATTAAATGAAATCGGTTTTATTGATTTTGACCTACCCAAACCACTAGCAACTTTAACATTCTTTTCAAAATATCATCACCTTGGATTTTGGCTGATTATGATTGCTTATGGCCTATTAACTTTATTATTTCGCAACAACAAAAGACTTAATTAAAAATGACAGATAAATCGACAGATATTTTTTATGGTGAACTTAATAGTGACACTTTCAAACTTACTGATTCTACTCTCAATAAGGTTTTAGGTAGTCGTTTAAAACACCGAAGACAACTTATGGGATTAAATCAGACTGAACTTGGTAAAAAGTTGCAGATCTCAGGGCAACAAATTCATAAATATGAAGCAGGAATTGATCAGCTTTCTGCACCAAAAATCTATGAGCTAAGTAGCATTCACAAGATCTTGAAGAAATTAGGTTGCAAAAATATATTAATATTTATAAAGAATTCTCGGATCCTAAATCGCAAAAATTGCTATTTGAAATTATTCGACTTTTTGCAACACATTTAAAACTTATAGGACACAACACATCAAAATCCCGCCCAACTTCAAGAGATAAAAACTCAAAATAAATGAGTTTATTGACTTATGAAAGAGGTAAATTGGGAAAGTATTGCATTTAAGGATTAGCAGCGATAAATTGTAGGTATAGTAAATTCTGTTTTAAAATGTTCTTGAATTTAATTGACTATAATAACTAATTAACGCTTTTTATCCCTTTCCAAACTCATCAATAAATTGATATGGGGGATGAAAAATCTAATAAAGAATTGATATGTGACGATGAGTATAAGAGTTCGTTTTGCCCCCAGTCCTACAGGTTTAATTCATATTGGAAATGCCCGCACAGCTTTAATCAATTGGCTATTTGCCAGGAAATATCAGCTTCAAGGTCAAAAATCTGAATTTATGTTTCGTCTTGATGATACAGACAAAGAACGATCTGAAGAACACTTTGCTGAAGCAATTAAAGAAGATCTTGCGTGGCTTGGATTGACCCATACCGTTTTTGCTCGACAATCTGATCGCTTTGATCGCTATCATGAAGAAATGCAAAAACTGATTACCAAAGGACGACTTTATCCTTGCTATGAAACACCCGAAGAATTAGATTTCAAACGCAAACGTCATTTAAGTCGTGGTGAACCCCCTATTTATGATCGTGCAGCCTTAAAACTAACAGACGCAGAAAAAGCAACTTTTCAAGCAGAAGGTCGGCATCCTCACTGGCGATTCATGTTAAATGCTGAACCGATTATTTGGAACGATCTGGTTCGAGGTCACACCGAATTCCCAGGTCAAAGCCTAAGTGACCCTGTTTTGGTTCGCGCTGATGGTGCTTTTCTTTATACCCTCACTTCAGTCATTGATGACATCGATTTTGACATTAGCCATATCTTGCGTGGGGAAGATCATGTAACAAATACGGCCGTACAAATTCAATTATTTGAGGCACTAGGCAGATCATCTCAAACACTTCAATTTGGCCATACAACACTGCTTATGGATGTTGCGGGCGGAACTTTGTCCAAAAGGTTAGGTAGTCTCAGCTTACAATCTTTACGTGATGAAGGCATCGAACCAATGGCTATTAATAGTCTTTTAGCACGTCTTGGAACATCTCAACCCATTGAGGCGCATATTGAATTAGATGAATTGGCTAAAAGTTTTGATCTTTCTACTTTCAGCCGCACACCACCCCATTTTGATGCCCATGATTTAGAAGCAATGAATCATAAAATTTATCAAATTATGCCGTACGAAAAAGTTAAAGATCGCCTTATAGACCTTGAATGTTCCAAGATTACGCAACCTTTATGGGATTTGCTGCGAGGAAATTTGCGCTGCCTAAAAGATATAAAAGAATGGATCCCCGTCTGTTTTGACGTTATTCAGCCAGTAATTACAGATAAAGACTACATTGTCCAAGCATTATCATTATTACCATCATCAGGTACTTGGGATGAAACCACATGGAGCACATGGACGACCGCAGTAAAAGAAGCAACCGGTCGCAAAGGTAAAGACCTTTTTATGCCACTGCGTCAAGCAATTACTGGGTTTGATCACGGTCCGGAAATGAAATTTTTACTACCTATTATTGGTAGCGAAAGGGTCATAAGCCGTTTGAGGCAGGCAGCTGTATAATGTCTCTTTATCTATATAATTCCCTTACTCGGCAAAAGGAGATTTTTACGCCAATTGCACCGCAATCGATTGGAATGTATGTATGCGGCCCCACTGTTTATGACTTTGCTCATATTGGTAATGCACGCCCTGTTGTAGTCATCGACATCCTGGTTCGCCTACTACGACATTTATATCCAAAAGTCACGTATGTGCGTAACATTACAGATGTAGATGACAAAATCAATGCAGCTTCTCTAAAATCAGGTGAATCGATTGCCGCAATCACACAGCGAACCACAAAAGCTTATCATGAGGACATGGACGCTCTTGGTGCGTTTTTACCGGATATTGAACCTCGCGCAACCGACCATATTCCTGAAATGATCAAAATGATTGAAATTCTTATTACTGGCGAATATGCGTATATTGAACAAAATCATGTTCTTTTCAGTGTTAAACAGTTTCCACGCTATGGCACTTTATCCAACCGCAATTTAGATGAAATGCGTGCAGGAGCACGAGTTGAAGTAGCTCCTTATAAACGTGATGCAGCTGATTTTGTACTGTGGAAACCATCAACACATGATCTTCCTGGCTGGGACAGCCCCTGGGGGCGCGGGCGACCTGGCTGGCACATTGAATGTTCAGCTATGGGAGAAAAATATCTAGGGCATACCTTTGATATTCATGGCGGTGGGATAGATCTTATTTTTCCTCATCACGAAAATGAAATGGCACAAAGTTGCTGCGCGCATGATACCACGCAATTAGCGAATTATTGGCTTCACAACGGACATGTCACTGTGAATGGTGAAAAAATGTCTAAATCCCTTGGGAATTTTCTGACAGTTCGAGAATTACGCCGTGATTATCAAGGAGAAGTATTACGATTAGCGTTGATGATGAGCCATTATCGCCAGCCCTTAGACTGGTCTAATAGCCAAGTAAAACAGGCCAAGCAAACACTCGACCGCCTTTACAATGCCATGCGTGGCCTTAATCTTGACACGTCCGCAGAAAAAATAGACCCGCTAGTGATGAATGCATTGGCTGATGATTTAAATATTCCTCTCGCTCTTAGCCAGTTACATGAACTTGCTAACCAGATTTATAAAACGTCAGACATAATCCAAAAAACTAAAAAAGCGATACTTTTAAAGAAAAGCGCCTATTTTCTTGGTTTATTACAACAAGATCCAGAAAGTTGGTTTCAGGAAGTTGGCACAGATCAATTAGATAGTGCCACTATTGAGCAATTAATTCAGACGCGTCAAAACGCACGTTCTACTCGACAATTTGCTGAATCTGATCGTATTCGCCAGCTACTTCTTGATCAAGGGATTGTCTTGGAAGATTCTCCTACGGGTACAACTTGGCGTCGCAGCTAATGCAGCCGATTTTTATCCTGATCCGGCCTCAATTGCCTGAAAACATTGGCGCGGTGGCACGAGCAATGGCAAATTTTGATCTGCATCACTTAAGGATTGTGCAACCTATCTGCAATATTCAGGATGAAAAAGCTATTGCGACAGCTGCTGGTGCTGATTATCTCTTATTTCAAGCAACAGTATTTGAAACAATAGACGCTGCTACTGCTGATATTCAATGGCTTTACGGCACTTGTGCCACTAAACGTCACATTATAAAAGAATATGTGCCTCTTCCTTTAGCAATGCAAGAAATTGCCCAAAAAGTTGAGCAAACAAAGATTGGCCTATTATTTGGACCAGAGCGCACAGGCCTAGATAATGAAATTCTTAGTCGCTGCCATCGCATTATTCAGATCCCCGTTAACCCAGATTTTTCATCCTTAAACCTTGCTCAAGCGTTGATATTAATGGGATACGAATGGTTTAAACAATCAAAAAATCTAAAGATAGACTTTGAATGTGGCGAAACTTATCCTGCAACTCAAAGTTCTCTTGCGCGTTTTTTGATGGATTTAGAACACGATCTTGATCACACAAATTACTGGCGAGAATCCCATAAAAAGCCAATCATGTGGCAAAATTTACAAAATATTTTTACACGTCTACAATTAACTGAGCAAGATCTTCGATCATTGCGCGGTGTATTTCAAAGTTTAAAACGAATAAAAAAAAGGTGATTTTACTATCACCTATCTCTTTATCTCATATCTTTGTGACTAGCGAGCGCAGTTTTCCAAGCAGATTTTAGTGTAATTTAATACCACATTCCTACATCGTACAAAGCCAGAAAATGACTTATGTTGTCTACACTTTTGCTCTTCTTCGCTGAATGTTTTGTTACAAGAATCGCAAGATTTTTGTGGAATTTCCTGTGGATCTATCTCTGACTGCGGTATTGGTTCGGAGGAAGTTACCTCTGGCGTGGCGAAGGCAACATTCACTACACTAAAAAAACCAACCATCATAATTAAAGAAAAATATTTAACTATTATTCAAGCTCCTTTAAATAAGATCCCATAAAAATAGGTATAATGAATACTTGATAAAAATTAGAAAAAATATCACCAACATTACTATTTTTATTAGCTATATATAGGATTACATCTATGTTGATGTGCCTTCATCATATGCTTGCATAGTTTCATTTTTTTTGGATGTTTGTCAGTGCATTGTTTAAACAACCGATCAACGTGTATGTGACATTGAAGTTGAACTTCTTCAGCTTTTACCCCATTGACAATGGCCACATTAAAAAATATTGTCATCACACCTAAATTAAACCATTTAATCATTATTTTATCCCTTATTTCGAACTTAATTACCTATAAGATAAGGGGTATTTCATGAATATCCGGTAAAGAAGTGACTATTTTTTAAAAACAGTACACACAACCTCATTTCCTTTATCGCTATATTCCATAGTCGAAAAAGAAAGTTTAGCCGTTGCAACGCCACGCCCATTTGAGTGAGTCATGCGACTAGAAGAAATGTCAAGATACTGTTGCCATTGAAACCCATCTCCTTGGTCTTTTATTGAAACCACCATAGAGTTTGAACTGGATTTAAGGGTAATTGTTGCTGTTTTATGTTTATTTTCTGGTAATGCTAAGCGACGATTAATTTCTTCATGCCACTGACCAGACTCAACCAACAGTGATTTTTCATCATAAGTGATGCCCAAATTACCGTGCTCGATAGCATTTAGCATTAATTCTATCAATCCATACACAACTGTATCGGGATCTGGAAACGCATTAGCAATAAAATAAGCTAGTACCTTTGCTTCATTGATTGTAGAAAATTGAAATTCTGATTGGCTCATTAAACTTGGAATTCCCGTATATTTTTTAACTTCCCCAACTATTTTCTTAATAAAGATAGCTTCACGTAAGGCCGTTTTAATTATTCGAATAAGGAAAGTTTTATCATATGGCTTTACAAGATAGTAGCAAATTTCGGCCTGAATCCCCTCAAACATTTGTGAATTTTGCTCAATAACAGTTTGACCAATAATGGGAACATAGTCATATCGCTCAGCTTTTTTTAAGGCTTTTACCAGTTCTACCCCGTCTGCATGCGACAATATTCGTGCTAGTATGATCAGATCAATATCTGGGATTGCTGCCATTTTTTCTATCGCAATATCTTTATTTATTGCGGTGATAACTTCAAATTCTTCTTGTAAATAGTCTAATAAGACATCTAGAGTGGCTGGTTCATCATCGATAATTAAAATTTTTATTTTTCTTACTGTTATGCCAGATTCATTCATATAGCTTCAATCAATCATAATTCTTTAGAGACTATAAGAAGTAAAATGACAAACCCATTTTACTCTTTAAAAGCCTGTTCGATCTATTTAAAAGTTTATCTACACTTGCAAAACTGGTCAATTTATTTAAAAATCTGTAATTTATAACATGATATTCAATCAATGCGCCTCTAGCCATTTCTGGTGACGTTGTTCATCTTGCAACCCACATTCAATGATGTCTCTTGCATCATTCCAAGCATCTGGTCGTTCTTTCATACGTGCATATGTTGTATTAGTATCAATTTTATTGACTTTAATAGCTAATAAAATTGCTTTATCTCCGCCGTTTAAATTAGCAATAACAACTTTCCCGATGGTTACCCAATGTTTCCCCATACTATGTCCCAGTGGGGGTTGAACATCGTGTTTAATCAATAAAGATGTCAACTCGCTGATATGGCGCTTATGGTCATCTCTAAATTGTCCTAGCGTGATTTTATATTCAGGATCTTTTAATCGATCAATGGCAACCTCGTATGCTTCAACAGTATCAAATTCTAATTCTACAAGCTCTTTTAGTGCATCTACAAAATTCCCCCGTACGCCCACTAATGTTACCATAACGTTTTCTCCTTTTTTTACTCTCATTAGAAATAATATAAAAAAAAGAAACTAAATATCCTAAGTGATAATAAAAATAAAAATCACGGATATTTTTTGAAAGATTATGAGTTTTTTTTGAAATATTTTGAAAAATGGTGCCGCTGGAGAGAATCGAACTCTCGACCCCACCCTTACCAAGGGTGTGCTCTACCTCTGAGCCACAGCGGCTAGGACTTGACGAAAGAACCATGCCATAGCTATATAAAACGTGCAAGGAATTTTTATGCGCAAACTTAAGCTCTTATCTATTAGAGTTTAAGATAAAGAAAGACCAAGGAATAAAATGATGCAAAAATCAGATTCGCAACAAAAAACTTTAAAACAAGAAAGAATGGCAAAGGCTTTACGTGAAAATTTGCTCAAACGTAAGCAACAGCAACGTGAACGTACAGAACAAGACCTTGATCAGCTTTCTGAACCTAAAAAAATTAAAGAAAGTCATGGACGAACCCTATGAAAAACTGTTAGTTTTTTCTCATAATTAAATATATGAGGCCATTGCATAATAGGCTGTTTCGAAAAGAGCAACCATACAATAGTCTCACGTTTTGGAAAGCAAAAATGTCCAGTATTATAAACCCTCGCCCACAAATGGCTCCTCTTATTTCTTCTGGTGGCATTATGCCCGACAATTGGATTCGTGAACAAGCCATTAATAATGGAATGATCGAGCCTTTTGTGGAATGTCAAAAGCGTGAAGGTGTCATTTCTTATGGTGTTTCTTCTTATGGTTATGATGCTCGCTGCGCAGATGAATTTAAGATTTTTACTAACGTGAATAGTGCCGTTGTGGATCCTAAAAATTTCTCTGATCACAGCTTTGTTGATCGTCAAACGGATGTCTGCATTATCCCGCCCAATAGCTTTGTTTTAGCGCGAACAGTTGAATATTTTCGCATTCCTAGAGATGTACTTGTGATTTGCCTTGGTAAATCAACCTATGCACGTTGTGGAATTATTGTGAATGTTACCCCTCTTGAACCAGAATGGGAAGGACACGTGACTTTGGAATTTTCTAATACAACCCCCTTGCCAGCCAAAATTTATGCCAACGAAGGTGTTTGTCAATTTTTATTTTTAAAAGGCGCAGGCGAGTGTGACGTTTCTTATAAAGATAGAAAAGGCAAATACATGGGTCAATCTGGCGTGACATTACCCCGACTTTAAAAGAATAAGTTTGCAGTTGCTATAAACGCTTTTGCAAATTACCATTAATTAAGTTACAATTTATTTTAAATACAAATAATAATATTTATTTTGGGACACACCCAAAAAACTTTTTTCTCTAGAGGATACAATGGACAGAATTCGCATTTGTGGTAGCAAAAGTCTTAAAGGTAAGATCCAAATAAGCGGTGCCAAAAACTCAGCTCTTCCTCTGATTACAGCAACTCTATTAACAGATCAAGCTGTTGTTTTAGAAAACGTTCCTGCATTGGCAGACATTGTATCTATGTCAGAATTACTTATGCAATTTGGTACAAAAGTTGAAGCAGATTTGAGTCATAATAGAATTCAGTTACAAACAACAACCGCAACCAGCCTTGTGGCTCCTTATGATATTGTTCGCAAAATGCGCGCTTCTATTTTAGTTCTTGGGCCGTTAGTCGCACGTTACGGACAGGCAAAAGTGTCATTACCCGGTGGTTGCGCTATTGGCACTCGTCCTGTTGATATTCATCTTGATGGCTTACGTCAACTGGGTGCAGAAATTGAACTCTCTGAAGGTTATATTATTGCAAAAGCCCCAAAAGGATTAACAGGGGCTGATATTACAATGCCTGTGATTTCTGTTACCGGCACTGAGAATCTATTAATGGCTGCAACACTTGCCAAAGGAACAACCCGATTAATTAATGCCGCGCGCGAACCTGAAATTATTGATCTTGCCAACTGCCTAGTTTCCATGGGTGCAAAAATTCAAGGTGCTGGAAGTGATACAATCACGATTGATGGGGTTTCTTCGTTAAAAGGAACAACTTATCGTGTGATAGCTGATCGCATTGAAACGGGCACTTTTGCCATTGCCGCTGCCATTACCGGTGGCGACCTTCTTCTCAAAAACTCATCTCTTGACCTTATTCCAAGTGTTTCCGCACAACTTCAACGAGCAGGTGTGCTTCTTGACCAAGTAGGAACAGATATTCATGTCCGCGCCCCTAATGGTATTCACGGTGTAGATGTGATGACAGAACCTTTTCCTGGTTTTGCAACAGATCTACAAGCGCAAATGATGGCCTTGATGACAGTATGTCATGGTGCGTCGATGATTACGGAAACAATTTTTGAAAATCGCTTTATGCATGTACCAGAATTATGCCGTATGGGTGCAAATATTACCATCCATGGCTCTTCTGCGTTGATTCGTGGCGTATCTCAGTTGCGGGGAGCCCCCGTTATGGCAACAGACTTACGAGCATCTGTATCTCTTGTGTTAGCAGGGCTTGCTGCAGAAGGAGAAACAATTGTGCACCGCGTTTATCACCTTGATAGAGGATATGAACGTATTGAGGAAAAATTAAATGCTTGCGGCGCCGTTATTGAGCGTCTAGCTGATTAAATAAGGGGAAAAACATGGACACAAAGGAAATAAAACAATTAAAGTTGATTGCGAAAGATCTTGAAGACTTACAAATCTTGGCAAGTCATTTACAAGATTCTATTATTCCTCTGTTATCCATGTCTTATGACCCTGAAACACAAACTTTTCGAGCGATTGCTAACCGATTCTGCTGGGAACATGCAGAATTGGAATATGAAGGAGAACCACTTCATCACCGTGTCCACAGCGGCATTGAAGTGCACCATGTAACACGAGTGCAGCATAAAGGGCTTGAACGTGATAATGAGAATCGAGCTTATAATCTTTTGACTATCCATAGCGATAAAGAAGGAAATCTGCGCCTGATTTTCTCAGGGGGGCCTGAATTACGCCTTGAAATTGAAGAGCTTCATTTACATTTAGGTGATCTAGAACACCCTTGGCCAACACGCAAAAAACCAAAACATATTCACGAACATTTATCCCCATCACAAGGATGAGGATAAATCGAGGCAACATTAAACAGTGTCTATTGCAACGATTTTAAATGCTTAAGAAATGTTTCAGGCGAGGATCCTTCGCGTTGATAAGAAGCAGAATAATCGCTAGCCATGGTTAACCCCATACTAAGACCTTCTACACTTACATCTTGAATTTTATATCCAGAACCAGATTTTACGACAACCCAGTCTACATTAGTCAAAGGCCCTCCTGGTTTTTGAATAGTCGTTTGCACAAGCGTTCTTTTCCCATCAGGACGACTACCTTTCACATTGAAATTAACACCTTTATAATCTTTAAACCGAATAGCATAGGTATTTTTCAAGCGACGACGAAAGATTGATTCAAATTCTTTTTTTTGATCATTTGTAAATGCCGACCAATGACGACGCATCACAAACCCTGCAATATAATCTACATCAAATCCTTCATCTAACAACTGAAGAAAAGTGGTGTCGATAGAGCCATCAGTTAAAGACTGAATAGCACGGTGCCCCAGATCACTAATAAAACTTTCAGCACCTGTTTCTGCGTTTGCTGTAGCCATAGAAGAATGAAAGGTGAAAATAGTACAGATAACCAACAAAGGCATCTTGAATAACTTAGAAATTACATTCATTTTTAAAACTCGTTGTGGTGATAATTGTTGAGGTTAGATTAAAATTATTAAAAAAAAACTAAAACCAACATCAACCGAAGGAAGAGTTTTCTTCATTCAACTTCATTCTTACACAATATATAGTATAGAAATAAGATATTACTAGCCAAAAATTTGCGTGTTCGTCGGTGTGTCCAGAATTTCATTTCCTGAATTTGACGTATGTGCTTCTTTCAATTTAGACAAACGATATTGTTGTTTTTGGAAATAGATGCTTCTTAAACTTGCATACATATCAAGCGAGGTAGCCTCTAAATCATCAAGTGCTTCAAGCACCAAGTTGCGTTGATGAATAAGTTCAAGCCCTAACAAACTATAGGCAATATCCTGATTATCATGATGAGTATTCACGAAGTAATTAAGTGGCTGAGTGAAGTAATCTGCCCCAAGCCCCACTGTCCCTCTAAAACTAGATGGGCCAATTAGCGGAAGCATCAAATAAGGCCCTGTATTTACACCCCAAATTCCTAGGGTTTCATTAAAGTTCGTTTCAATTCCAGGGATTCCCAATTCCTTAGCAGCATCAAATAATCCCAAAATACCAATCGTGCTATTGAGACCAAATCGCACTAAAGCTGTTCCCGCTCGTGATGGTTCACCTTGCAGTAAATGATTAAGAGATGTAATAGGTGCTGCCAAGTTTGCAAAAGCATTGCCCACACCATTACGAACTTCTTCTGGTAAAACCAACCGATAGGTAATTGCTAATGGCTTAAGAATAATTGCATCAACAATTGAATTCATAAAATAAATCGTGCGGTTAAGTGGCTCAAGCGGGTCGTTTTCATCCTCATCCGCTATATCGTCTTTTTCTTCGCGGGTGAGTTTAGTCGCGTCTTTATCATTTTTAGCAATTGGTGGAACAGTTGTGGTATCAGCATGTGCACAAAGTAAGGCTGTAGAAAAAAAGAGAATGAGTGATAAACTTGTAAGCATAGAACGACGATGTTCTTTTTGATTTAAATTATTGATGTGTACATTTTTCATTTTAGAGAAATCACTCTGACAAAATTTACTATAATATTTAGGTTAAAGATGCTTAGAAAACTTTGCAAGAATAAAGGATTAAATGACGTTATAAAGCTTTTTTTAATCTTTTTGGACTACATTACTAAGTATAATCTCAAACTGAAAGATCTTGCGATGTATAAAACTATCTTGTGCGCGGGCGCTAGTCTTTTATTCTTAAGCACGGCTAACGCAGATTGTCCAACTTTAGATCTCAAAACACTGCCCCAAGCTATATGTAGCAATAGTAGCGCACCTTTTAAACAGGGCCTCTTTCTAAAATGAGCTATATATCCGAATCTCCCTGCCCTTCAGGCATTAGTTTTCGCAAGTCACTGCAGCAATTCGTGAAGGGAAAAAAAGATTATCCTGGCAGCGTAATTAGCACAGTAGCAGGAGAAATTTCTTGTACCTATCAACTAGATGATGCATGGCAAAAAGTTTTAACAACCATGAGTCCTGAAGTTATTCTTAAAGCACAAATCACAACACCAGCACAAGTCAATTATCTAACCTCTCAAGCTTGCCCTCGCCTCACCGCTAACGACTTTGATACCATTAAGGGTGGCAAGCAATACCTTATGGAATCAACGCGTAAAGATGGTGTTGCTTACGCATTCAAAGTGATGCCTTTACAAAAAGCTTCAACAAGTGCGCGATTGAAGGAATTTTTTAATACTAATGATGTTCGACTTGTTAATCTACAAGGGGTCATGAAAATTGAGACATCTTTTGAGCAGCGTTGTGAATATATCCATAAAACGGGCAAATCCCCAGTAAAATCAATTCTGCGTGGAGTGCAAGATATTCGTGCATCTACAACCCGATAATTGCAAAAGGAGTATAGATAATTTCTTATCTATACTCCCCATGTGATTATATCACAAAAAATCGATTAGTGATTTTGAATATCGAATGAAATTAAACTGTAAAGAGAGTGCTTATTTGTATTTGCCAAACAATTATTTTTTAACAATGAAAACACAAAGCGCGGGTTGAGTTTTAAGATTTTCTAATTTTATTTTATACATAAGAATCTTCCTTATTAGCTTTTTTATTAACCATAAACTTACTATGTGTTTTTTTAAAACCCACACACTTATTTTTACATTTATTATTGTTTTTAGTCAATGAATTTATTAAACTTTTAAATTTAATAAGATAAATTTATTTTTCAAGATATAATGATAAAAAATAGTAAACGTAGATACGATTAACCTCTAAATTAAAAGATTTTTAGAAAAATAAAAACACTGATGCAGCTGAATGAATATCACTATAGGCAGTGATGATTCTTATCAACCACATCTATGTGCTGCTCTTTTTTATAATAGATAGGAGATTATTTTCTCACTATTGTTATACATAAAAATGGATTTACTTCACGATTTTCTAAACCTACTTTTTCCATCATTTTCATCCTTTTATATTTTTATTAATCACACATTTGTTTTTAAGTCTTTCATTATTTTCAGTCAACAAATTTATTGAAATTTTAAAGTTAAATTAAGACAGATTTTTACTTTACTAGCTACAACTTAGTGTAATAAAAACTCAAACGAGAAAGTTTCCTGAATCATTCCTTGTACATTTATGGGGTGAAACTGCCACCTTTCCACTGTCGAAATCACACTTTCCTTCAGACATTCCGGTGAATTTTTGGAAATCACTTGAACATCTTGCACCCTACCGATTGCAGCTTCTACACTTAAGATAACCGTTACTTTTCCTTCAATCATATTTTCCCGCGCCATCTCAGGGTATGGAGGATGAGGATTCCCTATCTGAAGTGATAGAGAAGGTTTTACTGATGGCGTTTTTACTGCTTGTGTCTGTCCATCGTCATTCACAAGCGTTACTTTTCGGGACATTTTGGCAAGAGCCGTAGCTGATATAGATTGGGTCTCTTTTTCTTCCTTAGATTTATCAGGTAACAAAGCAGTGGTTGGCGTTAAATCCACCTCAATAACCTCCACCAAACTACCTTCTTTCGCCATAGGCAGGAAAGACGTTGATTGCGACCAGATACAGCAACCAATAACACTCATGTGCAATAACGCAGCCCATCCACAAAACGGCCAAATACTGATAACAGGAGAAAGAATGAATGTTTTATGGATTAGATTAGATGGTTGTTCTGATCCCAACATACCCCGTAATCCTTTCTTGACGATACCCCAGTGGCTCTTCAATTTTTCGATCTAATGCGTTTTCTATACGTCCGAAAAGAACCCAACCTGGACGAAAATCATAATTTACCTTTAAGGTCACTATATTATAGGGCTGGTTTTTAACTTCTCTAAAAGGGGTTTGCGCCTGAACATCCAAGCGTTTCCCGACAAACAACCATTCAACAAAAAATTGGAATGATTCATAATAATAACTTCCTAAAACAAATACTTTATGTTGTGGACGACGACTGAGAGCCTGACCCGTTATTTCGTTACGTGTTAAGGTGAGAGTATGATTCAATTCCAATTTTGTATTTGTTGTTGGCAAAATACTGATCATCGACTCAACCCCTTTAGTCTTTGCTTTGGCAATATTAACATTTTGCTTTGAAGGAAAATCATATTCAATCAATTGACGTAAATCATTCTGAAAATAGATCATCGTTGCTTTGATTTGATCTGTGATGGGTTGCTTCACACCTATTTCATAACTTTCCGCACGTTCTGCCTGTAAATCTTTATTGCCATTATAGCCTGGTGTTTTTCCATAAAGTTGAAATAACGGTGGCGCTTTAAAAGCAGTACCATAATTAACAAATAGTTCTGTCTTCATCTTGGGCACCGTCCATCGTGCCCCCATACGATAACACGCAGGTGTTTGAAAACGATCACTCCAATCTTGACGCAAGGCTAACTCTAAAACCAAGGGCGTCCACGGTGTCCAACGTTGGAGAAGTGCCAAGCCTATTTGTTTTTCTTGAGCATCAGACAAAGCATTGGCAAAATTTGCCTGAAATTTTTCATGCTCAAATTCAACAGTCGTTTGCAGGTGATAGGTTGGATGAAGTCGTATCTTTTGTTGCCAATCAACCACGACTCTTTGTCCTCTACTTGTCGAAAAATTTGCTACTCCCCCATCATATGCTGAGGAAGTTGAAAGAATTCCAAGACCTACCTCGTGCATCCATGTCGTTGAAATAATATGATCCACTTGTAGTCGATTAAGGAATTGACGACGATGTTGCGGAACAGGTGCCAATAAACCTTGATACGAAAGAGAGGCATCATTCATTCGCGAAAACAGACTGACTTCTGTCTTGTCATTCACTTTTCCACCACCACGAAAAATAAAATTTCGCAAAGTATATGGCAATTTTGGGTATTGACCATTTGGAAGCTGCATGTAATCTGATTGTGTTTTTAATCCAGATGTATGAAACACCGAAGCAGTCAGTGCAAAGTTTATCTTGTTATATTCTCCAACAATGCCGCCTTTAAGTGTTTCAGATAGTGTAGATCCGATTTCGGCTACACCTATTTTTTGTACATCTCGTGTACCTTTTTGAGACTGTATATTAATCACACCACCTACTGCATCCGCACCGTAAAGACTGCTTGCAGCACCACGAATCACATCAATTGTATTTATTCCATCGGTTGTTAAATCAGAAAAATCAAAATTTCCAGTTGCTGAATCAGGTGAATTTGCCCGCATTCCATCAATACGAACTAAAACATGATTGGAGTTGGTGCCTCGAATAAAAACAGAAGATATTTGCCCAGGCGGACCTGATTGAACCACATTAATGCCTGGTTGCTGTTGCAAAACATCATTCAAGCGTTGCAATTGAAGGGCTGCGATTTTTTCAGCCGTAATAACCTCAAATCCAGGGCTTAAAAGCGGTGAAATTGTTGGTTTTTTAGCAGTGATGGTAATTGTTTTATGAGAAATGCCTTCAGCTGCGGCAATGTTAATTGCCAAAAAATAGGTAAAAATGAAAAACAACGGTTATGTCCTTAAAAGTGGATTTCAATACCACCATTAGGAAAAACCTACGGAAAAATCCGATTTCAATAACCCACCGTTGTTGAGAATATGGTGCATAAACGGCAGGTCTCCTGACTTATATATTGAAACCAAATTATTGATTTCAGATGACTCACCCCTTCCCAGAAAATTCCAGTGGTTTTTAAACTTTAAAGATAAAGTCTGTGAATCAGCTCATATATTTACAGTTGCGGGGGCAGCCATTGATTTTAACAATGTTCCCTTTTAAATCCCAATAACCTTAATAATAAAGTTATGAAAGATACCGTTGTGTTCATTTTTTAAAGGATTTAAAAATGGATGTCAATGATGCCTTTTCTCAAAAAAGGTTAAATATCAGCAAAGATTAAACTTCAGACTTGAATTTTATCTTCAAATCCGATAGATATTAAAGCACTATTGAATTTTTGACCTATTAATTCTTTTTCGTTGGTTTTTAGGTCTTTTGTAAAGTTAAAGGATTACAGTCATGAAAAGAACATTTCAACCAAGTAACATCGTTCGTAAACGTCGTCATGGTTTTCGTGCGCGAATGGCAACAGTTGGTGGTCGTAAAGTGATTGCTGCTCGTCGTGCTAGAGGCCGCAAGCGTCTTTCTGCTTAGTTGCATTTACAAGCGATGATATCGCTTCCTCGTCTTAAAAAAAGGCATGAATTCGTTAAAGTTGCTCAAGCAGGGTCGTATATTTCTCGATCTACTTTGGTTGTTCAAAGCCTTAATCATGAAAATGCTGAGCCTGGGCTTGGTTTTCGTGTTGGATTTACTGCCAGTAAACGTGTGGGTAATTCAGTCAAACGAAATAAAGCAAAACGCCGTATGCGTGAAGTGGTTCGTTTGTGGGCAAAGGAAATAGGTACGCTTCCTGGTTGTGACTTAGTAATTATTGCCAAGGCTGCACTCGTGACAGCTTCTTTCATAAAAGTTCAAGACGATTTTAAAAAATCATTGATTAATTTACAGGTTATTGAATGCTCATAAAGTTTTTAATTGCTGTTATTAAAACTTACCGGTGGGTTATCTCGCCATATCTTATGCCTCGTTGTCGATTTGAACCAACGTGCTCTCGATATGCTGTTCATGCTTTACAACATCACGGGCTAAAATACGGCAGTTGGCTTATTTTCAAAAGATTGACAAAATGTCACCCGATTAAAAAGTTAGGAAATGATTGGGGTTACGATCCCGTTCCTGAAACTTTAGCAATTAAAAAGCCTAGTGCTTAAAGGCGACCCCTCAACTTTTTTTGAGTTGTTGTCAGGTACTGAAAAAAATAAAAAAGGACATCTCCTCAAATGAATGAACAGCGTAATTTAATTCTCGCCTCTGTTCTTGCAATCGCTGTCTTGCTTGGTTTCAATTTTTTCTACGATGCACCAAAGCAGCAACAACAAATGCAATCAAAAATAGTTGCTCAAACTGAGCAACCCGCCCAACCTCAAGCGCCTGAGCCTGTTAAAGAAGTTGCTGTTGAACGCACACAAGCTTTAGGCGCAAGTCATCGCATAAAAATTAACGCACCATTGGTTCATGGGTCGATTAATTTGACTGGGGCTCAAATTGATGATGTTACCTTTGCTCATTACCACGAAACACCTGATTCGAAGAGTCCTGAAATTATTTTGCTTTCACCAAAATCAACAAACCATCCTTATTATGTTGATTTTGGTTGGTTGACAAAACAAGAAAACATCCCTGTGCCTAGCAAAACAACGGTCTGGCAAGCGGATAAAACAGAATTAACACCTCAACAACCTGTTATTCTTACTTGGGATAATGGTCAAGGTGTTACATTCAAACGAACCATTAGTATTGATGATCAGTATATGTTTTCAATAGAAGATGATGTCATCAATAATTCCAATGCTACATTAAGTTTGAATGCTTATGGTCAAATTACACGTATTGGTACACCACAAACCGGCGGTTATTTCATTCTCCATGAAGGGCCGATCGGTGTTCTTGGCGGAAAATTAGTCGAACTTGATTATGCAAAATTATTAGAAAAAGGTCAGCAACAGCAAACAACAACAGGTGGCTGGCTTGGCATTACCGACAAATACTGGCTTGTTTCACTCATTCCTACGCAAAATACAGCCGTGGAAACACGATTTAAAGGACATACGCTAGACGGTGTAAATTATTATCAAACAGAAACAATCTACCCAACTGTTGATGTTGCGAAGGGTCAAACTCACAAAGTTACACAACATTTATTTGCGGGTGCTAAAAAACTAACTATCTTGGATGGATACGAAGCAAAACTTGGATTCAGTAAATTTGACCTGGCTATTGACTTTGGTTGGTTCTATTTCCTTACGAAACCTTTATTTTATTTACTTGACTACCTTAACAAGATTTTTGGCAATTTCGGCATTGCTATTCTTGTCATGACTGTGATGTTCAAGCTTGCCTTTTTTCCGTTAGCCAATAAGTCTTATCGTTCAATGGCTCGAATGAAACAAATGCAACCAAAACTCGAACAGCTTAAAAAGCGATACGGCGATGATAAAATGCGCATGAATCAAGAGTTAATGGAAGTCTATAAACGTGAAAAAATTAATCCTTTATCTGGATGCTTGCCTGTCTTAATCCAAGCACCCGTATTTTTCTGTTTATACAAAGTCTTATTTGTCACGTTAGAAATGCGTCAAGCGCCATTTTTTGGATGGATTCATGACCTTTCTATGCCAGATCCTACTTCTATCTTTAATTTATTTGGGTTATTACCTTTTACACCACCTAGCTTTTTGATGATTGGAGCATGGCCAATTTTGATGGGAATAACAATGTTCTTGCAACAAAAATTAAACCCACAGCCAACCGATCCAGCACAGGCAAAAGCCTTTATGATCATGCCTTTTTTCTTAACATTCCTTTTGTCAAGCTTTCCAGCTGGTCTCGTTATCTATTGGGCGTGGAGCAATATTTTATCCATCGTTCAACAATGGGCTATTATGCGCCTTGATACAAAAAAGGAAGCCTAAGAATGAAACCATCAGACGTTGCAATTGACATTGATGGAACGTATAGTCAAAGCGCTCTAGAATGGGGGCGCTGGTTATTTTCTCAAGAATGCACTTTTTCCAGAGGTGTACAAAAAATCGATGATTTTGACGACATTGGCCTTCCCGAAATTGCATTTGCGGGAAGATCAAATGTAGGGAAATCAAGTCTTCTTAACGCCCTGACAAATCGTAACACCTTGGCAAGAACATCTAATACCCCAGGCCGTACACAACAATTAAATTTTTTTAATTTGGGCAATCGTCTCTCTCTTGTTGATTTGCCTGGATATGGTTATGCAAAAGTTTCAAAAAAACTTCAACAGCAATGGCAATACTTGTTAGAAGCTTATTTTCGCGGCAGAACAACATTAGAACGCGCATATGTATTGGTTGATTCACGCGTGGGAATGAAAGATACAGATAAGGAAATCATGGCATTGTTTGATAAAACAGCCGTTTCTTATCAAATAATTTTGACAAAAATTGATAAAGTTGGCAAACAACAGTTACAAGAACTTATTGAACATATCCAACCTCTTTTGTTAAAACATCCAGCAGCACACCCAAAAGTCATGGCAACAAGTGCTGAAAAAAACATCGGCATTGTGGAACTTCGTGCTGAAATAGCGCAATTTTCTCACAAAGATTAAAAAAAACCCATTCTGGGCATCATTTTTCAACTGTTAAGGAAGCTAAAATGACAGAAAAAATAAAACATCTTATTGATACAGGTTGGGATAATCAAGATAATTTAACCGCAACTGATCAAGACGTTCTTTATGCTGTTATTGATACTTTAACTAAATTAGATAAAGGGCAAATTCGTGTCGCAGAAAAAAAAGGAACAGAATGGATTTGCCATGACTGGATTAAAAAAGCAATCTTGCTCTCTTTTAAATTAAGCTCTAATAAATTATTTAACAATGGTCCGTCAACAGATGATAATATTGGATCCGCATGGTTTGATAAGATCCCTCTCAAAACTCACGGCTGGAATCATGATGAATTTCGCAACGCCGGCTTTCGGGCGGTACCAGGTGCTATAGTTCGTCATTCTGCCTATGTCGCCCCAAATGTTGTTTTAATGCCATCATTTATTAATGTTGGTGCCCATATTGGTGAAGGAACGATGGTAGACACATGGGTTACCATTGGTTCATGTGCTCAAATTGGCAAAAATTGTCATATCTCCGGTGGGGTGGGCATTGGTGGTGTGCTGGAACCTTTACAAGCTACTCCTGTGATTATCGAAGATAATTGCTTTATTGGTGCTCGTTCAGAAATTGCCGAAGGCGTAATTGTAGAAGAAGGGGCAGTGATTTCCATGGGTGTCTTTATTGGCGCATCAACAAAAATTGTTAACCGTCAAACCGGCGATATTATATATGGTCGTGTTCCTGCTTATTCAGTTGTCGTTCCTGGAACCTTACCCGCAGCCAGCCCCGAAATGCCTTCTCTTGCCTGTGCCGTTATCATTAAACAAGTTGATACAAGAACACGCTCTAAAACCGCTATTAATGAATTATTGCGCGCCTAATCCAGGAAATTGAAATGAACGTTATCTCTCTCACTCAAAAACTAATTCAGTTTCCCAGCATTACACCGAAAGAAGAAGGGTGTCTTGATTTTATTGAAGATTATCTCAACAAACTAGGATTTGTTTGTAACCGATTACCTTTTGGTGAAGTTGATAATCTTTACGCTCGCTTTGGCACCTCAGCCCCCCATTTTTGCTTTGCCGGTCATGTAGATGTGGTTTCCGATATTGACGCTAGTAAGTGGTCTTACTCACCCTTCTCAGCCACTATTAAAGAAGATATTCTTTATGGACGAGGTGCAGTTGATATGAAAGGGGCAATTGCTGCTTTTTTGGATGCAACTAGTCAATTCATCAAAAATTCTTTTAATGGATCAATTAGTTTTTTACTGACAACCGATGAAGAAGGGCCTGCCATCAATGGCACAATTAAGGTGCTGGAATGGTTAAAAGACAAAGAAGAGTCAATTCATGCCTGTTTGGTTGGGGAACCCACTAACCCTCATAAAGTTGGAGAAATGATAAAAATTGGCAGACGTGGTAGTTTGAATATTGATATAACCGTTCATGGTATTGCAGGTCACGTTGCGTATCCTGAGCTTGCCAAAAACCCCATTTCTGTTCTCCTTCAGTACTTACAACAAATAACCGCAGCTTCTTTAGATCAAGGGACAGAGAATTTTAGCCCTTCACATCTGGAAATTACCTCTATCGATGTTGGTAATTCAACGCGAAATGTCATCCCTACCTTAGCACAGGCAAAAATTAATATTCGCTTTAATCCCTTACAATCCAAAGAACGCCTTGTTGAAAAACTGGAAAAGGTAGCAGCACAATTTCCTCTTAAAATTGATATTCAGTCAAATCAGGGTTGCGAAGCTTTTATGTCCACAGACCAACATTTAACAGAAGTTGTTCGCCTAGCCGTTGAAGAAATTTGTGGAGCACAACCAACTTTAAGCACAACAGGCGGCACATCAGATGCACGTTTTATCAAAGATGTATGCCCTGTTATTGAATTTGGGCTGGTAAGCGCTACTGCGCATCACATTAATGAACACATTGCTGTATCTGAACTTGTTTTATTGCGCAATGTTTATCTGAAAATTCTGGAAAACTATTTTATTTAATTTTCGCAGCAATCTCAGGAGGCATGTAATTTTCATCATGTTTTGCTAACAAGAGATCGGCTTTAAAACAACCATCTTCTTGCAGTTTCCCTTCAACAATTACGCCTTGTCCTTCGCGAAATAAATCAGGCACAATACCGGTGTACGATACAGGAATGGTTGTTATTTTATCTGTTATCACAAATCGAGTGGTAAGAGTTGCAGCCTCTTTGATAACAGAATTTTTTTCAACAAGCCCCCCCAAACGCAATTGACGTTGAGAATAAGGATGAGCCAACACTTCAGAAGGTGTCATAAAATAAAGCATATTTTCTTTAAATGCCATAGTAACCAAAATAACAACGCCCATGACGCCTAAAAAGCACGCCGTTAGATACCACAAGCGATGCCATTGTTTTTGAGTCATGATTGTCTTAATTCATCCAGCAACCGACGCAATTTTTGATCTTTTTTAATAATCATCATAGCACCACCACCAAGGATGAATAAGGCAATTACATAGGCAAAAAGGACATAATCAAATTGTTGCATGGAAAGACCGTTTAAGTTGTTGAGCTAGTAATCGACGATAAGTGAGTTCACTACGTAATCGCACGAGAAACAAGGTGATAGAAAGACAAGCAAGCGCAATCGCCATTATAAATAAAGGAATCAGCATTTGCCAATGAATGGCCGATTTGGCTAAACGCATCACACTTGCTGGTTGATGTAATGTATTCCACCATTCAACAGACCATTTAATAATCGGCAAGTTAATCGATCCAATAATCACAATAAAACCAGCGATTCTTTCATTTTGGATAGAATAAGTAGTGGTAAGCAAAAGATAGGCAATGTAAAAAAGAGCAAGAATGAGCATAGAAGTGAGCCTGGCATCCCATACCCACCATGTGCCCCACGTTGGCTTTCCCCAAATAGAGCCGGTTGCCAAGCTAATGAAACACAAACATAGCCCAATAGGTACAATTGATTTTGTGATCACAAATGCTAAAGGAGATCTTTTAATAAAACCATATCCAGATGTCATTGCCATCAAAAAATATGCAGCCATTGCCCCCCAAGAACATGGCACATGAATATACATTATTCGCACGGTCTCACCTTGCTGATAATCAGCTGGAGAAGCTAGAAAACTGAAAAACAAACCAATGCTCAGTAAAATCATACTGGCGATCATTAACCCGTTCACATATCTATTGATAAAGACAATTAATTGCTTTGGTCGATGTTCAAAACTTAAAGACATGTTTCCTCATAAAGATACTAAATTTCTAATGATTCACAGATAGACGCACAATACTAGGCGCCAAACTTAAGTTTAAGGCAATACTGATAATCGATACCCCAGCATATAACCACAAATGTGACATTGCAATTGTGTTTATTGCTAATGCTTCTAAAATGGTTTCTCCAATCAACAATTGCGGAATCAACAACAAAGCGGCTAAAACCATCCCCACAAGAGATTGACCGATATCATGGGTTTTTGCCAATAATAATGACAAACTACTCGCCCATAAAGACGTAATCAACATATTCACAAAACTAAGTATACAAAACACCATTTTTCCCGTTACAGATAGCGTTGGCATCAGTAAAACTAACAACATAACAACTGGCAAACTTATTTCTAATCCAATGAAAATTTGTCGAACCATATAGTATTGAAATCCCAAACCTTGATTTCCCAACCATAGATCTAAAAAACCCTCTTCGACATCACTACGCAACAGAGGATCAACTTGCATAATAACACAGATTATGCAAAGACCTTGAAGGATTAAAAGATGAATGAGTAAAAAAGTCGCGGTACCTTGCATCTGTAAAGTAGGGAATAAAATAATCAGGTAAAGGATAAGAAACACAAAAACTGTTCGTATTTGCTGTTTTAAAATCTGCTGAAATTGCCCTAGATTTTTAAATAAAAACAACCAACTATACATCCAAATAAATCTCCTGAATAGCGGGATGAGAGATAAGATTTGGGCCATGATGTGCCATCAATATAGCTGAACCTGTATTTATTTTTTTTACTAATAATTGCCACACTAGCCGGCAAGATATGGGGTCAAGATTTGTCAAAGGTTCATCAACAATATACAAATCAACATCTGGTGTTAACCAATAAACCAAGGCAATCCGACGTTTTAACCCTGCTGAAAGTTGGTAAAAGGGTGTATGTTTATACTCTTTTAAAGCAAGAGACATAATAAGTTCTTCGGCAGAATTTTTAATTGAAGAATTACTAAGTCCTTTTAAAAACCCTTCTAGCGTCTGTGTTGGTTTCATCCCATTTGTATGTCCGATATAGCTATAGGCACATGAAATACGAATGTTGCCCTCTGTTGGCTGAAGAAGTCCTACACACAATTTAAGCAATGTTGTTTTGCCACACCCATTGGATCCTCGTACAATCAGCCATTGACCTGTTTGAACCTCAAGATTGAACTTGTGAAAAATCACTTGCCAATCTCGATAAAAATCAATGTCTTGAAGGTGAAGAAGGGAATGCTTAGGTGCTTTTGTCAATTATTTGTCCTAAAAATCAATACAGCGTCCCCCTTTTTCCCAATCTCCATAACGCGTTGGATCTGGTTTAACAGTCTCTGTAGGCGACTTATTTGTTGACGAAGCGTCAGGTTTTTTATCCTGTTCATTAGACAGAGTATTGCTTAACTTATCCATGAAAATATGCTACTCATTAACTATAGTTTAATTTTAGTTTTACTGCATCTTGCCAGCCTTGACCATGGCAAAATTTTTGGAGTTCGATACTTGTGAAACAACCATTGATTGCTCCTTCTATTCTAGCAGCTGATCTGTTGAATTTAGAACAAGAAATAGAGACTGTTCAAAAAGCAGGTGCTGATTTAATTCATCTGGATATTATGGATGGACATTATGTACCGAATTTAAGCTTTGGCCCCAGTATTGTTCAGGCGATAAAACACAAAACAACTCTGCCTTTAGATGTTCATTTAATGATTCAGCCTGCCACTTCCTATATTGAAACATTTGCAAGAGCTGGGGCTTCTATTTTAACAATTCATCCCGATGCTGACGTTCATTGTCATCGTACTCTCACCGAAATTCGCCGATATGGTGTCAAAGCTGGAATTGCCTTGAATCCTGGCGTATCACCAGATGTGTTAGACTATTTATTGCCAGAAGTCGATCTTGTTTTGGTTATGACAGTCAATCCGGGATTTGGAGGACAAACCTTTATACCCTCTATGATCGAAAAAATAAAGATGGTTTCTAAAAAAATAAAATCAGCACCCCATTCTATTTTATTAGAAATAGATGGCGGTATTACGCCAGAAATAATGCCACAACTACATTCTTTGGATATTGATATTTTAGTTGCAGGATCTTCTATTTTTGGTGAAAAAAAAGATAGTTATAAACAGACCATTGATAATCTTCGGGGGAATAAATGAGTTCTTATTTGCATTTGCAACGCTGGCAAATTCAACCAGAACCGTTGTCCTTAGTTCAAAATCTTAATCGACACTTACGGCTAGTAGCACAAAAAACCCCGCTTTATCACTTAGCTCTAATGGGAAAAACGCCTCAACATCTAATCACTATTCCAACAGATCCATGGCCCGGACAAACACACTTGGGGCGAAAATTGTTGGATGGCACATTCATCTTGGGGCAAGAAATTATTAAAATTCAGCAATTGTGGTATCCTAAAGGACTGTCACACGAGTCCCTATTTGATCTTCATAGTTTTGATTGGTTGCGCGATCTACGATCTATTGGTGATAATTCCTCTCGTCGCATTGCTCGTCAATTAATTCTTAATTGGATTGAGCGCAATCAAAATTGGAACTCTATCGCCTGGCGAGCAGACTTAATAGGGTTACGTCTTAGTTGCTGGCTTGGTTTATATGACTTTTTTGCTGCAAGTGCCGATGAAGAATTCCGTTCTCAATTTTTTAAAAGTTTAATGCGGCAAACGCGTCACCTACTTAAAAATTGGAAATATGCTGCCACGGCTACACATAAATTTTTCGCCCTACATGGCTTACTGAAATCCTTAATTTCATTAAACTATGAGCTTCATCTTTTACCAAAACTTATTCAAAAACTTGAAAATTTGGTTCAATCTCAAATTTTACCTGATGGTGGTCATTATAACCGTTCACCTTATATACAATTGACTGTTTTACGGTTATTGATTGACTTGCGTTCGCTATTTCGACAAATTCATCAACCAATGCCAGAAAGCCTACAACAAATCATTAGTAAGATGGCACCAATCGTTCGTTTATTTCGTCACAGTGATGGACATTTAGCGTGTTTTGGTCCGTATCATTCAGGAAACTCAAATCTCATTGATATGGTTTTGTCTCTTGCAGATGTTCGAGGGCGTCCGCCTATACGGGCAGATCATACAGGTTACGAGAGATGTACAAGTAAATCAGGGATGATTTTAATTAACACACGCCCTTCTGTGTGCAAAAGCCCAGGTGCTGAACTTGAGACTGGCCTTGGATTATTTAATTTTGAGTGGAGCTCAACAGAGCAACGAATTATTACGTATGGTGATTGCGTTTTACAAACACACAATGGAAAAATTTTAACAACTATTGAAGATCCAGCCCATCAAACTTCTACACACCAAACTCATCACTCTCAAGGTATTGTTTTTGAAGGTATAGTTAAACCAAATAACGATTTTACAATTGAGTAGCAAAGACATGATCGATC
>DYSP01000032.1 GCA_020718185.1 Candidatus Odyssella sp. | reverse complement strand
ATAAACAACAAGAGACTCCTTTAAAATATGCTTGCTAAACTGGGGGCATTACAGGTGGGATAATATCTGGATCAATCAGTGTTACATTATCAATCTCAACATGATTAAGTGTTATCATTGGCCAGCTGGATGTATGCAACCATCGACTCTGGAAATCCTCATAACTTTCTTTGCGGACAATAAGACGTTCCGTTTCAAATAAATCTAACTGATTTAATGATGTTAGTTCACTCTGATTTAATGATGTTAGTTCACTTGTTTTTATGGGATTAACTAAAATGACCATGAAAAGAAAGTATAGATATTGCATCATTTTGAACATATTTTGGTGTAGATTTTTTTAATAGTTAAAGAATATTTAATGAAATTGTAATTACAAAAGAAACAAATTAATAGAAAAATTAAGTCTATTTGTCATCTTAAATGATGCTTTAAGGATATTTTATTTTTTTTTAGAGTAGGTGCATATTTTTAGATCTAAATCAACTAAATATTAAATAATCCCTGTTTTTAATAAAATAAAGCACATTACCTCTTATTACAGAAGCGGTCTTTGCAAATGGATCGGGTTTATGATGCATTCGACGGTAATCAGAACACTCTTTTTAAACTTTTAAAGAAGGTATGTTACATATGGTGTTGAATATTAAGCTATCTAAGATAATGAAGTTTTTGTATGCTATTGTTTTATTTGCGGGTACATCTACAGGATTTGCTGCAGACCCTCTTAAAGAGCAGGAAAATGCCCCTCTTATGATTGTAAAAAGTCATAAAACTTACGGTTTTGGTGGAGATTCTTTTTTAAAAGAGGAAGAAGAACTTATTAAAGATCGTCCATTAACTTTATGGGGCGTTGGATTGTTTTCATCTGCTGATCTTGTTGGGGCGGCTATTAGAACATTAACGGCGAGCAATTGGTCGCATTGCAGCCTTATTTTAATGGATGAAAAAGATCAAACTCGATTTTGCTTTGAATCAACCGGTGCAGCTTCGCAGATCTTTCAAGGTGTTGTCCCTCAAGTGCAAATCTCTTTATGGGATAATACTGCAAAAAGCTATAATGGCTCAGTTGCAGAACGCCAGTTTATCTTTAAAGATAAACAACCAGAATCAACAGATGTTGTTCAATATGTAAGGAAATACCTTGGTACAACATATCAGCGAGATTTATCTGTGCTCATTGAATCTCTTCGCAGTGAAAATACCGATCAAGATACAACCTTAGATGGGCTGTTTTGTAGTGAAATGGTGGCGCATATGCTTATGAAAATGTGCTATTTGGATAAGAGCTTTAAAGGTGCTGACAACTATGTACCACGCAATTTTTCAAGTGTTGATTATTTGCCTTGGTTGAATGGTGCAAGTTTAACTAAAGAAAAAAATGTTAAAAAAGTATCATCTTGCTGCATACTTTTATAATATACTCTTCGTGATTGGAAAGGTCGATTGATAGAAATTCGTTTTTTCATTCATGATGAGTATAAGCTAATGAGAGGGATCTATTCTCTCTCTTTTAAAAATTTCTTGTTGACGTTTATCAACATCATCAACATTAAAGTCTTGAATAAGCTCTTGAAACAACTGATACCAATTTTGTTTTGTACCTAATCGCATAATGACTGATCCAATGCCAACAGCCGCACGATCCATAAACACAAATTCACGTGGTGGTTTAATGCCCGCGGTTTTATTCAATTGCTCATGAACACGATTTGCCGTTTCCCAGCCAACTGTTCCTTGCAAATCATTTTGAATTAATCGCACTTTATCATCGAGGAGGGGATCGTAAATCAACCGAGCCCAATCAGAAATAATATCAATCAATTCATTCGTCAGGTGCGTAAAGCCCCAGGATTCATAGGCAGCTACAGCTTGGTCACGATTGTTATGAAGAAGCGCGTTGTATAGATCAATCACCCCTTGAACAAACTGCCCTTGAAAACGGCGAATGCATCCCAAATCCAACAACCCAATATTACCGTCAGGAAGAATTTTATAGTTACCAGGATGTGGGTCGCCATGAATAATAGCATAATGATAAAAAGGATAATACCATGTATGGAACAATTTTTTGCCGATTTGATCACGGATTTCTTGAGGCTCATTAATAAAGCTGAGAGCTGGTTGGCCTTCAATCCATGACATCGTTAAAAGACGACGTGTTGTCAATTGATTATGAACATTGGGCAAAATTACACAAGGTGTGTCGGCAAAGATTTTTTGATAGGCTTTAAGATGGCTTGCTTCGTCTAGATAATTTAATTCTTCGTGGAGCCTGGTGGCAATTTCCTCTTGAATTTCAGATGTTTCAATGGCTGTGTTCCACGTGCGATAAACAGATAAAATTAAGTTTAGCTGATTCATATCTGCTTCAATGGCTGATTCCATATCAGGATATTGCAATTTACAGGCAACCGTTTCACCTGAAGGAAGAGTAGCTTTATGAACTTGTCCAAGTGACGCAGCGGCGGTTGCGGTTTGAGAAAATTCAGTGAATTTTGTTAACCATTCTGGCCCAAGCTCACTGGCCATGCGGCGGCGAACAAACGCCCAACCCATGGCGGGGGCATTTGATTGAAGCTTGAGTAATTCATCAGCATATTCAGGGGGGATGGCACCGGGAATAGTGGCTAAAAATTGTGCTACTTTCATCAATGGACCTTTAAGACCACCTAAAAGTTGATGAAGATTTTTAGCATGTTGATCTCGGTCAATTTCAACGCCTAAATACTTTTCACCAACTAAGCGAGTGGCAAGGCCTGTCATGGCAGTTGAAACTTTAGCGTATCGTTTCATTCTGCCAAACAGAGTTGATTCATCATCCAACGTTATTTCTCCACTAAAGTTTCAAATTCATCAATCAGATTAATAATCACATTCAGCCCTTTTTGCCAAAATTCTGGATCTCGTGTATCTAAATTGAACGGGGCGAGCAGCTCATGATGACGTTTGCTACCACCAGCTGACAAAAGGTCTAAGTATTTTTTTGCAAAATCAGGATGACCTTGTTCATATACTGAATAAAGAGAATTGACCAAACAATCACCAAAAGCATAAGCATAAACATAAAAAGGTGCATGAATAAAATGCGAAATATATGACCAATACGGCATTAGGGCAGGGGCAAGATTTACTGATTCGCCCAGAGCTTCCCCTTGAGTTTCCATCCAAATTTGGTTAATTTCATCAACCGAAAGTTCGCCTGCTTGGCGTTGATTGTGAATTTTACGCTCATATTCAAAAAAAGCAATTTGACGTACAGATGTATTGAGCATATCTTCGATTTTTGCGGCAATTAAACTGCGCCTTTGTTTGATGGATGTTGTTTGTTGAAGTAGCGAACGGAACGTTAACATTTCCCCAAAAACCGATGCCGTTTCCGCAATTGTGAGAGGCGTACCACTTAAAAATAATCCAAGTTCTGAAGCCAGTACCTGGTGAATACCATGACCAAGCTCATGAGCAAGGGTCATCACATCGCGCAATTTTCCCTGATAATTCAACAGAATATAAGGATGAACAGAGGGAACGGTTGAATGTGAAAAAGCACCTGAATGTTTGCTTGCAAGAGACGGCACATCGATCCAATTTTTTGTAAAAAAGCGTGTGCCAATGTCAGCCATTTGCGGTGAAAATTCTTGATAAGCATCTAAAACAATTTGCTGCGCATTTTCCCACTGAATAGCCTGATCTTCCATATCAGGAAGAGGGGCATTACGATCCCAATATTCAAGTTTATCGACGCCAAGGCAGATGGCTTTGAGTTTGTAATATCGATGCGAGAGATTTTTATAATTGCTTTTAACTGCTGTTGCTAATGCATTGACAACGTCATCTTCAACTTGATTAGAAAGATTACGTGCAGAAATAGGGTGGGGGAATTGACGCCATGTGTCATCAATTTCTTTATCTTTTGCTAGAACGTTGGTGATCATTGCAAATAAAGGAAGGCGCGTGGTCAAGCCTTGGCTGAGCGAAAGAGCCGCTGATTTTCGTACGTTTGCATCCCTATGACTTAATAAATCTAGAACTTGAGCAATAGGTAAGCTTTGACCGTCATAGTCAAAAGTTAACCCAGCGAGTGTTTCATCGTAAAGACGTATCCAAGCGCTACGGCTGGTTAAGGATTTTTCATGCAATAATTGTTCAAGTTTGTTATCAAGTTGATGCGGGCGGAACAAGCGTGAGTTATCAATCCAAGGTTTATAACGACGAAGATCAGCATTTTCCGAATAAGCTTTAGCCAACGCATCATCATCAATGTTGTTCAGATCCAGCGTGAAGAAAATCAGGTGAGTAGAAAAGGTGGTGACTTTTTCTTGAATGTGTTGAAAGAACTTAACAACAGCAGCGTCAGTTAAATGTGTTGTATAGTTTAGATAAGAAAAACTAATGAGTTTGCTCAATAATTCTTCGATGGATTCATGTTGATGAATTGCAGTTGCTAGATCAGTTGCTGACCAATTCGTGTCCTTGAATTTATTTTCATATTCTTTAGCAAATTGGCGAGCAATTTGATCTGCTTTTTCTAAATCTTTTGTAATTGCTACATCATCAATGGAGTGATAAAAATCAGTTAAGTTCCAGCGTGGAAGCGAAGTTGCGTTGACAGATGACATATTAATCCTCCTGTGGGGTTGCTTCAAGTTCAATAACGCGCATGATATTAGAACCACTGCTTTTTGCAAATGGAACGCCTGCTAAAATAATCATAAGATCGCCAGGTTTAGCCACATTTTCTTTTAAAACTACAGTACATGCAGTTGAAATCATTTCGCTAAATGACGTAATTTGCTTGGCAAGAATGGGGTACGTTCCCCAAAAAAGTCCCATCATCCGGGCGACATTTTGATTAGGTGTTAGGCCAACAATCAATGATTGAGGACGTTCACGAGTTTCCATCAAAGTAGTAGTTCCTGTTTCTGTAAAGGTGACGATGGCTTTGATAGGAATGGTTTCAGCAACTTTACGTGCTGCTGCTGTCATTGCGTCGCTTACAGTTTCGCGTGGTGTGGGGCGATAAAGCTCTGCCATTGATGCATAAAAAGGATCTTCTTCGACTTGCTTGATAATACGATGCATCATTGACACAGCTTCGACTGGATAAGATCCACTCGCGGATTCAGCTGATAGCATCACAGCATCTACCGCATCATAAATAGCTGTTGCAACGTCTGACGCTTCTGCTCTGGTGGGCGACGGCGTATGGACCATTGAATCAAGCATTTGAGTCGCTACAATAACCGGTTTTCCAAGTTCGCGACATTGGCGAATAATACGTTTTTGCGCACTTGGCACATCTTCTGGAAGCATCTCGACGCCCAAATCACCACGTGCGACCATTACAGCATTCGCAAGGCTAACAATTTCGCGTAAATGCTCTAATGCTTTGGGTTTTTCAATTTTGGCAATAAGTTTAGCTCGCCCTTGAATAATAGATTGAGCTTCGAGAATGTCTTCAGGGCGTTGTACAAATGACAAGGCAATCCAATCAACACCTAGCTGAAGCGCAAAATCAAGATCGTGTCGATCTTTTTCAGTTAAAGCTGAAATAGGTAGGGTAACACTTGGAATGTTAATGCCTTTACGATTAGATAAGACACCGCCAATAACGACTATTGTGAAAATTTGAGTGTCAGTTTTTCGAACAACATGTAAGCGTATTTTTCCATCATCAAGAAGTAAATCTGTTTGCGACACAATTGCCTGAAATAGTTCAGGATGAGGCAAAAAGACACGTTCTTGATTGCCGAGGGCAGGATTGTTATCCAGGATAAATGTCGATCCCTCTGTTAAAGTAATTGACTTGTTTTCAAACTCTCCAACCCGAATTTTAGGCCCCTGCAAATCAGCCAAAATGGCAATTGGTGAATGAACTTGATTTTCAATGCGACGAATAATTTCGTATACGCGTTGGTGTTCTTGATGTGTTCCATGGGAAAAATTAAGGCGAAAGATATCTGCACCAGCAAGATGAAGTTTTTTAATAACTTCGTAAGTGTTACTTGCAGGTCCGAGAGTGGCAACGATTTTAGCTTTTCTACAGCGGAGCATTTTAACCAAATCCGTTAGGATACTATATTTGTAGTATCTGTTAGTACATATATGCTGATTATTAACTGAGAATCAGTCTTGTTAATAGTAAAATTTAAGAGGTTACTATAATGAATATTGATGGTGTTGACATATTTGCTGAATGAGACCCTTGCCTAATGGTTCTTTTAAGGTGGTGAGAGTCGATCTTTTTCAAAACTGCTGCTTTAAATAAATTCCAATTTAAATAAATTCCAACTTCAAAAAGAGTTTGTTTTCTCGTTTTATTCTTGAGCCGCTTGGTTAAGAAGAGCATCAAAAGCGCTTGGATCAGCCGCAGGTTCATCAAATACAGAAGGGTTTCTTGTTGAATAAACGATATCTGTATTTGCTGGTTGTGCATCTTCGCTTAGCAGTGCTTCTTCGTTCAGCTGTCCTTCAATTGACTCAGCGTCAGTTGATTCACCATCCACAATGGGAAGAAGAGATTCATCAGGAGGGGTTTCACATGTGATAGGAGTCATAAAGGCAGAAAATGTATTCGCGGGGATGCGGGCACCGGTTGAATTTTTGTTCATAGGAGCGTTATTATCATTTCCTGTCCAAATGCCAGCCACAAGATCTTTTGTAAACCCTACAAACCATGCATCTTTATCGGCATTGCTTCCTGTTTTTCCTGCGAGTTCAATCGTTGGAGCAGGGGTGTTTTTATCAGGTTTTGCACATTTTAAACGTGCTGCACGACCGGTTCCGTTGCTTACAACATTTATTAACATGTCATTCATTTGTCGGACATGTTTGACGTTAATAACTTGTTCTTCATCATCATTTTCACGTTGATACAAAATATCACCATTTCGATTACGAATTTCCGTAATACCATAAGCCCACACACTTTTACCTTTGTTAGCAAAAGTCGCATAGGCGGATACCAACTCTAGTAAAGTGACTTCTGTTGTGCCTAAGCAAATACTCATATCAGGAATCATATCGCTGGTAATGCCTAGACGTTGAGCAACTGCTCCAATTTTCTTCGCGCCCACTTGCATTGCAATTCGTACAGTTGCCGTGTTGACTGATTTTGTAAGTGCTTGTCGCATGCTAAGTTCACCTACAGTATTGTATTTGCGGAAATTTTTAGGCGACCAATTGCCAATAGATATAGGTGCATCCGAAATAACTGTGTCAGGCGACATGCCGGCTTCGAGGCCAGCTAAATAAATGAAAGGCTTAAATGCTGAACCGGGTTGACGTAACGCTTGTGTTGCACGGTTATACTTGCTTTTTCCATAGTTCATCCCACCAATCATTGCTTTAACAGCCCCTGCGGGTGTCATCGCAACTAAAGAAATTTCAGTGCTTTTCATCTCTTTTGCCATCTTTTCCATAGTCTCTTTGGTGGCGGTTTCGGCATGCTTTTGTATTTTTGGATCAAAGGTTGTTAAGACAATTAAATCTTGATTATAAGCACCAATAAGCCCGGGAAGAGTTTCATAAACCCAATCAGCAAAGAAACGGCCGCCTTCTAAATTAATAGATTCAGGTTGAATTTGATCTTGTTGATGTAAATATTCAGCAACCGATTTAATATATCCCGCTTCGACCATTTGAGTCAGCACAACCGTGGCTCGTTCACGGGATTTCTGCATGCTGTTGGTGGGGGAATAGCGTGAAGGTGCTTTTAGTAATCCCGCAATTACAGCTGCTTCATAGACAGTTAATTGGCGAGCTGATTTGTTAAAGTATTTGCGAGACGCTGCTTCAATACCATAAGTACCAGCCCCAAAATAAACACGATTAAGGTACATGGTGAAAATTTGTTCTTTGGTAAATTTCCATTCCAGCCACACGGCCATAATAGCTTCTTGAACCTTGCGCCTTAAAGAACGATCACGAATGTCATACATTCCTTGGGTAAATAGAAAGTTTTTTGCAAGTTGTTGCGTCAGGGTTGATCCGCCTTGCACGACTCGATTGGCCTTGTAATTGGTATAAGCTGCACGCACGAGGCCAATTATATCTACACCGAAATGACTAAAAAAACGCCTATCTTCAATAGCCATAAATGCTTGTGGGACGTAAGGAGGTAGTTCATTGATCTTAACCATATCTTCGTAAAGATCACCATACGTGCCGATAATCGTTCCATCTTGTGCCTGAATAGTGACGCCTGGTTTGCGTACGCTTGCCTGTAGGCTAGTGACGTCTGGTAAGTCATAGCTGAACCATAATACGCCAATGGCACCAAGACAGCCCAACCAAATAAATAAGGTGGCAAAAGTTTTAAAAAGAATCCATTTAATGGAAAAACCAGCGTCATTTTTTTTACGCGGAGATTTTGGCGAAGATGTTGTTGTTTTTTTTCTCGTAAAAAGGGATGAAAAAAGCCGTTTAATAAGGGTAAATCCACCCTTATAGGATCGCGCGGTTGATGGTTTCTTCGATCCTGTTGATGAAGTTGGTTGATCGGTTCCATAAAGTTTTGGCGGTTTTTCTGACACTTTTAATCCGGAATTTAGGTATAAGCACGTACATAAACATGTATAATCATTAAACGAATGAAGAACAACCTTAATTTATTGCGGTTTCTCTTTCATTCCAAAAATTGTTTAAACTTATTTTTCTTTTTTAGTTTTAATTTTTTCAGCTTCAGCTTCTAAAAGAATAGTTTCTAGGGTTTTAGGTGACAGTTCTTTAATTCGTGCTGTTGGTCCTATAGCAGATAAGCTTTTAATAATTGATGCTGTCTTTTGTTGCAAGATGTATTGATTTTTGCCTTCCACACTGCCTTTTATGTTAGATAAAGCAATAATATTACGTTTGCCGATCACTTTTCTAGCAACATCATCAAGCCATGCTCTGCAATAAATTGACTCTAGCTCACAAATTGTTTCCCATATATTCGTTAGTTCATTATCTCGCAGTGGTAATGATGAAAATTGTTTTCCATAGTCTTCAATTTCTTGCTTTTCTGGCGTCTTTATAGAGCACAAAACTGGTGGAATAATGAGTTCTTCATAGCTATCACTAAAGGATAATTCATCACCTGTTGCATAAGATAGTGTCATTATTAAAAACAGAACAGCCGTTGTTTTGATCATGATACAATAGTTTTCCTAAAATGTTCAAATCATGAAATATTATTGCAGATAAGGCGATTTTTTGGAATATATGTTTTTTTCATTAAAGATATGAAAAAATTAGATTGCTTTAAAATCAAAAATCGTTTATTTCAAACACAATCCATAATAATCCATATACTTATGTGCACGTATAACACCTTGGTGACTAATCTTATGTCAATAGATCATACTTCTTTTTCCTATTCTTCCAGGCAGCGTTTAGGTGACTACCTTGTTTTAAAAAAGGTGATTAGTGAAAGTGAACTTGACGTCGCTTTGTGTGAACAAAAGCGTCATCATCGATTGTTAGGTGATATTTTGTTGGAACTGGGGTTTGTTAAAAGTGACATATTTTATCCTATCTTGGCTGAATTTTTACATTATCCTTATGTTGACCTTTCGAAGTGGACAATAAACCCAGATTTTTTAACATTGTTGCCGCAAGATAAAGGATTAAAACTAACAGCTTTTGTGTTTCATAAACAAGATAATCAACTGTTTGTGGCAATGGCGGATCCAGAAAATATTTTTATTAAAGATCAGCTGCGACAATTGTTAGATTCTACGTTTGAGCTTAAATTTTATCTGGCGGCCCCAAGAGAAATTTTTGCTTTATACCAAGGTCAAGTGAGTTCTGCAATAAAACCAATTCAGGCGGGTGTTGAGCCTCTTTTGCAAACAATTTTATCTGAGGCAGTTTTTAAAAATCCATCAGATGTCCATTTCGTACCCGAAACTAAATTAATGCAACTTTACAATCGTGTAGATGGTCTTTTGCAAAAACACCAAACGTTGCATGCAGATATTTGGCAGCGGCTACTGGTTTATTTAAAACTTATAGCAAAGCTGGATATTTCTGAAACACGAAAATCACAAGATGGACGATTTGATTTTTTAATTAATGGAGAGCAAATTGATTGCCGGCTATCGGTTGTACCAACGATTAATGGTGAAAGCGTCGCTATTCGAATTTTACGAAAATCAAAAGGGATTTTAAAAATACAGCATTTGGGGTTCACACACGACCAGCTTGTAGTACTGCAGCAATTAGGGCAACAACCACAAGGGTTGTTTTTAATCGCAGGGCCTACAGGCTCTGGTAAAACCACCACTCTTTATAGCTTATTAAATGAAATCGATTCTTCAAGCCGGAATGTTGTAACCGTTGAAGATCCTGTAGAATATACAATGCCTGGCATTCGTCAAAGCGAAGTTCAACCAGGTGGCATGCAAATTAGTGGAGCGCTACGCGCGTTGTTGCGTCACGATCCAGATGTTATTTATGTGTCAGAAATTCGTGATCAAGAAACAGCTCATTTAGCCATTCAAGCAGCTCTTACCGGCCATTTAGTATTAGCGACATTACATGCAAATGATGTACAATCCATTCCTTTAAGATTGAAAGAATTGGGGGTTGATCCCTTGAGCTTATCTAGCACATTGGTGGGGATGCTGAGTCAGCGACTCGTTCGTCGTTATTGTGTGGAGTGTCAAGGCGTAAAATGTGAAAACTGTGGCAGAAGTGGTTATCATGGATGCATTGTGATTGGCGAAATTGAATGGGTGGGGGCACCTTTGCGCCGTTTATTAAGTCAAACACTTGATTATCATATGCGTGAGGAATGGGTTAAATATCGCTGTGGGGAAACACTGCGAGATCAAGCTGATACATTGGTGGCTGCCAATGTTACGTCTATTGCTGAAATCACACGTGTGTTGGGAGATCACAATGTGGCAACGTTCTAAACCAAAACTGCCAGAAATCATTTTATTTTGGAATTATTTGAAGCATTTTTTAGAAGCTGGATTGCCGATGGTGCTGGCTTTTCATCAACTCGCAAAAGTGCTTGTGAAAAAGCCATGGCCACAAATATTAAAGCGCATTGAGATTGGTTTGTTAAGTGGTAAAAAATTAAGTCAAAGCTTGGCAGAAGAAAAATATGTTTTTAAAACTGATGTTGGTGAGATGATTGCAATTGCGGAGAAAAAAGGAAACTACCCTGATGTTATCGCAGTTATTGTGGCACATTTAAAGTGGCAGTTACAAACGCGTCAATCTATTCATAATGCCTTGCGATATCCAATTGTTCTGATGTTTATTATGTGCGTTATTTTTTATCTTATTCTTCACCATATTGTTCCTCAATTACAAGAATACCTGGCGGCTATGGGTCATCAATCGCTACCTCTTGCAACTCAAATTCTTTTGATGGTATCCAGCGCTGCGCCTTTTGGATTTATAACAATGAGTTTGTTCGGATTGTTTGTATTCTTAAGCTTTAAAATCAATTTGTCGGTTTTTAAAAAATCTCGTTGGTTTTTAGAAAAGCAGGTGTTACGTATGCCTGTTGTGGGCCGATTAGTTGACAAACTCATGATCATTAACTTCATTCGGGTGCTTTCCATTCTGTTAGATTCGGGGGGGGATTTACTTGTCAGTTTACATCAATCCATTAAAGTTGTTCCAAATGCTTGGCGGGCAGCACAGTTGGAAAAAGGTAAAAATCGGTTGATTCAAGGCGAAAAATTATCGACTGCATTGAGTGATGTTTTAAAGCGTCATCCCGCATTGAGTTTGTTGTTGGATCTAGGTGAGCAAACGGGGAAACTTCCGGTAATTTTAAATGAGTATGTCGTGTTTGAAATGGCTCAATTTAAAAACGAAGTTGATCAGCGTATTCAAAGTATTCAACCTTTGTTGATTCTTGTTATGGGTGGCATGCTTATTTGGGTAGTGATATCCATTCTTCTGCCAATGTATGACCAAAGGGGGACGTGGGGGCTGACATGATCAGAAGATGGTTTAATCGTCTTACAAAAGCTGCAATTCTTTATATAGATAACGCTCAACTTGTTTTGTGTTTAGCCAATGGCACTCAAGTAGAGGGGCAAGAGATTGAGGATTTATTACCACTTGAAAAGCAACCTATTTTAGTAGTGATAAATCCCACTCAATTTTTACAAGTGCACCATCGGTTGCGGCATTTGTATCTGACAACGTGGCAGCAAAAAATTTTACATCAATTGTTGACCTCTTCATGTGTGATCCGTTCAATTATTTTTCTGCCTAACTTATTAGAATGGAAAAGGGAATCAGAAAAATCAAAAATTTTTGATTTTTCGGGTCAAAAATATTTAGAAGTTTGTTATGAGGACGTAGTATTTTGGAAACAACTTCAGTCAAGTGATCATCTGCAACAGGTGCGGGAAGTCAGTCTTTATCTTCGTCGATATCAAGTGGATGGAAGAAACACAATCTGGTGTTGTCTCCCAGATCAATCATGCAGATTTAAAGACAGCTGTTCTACATAAACCAACATATTCTTTGCAAAGTGATGAATTTCCATTGGTTGAAAAATTAATGCTTAAGCGGCAATGTAGTCGACGTTATGTGGGAATAGTTGCTGCTTGTATGGTTTTGATTGGCGGAAGCATTATGGCGGGATTATTTTTTTTAGCTGTAGGGGTGCAGATACTTTCTAATCACAATCCCTGGAAATTAATACAACCCATACGGGTATTGTCGGCAGAAGAGCGTTCTAAATTTTTACAATTTAAAAGGTTTCTTGACTTTTATTCTAAAGCAATATTTTTTTCATCCCAGTCTCTACAAATGCTGTTTCACCAATTTTCGGGTAAGATTGTTGCAACTGATTTAGTGTGGGAAAATAAAAAATGGACAATATCTTTTATTATCAATCCCGCCTTTATCGCTCAAATACCAGATATTAAAAAATGGATAGACCAGCATTTGAAAAACAGTAAACTCAGGGAGTCAGAATCTAATATTCATCAATACACTCTGCAGTTTGAGTGAGAGGGTTCTTGTCATGAATATAAGAAAATTTAAGGGTAATATAGGTGTTTTACCTATTCAAGATGAAAAACTTCGATGGTTTTTGAAGGGAGGTTTTTTTGCGGTTGTTTTCCTGTGCCTTGTGAGTGGGGGATATGGGGGGCTGAAAATGCTGCTAATTCCTTATTATCAGGTGCAACAATTATCAGAACAGCAAATTGCTTTTGAAAATGAATTACAAAAGGCTCCTGTTGATGAACCTGTGCGATGGCAGCAGTTTGAAAACTTAAGTCCTAGTTTTCATTTTACAAATATTAAAATTAAAGCGGCTTTTTATTCTTTATGTCAGCGTTATGATGTTCGATTGAAGGGGGGGCAAATTCAAGATGGGCTTAGTGAAGACGATATTGTTTTTAAGCCTGGTCAAATCGTTTTTTTGCCTTTTTACAACATCTTGCAGAAAAGCTTGCTGGTGTTTTAGTTTTAAAAGTGATAAAAGTGCACCGAAGTCGAGATTTGAATGAAGCCCTGATTGCCAGAATCAAGGCAGGCAAAGATGGTGATTTGGTTGAAGCAAAAATTGAATTTGAATGGTTGGTTTTTAAAGAATGAAAATAAGCATATTATCTTTTTTGCTATGTGAATCGGCTTTTGCAGATTCAATGATGTTGAGCCCCGCAGAACTTAAAGCAATTGGCGTTGTGCATGACCATGAAAAATCACAAGGACTTTCTTTAAATGCTGAGGCAAATAATGCTAAAATTCGCCTTGACGGTATTGTTTTTCACAGCGAGAAAAAATGGTGTGTTTGGTTGAATGGTCAGCGTTTTTCGTATGGGCAGCATCCATTAAATTATAAAATATTAAAAGTAAATCATGATTGTGTGGAAATGATTTTGGCAAATGAGGCAGAATCAAAGGCGGTTCCGATTGTCTTAAATCTTGGTCAAATGCATTAAAGCGCTAACGATCTCAGAAAGAATAACTATGCCAGAACTTCCCGAAGTTGAAACTGTTTGCCGCGGCTTAACACCTTTATTAGTAGGGCAGCAAATTCATAAAGTAACGCTGCAGCGTGAAAATTTGCGTTATCCTTTTCCATTCTTGATGCCAGAACGACTGCAAGATGTGACGATTTTGGGTGTGCGTCGACGTGCTAAATACATCCTTATTGATCTGTCATCGTGTGATACTTGGCTAATACATCTGGGAATGTCGGGGAAATTTCATCAATTGGCAGCGGAGGCGCAATTTGGTAAGCACGATCATTTAGTGTTGAAAACAATAACAGGTCTAACTTTGGCATATAATGATCCGCGCCGATTTGGTTATATGGCTTTGTTACGCACTGACCAGATCGATCAAAGCTCTTACTGTAAAAACTTAGGGTTAGAGCCATTGGATGCAAACTTAACTGCGGCACATCTCCATGGTCTATTTTCTTTTATAAAACGTCCTATTAAAATTGCTTTATTAGAACAACAACGCTTAGTTGGTCTTGGCAATATTTATGTTTGCGAAAGCTTATGGGCAGCAGGAATTAACCCATTTCGTGAAAGCAGATCACTTAATTATGATGAGTGGTCAAAATTATTGCCTGAAATCCAATCGGTTTTACAGCGCGCGATTGCGGCAGGTGGTTCCACATTAAAGGACTATAAAAAGATTAATGGTGATCTTGGCTACTTTCAGCATCATTTTTCTGTTTATGATTGTGAAGGAGGGGCTTGTCAAAAGGCGAATTGTAACGGCACAATAAAACGTGTCGTTCAAAGTGGTCGATCGACATTTTATTGTCCTACGTGCCAACAATAAGGAGAGGCCTTATGTCTGCAATGAAAGAAGAAAAACTGATGACGGAAGAGTTAATTGACGTTGAATTCCATGACCGAGTGATGTTGCTGCGCCTTAATCGACCAGAAGCATTGAATGCGTTATGTAAGAAACTAATTCAACAATTGAATGCTGCACTTGATCAAGCAGAAAATGATGCCAGAATTGGAGCAATTGTTATCACAGGCAGTGAAAAAGCATTTGCTGCGGGCGCCGACATTACAGAGATGTGCCACTTAACATTTACTGATGTTAGTGATAAAGACTTCATTCATACGTGGGAGCGACTGAGTCAATGTCAAAAGCCAGTTATTGCAGCCGTGTCAGGCTATGCTTTGGGAGGCGGGTGCGAGCTTGCAATGATGTGTGATATTATTTATGCAGCAGAGTCAGCTAAATTTGGGCAGCCAGAAATTACAATTGGAACAATGCCAGGTGCTGGAGGAACGCAACGCTTAACTCAGTTAGTTGGTAAAACAAAGGCAATGGAAATTTGTCTGACCGGAAGATTAGTCTCGTCAAAAGAAGCTGAACAAATTGGCCTTGTGTCTCGGGTTTTTCCTGAAGCAGATCTCTTGAAAGAAACAATGGTAACAGCGGCAAAAATTGCTAATTTCTCGGGTCCTGTTGTGCGCATGATTAAAGAAGCAATTCGTCATACGACAGAATCAGAGTTAGTGGGTGGTATTCGGTTCGAGCGACGATTATTCCAATCGACTTTTGCATTAGAAGATCGTCAAGAAGGAATGACCGCTTTTGTGGAAAAAAGACCGGCTGTTTTCAAACATCGATAATATGAGGCCATTGCATAATGAAATATTTTGAGATGATTAGCATATCGAGAGAACCGCAAAACCGGAGTTTACTTTATGTAAATGAGGATTTGAGGATCGCATTGATACTGTTAAGGGCTCAAAAGAGCCTTTATGCAATGGCCTCAATATTACGGTTGGGGGCCATAATAACTGTTTAATCTGCTTTGACTTTCAAGCGGGGCTGAATGACAAACAGAATGCCCCAACGTTTCATAGCAGTAAACAGGCTCTGGTACTTTGGGGCATTTGGGCTGTTTTGCCCAGCCAAGCTTAACTAATTCAGCTGAATCGGGGCGCAATGGCTCAAATGGATTACATCCAGTCATTAAATTACATAGGCTAAAGGCAACAAGCGAGACCATTGCATAATGGTCTCTAATCAGTAAAAAAAGAGGTTTCAATTTATAGAAATGCGCAAATTTACTCATAATACATGTATACTTAATATTATTGATGTATATATATCATGCCCCACTCGCCATTAATAAAAAGTAAAGTTATTTGTAATTATCTCGTTAATTCTCATTTAAATTTTACGAAAAATTATAGTTTATATGTTATATTATAAGAAATTAGTAGGAGACCAAGATGACCATGATAAGCATTGGGATTGATAAAGCAGACCGCAAAACAATAAGCGACGGAATGGCGGTTATTTTAGCGGATATGACAGTTCTTTATATGAAGGCACGAAATTATCATTGGAACGTTGTTGGCCCTTTTTTTTCACATCTACACCCGTTGTTTGAAGAAATTTATGAAGAACTTGAAGCGGAAGCCGATGATATTGCTGAACGCATTCGGGCGCTTGGATGTTATGCGCCAGCCAGTTTTGCTGAATATTTATCAATAAGTGCGATTAAAGAAGAAATAGGTTCACCTGAGGCTTTGGATATGGTAAGACAATTGGCAATGGATCACGAACTATTAATTCGCCGAAGCATGGATGTTGTTGGAATTTTAGAATCATTACATGATAGTGGCTCAGCGGATTTATTGATGGACAAAGTTCGGACTCTAAGTAAACGTGCATGGATGCTACGCAGCCATTTGGAATGAGAAAATTAGCTATATGAAATCGAATGTTATTGAAGCCATTATGGGCGCTATCGTATTAGCGGTAGCCAGTGTTTTTCTAGTTGTTGCTTATAAAGCAAGCTCTGCTGTGTCAGAAAAAGGCGCTGTTTTACATGCCAAATTTGACCGGATAGATGGGTTAGTTGTAGGTAATGATGTTAAGGTGAGCGGCGTTAAAGTTGGTAAGGTTTTTGATATTGCGATCGAGCCATCTACGTTTTTAGCTATTGTTTCATTTACAATTGATTCTAAATTAAATATTCCTGAAGATTCTTCTGTTGAAATTGTAAGCGAAAGTTTTATGGGCGGAAAATATGTTGCGGTGGTTCCCGGCGGGGCGAAAGACGTCCTTAAAAATGGGGATACAGTTGCCTATACACAATCAGCATTAAGTTTTGAGGCATTGATTGGAAAGTATTTATTTAGCGGCAATAAAGAAGAAAATCCTACTAAGTAGATTTTTTTTGATTTTGGCAAGCTTATTGATTGTTGTTGTGGGAATAAGTTCTGCGCCAATAAGTCAAGCAGCTGATCGCTTGTCGTCCAGCGTTTCTTTTGATTTGCTGAACAAGCTCTCAGCAAAAAAACATCGTATTAAGGTACCGTTAGGTGCTGCTTATGTTATTCAAGATATTCGGATTGTACCGCGTTCTTGTACTGAATTTAAAGATGAGCTCTATAATAAAAAAGACACGCACCTTGCTGATGTAGAAGTTTTTCTAGAGCAAGATTCGAGTGATCATAAAGAAGATCAAGACGCGCAAGAGCCTATTTTATTGTATAAGGGCAATTTAAGCAATAATACACGGGCACCTAGTTCACCTATTGAACACCCTATTTACGATTTGATTCTGGTTAGTTGTGGTTAAGTTTTGACTCAGCCTCTAAAACAGATTACACTTTACTCAATATATATTTAAAGGAATGATATGATGGAACTTTTAGTCACAAAACTCGCCCCACAATTTACAACCACATGTGTGTACCCTGATCGCTTTGAAGAGCTTAGCTTGTCAAGTTTGCAAGGAAAATACGTGGTTTTATTTTTCTACCCGTTAGATTTTACTTTTGTATGTCCGACAGAATTGGTTTCTTTTCAAGAGCATTTGGAAGAATTTAAAAAGTTAGGCGTTACACTTTTAGGTTGTAGTATTGATAGTCATTTTACACACCGTGCGTGGTTAGATACACCATTGAATAAAGGTGGAATTGAAGGTGTTCAATATGGTCTCTTGTCAGACATTGGTGGTAAAATTGCAAAATCTTATGGTGTTTTAAATGATGAGTGCATCGCTTTGCGTGGGTTGTTTTTAATTGATCAAAAAGGTGTTATTCGTCACCAAGTCATTAATGATTTACCACTCGGTAGAAACGTTAAAGAAGTTTTGCGGATGGTTGAAGCGCTACAACACGTTGAAGAATATGGCGAAGTTTGTCCTGCAAATTGGACAAAATCACAAAAAGCAATTAATGCTACGAAAGAAAGTGTTGCTGGGTATTTAAGTGATAAGAAAATTGCTTAGATAACGTGAGTTCGACGTAAGAAACAACTTAAAGTTAGGAAAACAAAAAGGAATCGTCATGGCGAGGAACATCGTTCCGTGGCCATCCAGAAAATACATG
>DYSP01000002.1 GCA_020718185.1 Candidatus Odyssella sp. | reverse complement strand
TACCAATGTATGGGGAAGGTTAACTCATGTCAATATTTATATGCGTTTACCGTGACAGTATCGCATAATGCAAAGTCTGACTTGTCTATTGTAAAAGAAATTTCTTTTAGCTCTGTTGAAAAACAAGTGCTGCAAGACAATCACTTGCCTTCTGGTCAAGAAATGGTGACATCCCCTAAGTTTGGCACAATATTAAGTAACTTACATGAATTACAATCCCATCCCTCAACCTCAAAAAACACCCATGGCTCTCAAAATCAAAATAGTCCCTTGTGGGATAGACCTTGCAAAAATAGTTATTCTGCTTCTGATTATCCCGTGGTAAAGCAGGCAGATGGTAGAATTTCTGAAGATCAATCTGTTGATCAGAGAGATGTACAGCATCAAGCAGATAGAGATACTGAGGAAGAGGCAATGCCCATTTCTTTAGATGGTTTGTTTATTCAAGATACGCTTGAAGGCATTAATCATCAGCAAAATCTTGCATTTGAAGTGATAAGTGAATCAACGTCAGCAAAGGCAATATCTTCATCAGTTGATTCATTGTTAAGACTAAATTCTGCACTTACACAGCCTCTTATTCATATTGAAGTGCAAGCAGCACCTATAGAATCCACAAACCTAATGACCGATCCACAACAACAGGCGATCGTGATGGCAATGGAAGAAGAAATATCTCTGATTGTAATACCTGATTTGACTAGTCAACAAGAAGCGGAAGAAAGAGAAAAAATTTCTACGCCTCCTCAAACAAGTGCTGAAAGAGGAGAGAGTGAAGAAGATGAGTTTTTAGATTTTGATAAAAAATTCAGTCTTGCTGAAAATAAAAAAGACCAACAAACAATATCTGCGGCATTGCCAAAAGGTGTTGATGTCGAAACAGCTACTACCCTTCAGCAAAATACACCGACGCCAGCCCCTATGATTCAAGCGATAAATGCCAATAACCTGACGAATCAAATGAGTGAAGCAGGGGTAAGTCAAGGGCAGATTAACCTTGATGCGTCGTTTTCTGAGTCGTTGAGACAGTCAAGTTTGGACAAAATTAATACTTTGATGCAAGTGAAAGATCACTTTCAAAATATGTTAAAAAATCAACAAACTCATCTGAAAATTAATTTAATTCCCCAAGATTTAGGTGGAATTGAGATTACAATTGATTTTTCAAAAGAAACCGTTATGGCGACATTGATCCGGGCAGAACGACGCGAAACCATGGAACTTTTGGCCAAACATGCGCAAGATATTAATCAACTTTTTCATGAGGCAGGTCTGCAAGCAAATTTGGCAGATATGAATTTTACATCAGACCAAGATCTGTCACAAAATCTTCATGAAAATACTTCACCGTATGCAGTATCTTTACAAATGGATATTGAAGACGAGCAAGCACTGCAAGAGGATATTGATCCTGATGCGCTTGTTGATATTAAAGCTTAAATTAAGAAGAGGAAACGATTATGGGTGCCGGCATCAGTGCAGTAAAAAATGATAAAACCCTTCAAAAACCAGGATTATCCCAAATACTTGACAAAAGTCATAGTGATCAATTGAAGGCCTTTCAACAATTATTAATCACGAAAATGAAGCATCCAGGCGACCCTCTTAACCCTAAAAATGATGGTGATTTTACGCAAACGCTGATCATGTTTAATGGCGTAGCACAACAATCTAAAATGAATGAGAATTTGGAACAAATGAATTTGAATCATACGAAAGATCGCGCCATTATGGCTGAGGGTTATCTTAATAGAGAAGTTGAATATCGCGGTAATGAATTTACATTTGAAGGGAATGACGAAACATTGACATTTTCAATGCCTGATAATATTGCCCAAGCTCAATTGGCGATTACAGACGCAGCTGGTGCTGGTGTTACCGTTTTTCCTTTAGCTGCTGAAGCAGGTGTTAAAAACTTTATTTGGAATGGATCAATTAATGGCGAGCCAAACAAGCAAGTCTCTGCAGGTCAATATCAAGCTAAAGTCATCGCCCAAACACAAGATGGTCAAGTTTTGGAAATGCCAATGACTCTTAAGGGAACAGTACGTAAAATTGGCTTCCACGAAGAATCCAAAGACTTTGCTTTATTGGTTAAAAATACACCCGTTAAATTATCAGATGTAAGTGTTGTCAGTAAACCACCTTCACCACAATTAATGAATCTTAATGCTGGCATGCAAGAGCAAATCAAAAAATATGATGAATTATCGCTCTATCTTAAAGATAAGTTGAATGACCAAACATCAGTAACTGAGAGTATTTTGCCAACGAAAGAGCAACTCGCAAACTTATAAAAACTGAAAATTTACTATTGAAAAAGGAATTTTTTATGTCACTAATGTCAGGATTGCAGGCAAGTATTTCGGGGCTAAATGCTTATGGAAGTCGTGTTTCGATTGAAGCAGATAATATTTCAAAAACCGATGCGGCAGGTGGTAAATCAAAAGAGGTCTTTGTGCTTTCAGGGGCATCGAGCACTTCTGTTCAAGGTTATACACCAGGGGGTGTCACAACCAGTGTTCAACAATATATCACCACTGTTGGTGAATTAAAACCTTCTGAAGTCAGTGCTTTTATGGCAATTCGAGATCAAGGTTTTTTTCCTGTGTCAAGTTCGGCGACCGAGGGTACGGGAAAGACAGGATGGACACGTAATGGTACATTTGCGCCTGATAAAAATGGAAATTTTGCCAATACATCGGGTCAATTTTTAATGGCGTGGCCGACAAATGATACTGGAACGGGTGACGTCCACAGATCAATCTACAACCGCCGGTCTTTCCATTTTGTCGGTTGGTGGACTAAATGGGGCTCCAGCACCCACAGCTAATGTGAACATGAAAGCAGTTTTACAGGGGCAGCGCTTGCTGGCCCAACCACCTTTGGTGTTCCAGTTCAAGTTATTGACACGCTGGGTGTTTCTCATCAGGTCACTTTCACTTATACAAAAACAAATAATGCGCCACAAACATGGAACGTAGTAGCCACTTGTCCCGATGCAGCAGCAATTGCTGTACCTTATCAAGCCGGAATGAATATTGTTTTTGACAATAATGGAAATCCTGCGACTTTTAATGGAAACGCTGCTCCTCCGCCTGTATTAGCTCTGACATGGAATAATGGAGCCGCTGCCTCAAATGTGTTAATATGGGAGCAATTGGTGCAAGTGATGGTCTTCGTGCTGTTGGTGGTGCGTTTAATCCATCGCAAGTAACATCTGATGGGCGTACATCTGGTAATTATGAAAGTGTATCTATTGATCAAAGCACTGGGCTGGTGATGGCGAGATATGATAATGGTGCCATTGTACCTTTCGCCAAAATACCGCTTGGTACTTTTGCTGATGCTAATCAATTACTAGAAACATCTGGTGGCGTTTATCAAGCAACAGCTGGTTCTGGTAATTATATGTTGAATGCTGTTGGTGCTAATGGGGCAGGGACAATCGTAACGTCAAATATTGAAGGCTGAACGATTGATTCAACGGAGCAGCTAACAATGATGATTGTTGATAAAGCAAATTATGAAAGTAACGCTAAAGCGATTAGCATTGCTAGTGAACTGATCCAGGTATCAAATCAGATGATTCGATGATTAATTATGAAAATCGAAACTTAGGTTGACAACTTTAGTATAAAACATTTGGCAACCTAGGCGGTTTCATATTATTTATTCATTTCGTTATTTTGTTTTTCAAACTCTTTTTTCCAGCCAGGATGTTTAAAGTTTTCCCAAAGATGTTTTGTTTGGTAAAAGTTATTAGTGGTTTTTGCAAACGCTATATACAGTTGTGGCAAGTTATAACCTGATTCATTAAATCGTTGTTCATCAATATAAATCATGGGGTATGCACTATTTTGAAAAGGGATATCTGCAATTTTTGCTTTTTTTTCTAAGAGTGTTACAGCAATCTGAGCCCCCAGTTTACCCTGTTCAATCGGAGAAGCTCCAACAGCAAGAGCAGTTCCTTCTTCACAGACAAATCCATTCAGACCAATCAGCGGTATAGCTGCATTTTTGTACGACCATTCAATAACTTCTTTAAAAGGAACAATGGTTTTTTTTTCATCATTTTTATAAACTTTTCTATAATTCGAAATGAGAATGATGTCAGCAATCTCGCCACTTTCACGAATGGCTCTTTTCCACTCATCAAATGTGCTTACAAGATTTGATTTTAAAAGTTTAACAGGAAACCAATGGGGATATTCATGCATGTTGATATCATCATATCCCACAATAATTGATTGATCTGATATGTGAATAGCCCGATAAGGCGGCTTTAAATTTCGTTGTTTTGCAATAATTTCAATAACATTTTTAACGGCTTCATAGGGGATTCTTTCTAGCACACCTGTTACATTAGTGGCATTTAGATACCCATACCTTTCAGGTTTAGCATTAAGCCCTACAAAAACGATTTGAATATCATTACGGTTTTTGTAATGACTCATAACGTATTCTTGCGCATCATCATCGCAAGCTAAGACAATATCAGGCTTAATGTAATCAACAACGCGCCTAGCGATGACACCAGATTTCTTTTTGAATTCTAAATCTGGGTGGCTTTTGGTATCCATATAATGATAAAAGATTCGAATGTTTTTTCTGTTTCCTAAAGATCGTTTAATGCCGATATTAACGTCTCGAACCCAAGCATAATTTTCATCGTAACTATGTAAAACTAAAAGTGTTTCACGCTCATAATTCATATAACCTAAATAACCACATAATGTGATTAAAAATGTATAAATAGCCAATTTTTTAACGTTTAAAATAACATTCATCACTACGCACTCTTTGTAATTGGAATCGATTGATAGAAATGTTCTTTATTTTGAATCACGAACGATATACCTCTAAATTAAGCTCATATATTTCCAGTAAGGAAGGCTACAAAGGATGGCTAGAATCTTGACAATATTCATTGCCGCGTTAAAAAAAAGAAATTTTTTTTGATAAGAGAACGTGTTGCCAAAGGGGTTTCTATAAATCCGATAAAAGGTGCATTGATAAGGGAAAAACCAAATATCAGCAATAAATAGAATGGTAAAACATAAAGCCCAAGCACTAATCCCGGCAAGGTAAGCAAATGAAACAGCACTAGGAACAAGAAGGGCGACGACTGCTCCGATGGGTAAAAAGAAACGCAAAGCGATAGTAATGGCAATCATCGAACCAAATAGGGTATAGCGGTTGCTAAGCATTTGAGGGAAATAATTTAACATTCCTTGATAAAGCCAAATGTCTAGTTTTAAATCTTTAAAGACTTGTGACAGGCTAACTAACGAACACAAAAAAAGAATAAAAGACCAATCAATGTTACGCTGAAAATCATTCATATCAACATAGTTTAAGACAAGTAAAAGAAATAAAACGATAAAGCTCAGCCAACTTTGAGGGATGTGATGAAAATTGATTGTCAACATACCAATAAACAAAGCAATTAAACAAAAAGTGGTAAATTTTTCACTTTTTTTGATGGGTCCCATTTTGGATAAATTCTGTGTGATATTTTCAACGTTAATGGGAATATTTTTACTAGATCTCATAAATAATAGCCAGAGAAGGCAATAACTTATCATTAAAAATACGGTCAAAACAGCTGTGGCTATAAACCAACCCGCACTTTGAAAGCTTTCTTGCTCTTGAAGTGGTAATACAGAAATGATGATAAAATTCATTAAGGACGCGGTCAAAAAGGAACTGGAAAAAAGTGTTGTGCTAAAAAAGCCATGGGTAAACATTTTCAAGAACGGCTTTGTTGTTGGTGATATGCTGAGGCTACCACTTATATCTGAGAGCAGTGATCCTAATAATTGGCATCTGTTAATAATAGAAGGTAAAAGAGGGGATATAATAAAGCCACTACAAAAAAAGACAATATTAAGTTTTCGAAACGATGATGTTTGCATAAAATAAAGAATGAAACGTTTAAGGGCGCCAGCTTGCATAATACCGACAGTCAATGCTGAAATCCCCAACAAAGTTACAAAAGTAGGCGAAGAAAATCCAGATAAAATGACTTCAGCGTTTACTAGGGATAATAATGCTGTCGTTAAAATGATAAAAAACATGGGGACAAGTTCTGGTACAAGTGAAAATGCCCACATGACCGAAGCGGCAGAAAGAATACAAAGAAAAATTTTAGGGTCGTCTTGGCCATGAAGAGGGGCACTGATAGGCGATGTAAAAAAATAAAGAATAAGAGGAAGAGTGATTGTTAAAAACCAACCAATCATTTCAAAAAAATCCTGCGCTTTTACAATTTGTAAGGTATTTTGAAAAGAGGTGGGTGGTTTTGTGTTTTCTGAAGTTTCATTCATATTTTAAATCAGCAGAGGCTTCTTAGTTCAATTTAAATTTAATTTTATGATAATTGAATGTTGCTTAGAAAGCCACTTAATTTTTCGAGAGAAACGTTATGTCCATACCCATTATGATTTCGAATTATATGGAAGGTAAGTTTCTTTATAAAGGGTTCTAGCTATTAAGCAGCACCTTTCATTTGGAAAGGTAAATCGATCTTGTCAATTAACGCATTTAATTCTTGTTTTGCTGCAACATGAGATAATGTCATTGGGGTATTTGCCTGGCGCATATCAAGTACGGTTAATCCATTCAAAAATAATTCTTTGAAGATAACACGTTCACCAAATCCTGGAACAAGACGAAACCCAATGCGTCGGGATAAAGCCTGAAGAACACGATCCATCTCTTCTTTATTGCGGGAATAAATGCTGCTTAAGCGATTCCGCATCACAATCCAATCAATTTTACCACCATCTCGTAAGGCGCGCTGCTTTTTTTGCTCCCAAACCATTTCAGAATAAGTGCTGGGACGTAAAATATCATGTGAGTCAGGTGTCACGCGAACAAGCATGTCAAGATCAATAAAGCTATCGTTTAGAGGTGTAATTAATGTGTCTGCGTAGGAATGAGCAAGTCGGGAAAGATAAGTGTCACTTCCTGGGGTGTCAATGATAATAAATTGACAATCTTGAAGTAATTGTATTGCTTGGATAAGACGATTTTGTTCTTCTTCTTGTGCTTTTATAACTAACTCTAGTGTGCTTCTATGAATAGGATAATGACGTGGCATAGAAAGAGCCATACCTTCTTGCTGAATAAGGTTTTTGCGATTTTCTACATAACGACTCAATGTTCCTTGTCGAGCGTCTATATCTAATGATCCCACAGTATAACCTTGATGAAGTAATGACGTGACTAAATGCATGGCAGCTGTAGATTTACCTGTACCACCTTTTTCATTGCCCAGTACAATAATATATGGCTTTGATTGTGTTGTCATTTTTTACTCACTAATATAGTCATTATGCTATGATACTCTTATATAAGTTTAGATATTTTGAGGAGCAAGCAGCACCTTTGAGAAAGCTATTTTAAATATACTGCATCCAGGTTAATCCATTCAAGGCCAAATATTATTTATAGTTATAAAGAGAGAAGAGAGTAGATCTAACGTTCCTATGTTTGGAAATTAGAGGTATTCGATAATGATCTGTTTTTTTGGTGTTTCAACTATTATTAATTATTGTGATGGAAATGTATTAGGAGTAAAGGTGCCATTAAAACCCAATATATTTTAGCAACCTTTACATAAAAGAGATCTTATGCTCCTTGCACCTGTTCGTCGGAAGTAAAATTAGAGACAATTCCATTGTCAAGCGCATCCAAAACTTCATCGGGGCTATCAACAAATGTTGCAAAAAGAGCATGGATTGGGGTTGCAAAATTTTGCTCAATAATATTATGAATTAACTTTTTTAAAGGATCCCAATAGCCATTGACATTAACAATAATAACGGGCTTTTCATGCATTTGAAGTTGTCGCCAAGTTAAAATTTCAAATAGCTCATCAAGTGTTCCAAATCCGCCAGGTAATACAATAAAAGCATCAGCAAGTTCCGACATTTTTTGCTTTCTTGTGTGCATTGTGTCAACCACATGAAGTTCTGAAAGACTAAGATGAGCCCCTTCAAATTTTTCTAAATGCTTTGGAATAATACCAATAACGCGACCGCCATTTGCAAGGGCATTATCAGCAACCAAACCCATAAGACCCAGTTTTCCACCGCCAAAAACAACCTGTAAGCCAGCACGTGCAAGAACTTCACCCATTCTGAGAGCAGCATCTTTATAAATTTTATCTACACGACCAGACGCACCACAATAGACGCAGACGCTTTGAATATTTCGCATGAATATTCTTTCATAATTAATTAAAATACTGTTCACTATATCTTAGTTTCACTAAATGTTCAATAAATTTTCATAAAATTAGCTATCTCTTTTGTTATCTTGTTTTAGTGAAACATTAAGAATGTCTTAAGAGTTTTTCTGTTAAATTGACGTATTAGTAAAAGACATTTTGGATGAGGTGTATTGTGAATTATAAAGTAAATGCAGCTGGTGAAGAAATTCATGTGGAACTTACTGGTAGATTGACATTCGCCGATTATGGATCTTTCAAAGAATTGACAGAGTTATTTGTGGAGCATGAGTTAAAAAACTGTTTGTTAAATCTATCAAATCTTGAATTTATTGATTCCGCAGGGTTGGGCATGTTGTTGATTGCGCGCGATAAAATGCGAATGAAAGATGGTGATGTGACTTTAAAAGGAGCCCAAGGTCAGGTTAAAAAAATGCTTGATTTGGGACATTTTGACAGTCTCTTTAAGGTTGTTTAAGCCATTTAGAGGTGAAAATAGGGGATGAAGATGAGCGTCAGCAACATGTCAGCTAGCCTCTATGATAATCGGATCTTAATTGTTGATGATATGATTATTAATCGTGAACTTATTTCTAGTTATTTAAAAAGTGAAGGTTATCGAAATATTCATACAGCTGTTGATGGTCAAGATGCTTTAGAAAAAATTGATGAACAAGAACCCGATCTTCTTATTCTTGATTTAGTAATGCCTAATGTCAGTGGAATAGAAGTGATCAAAACACTACGAAGCCATCATAAAACACGAAACTTGCCTATTTTAGTTCAAACAATGATTACAGATCCAGAAGAGCGTAAAGAGGCATGGGGATACGGTGCTACAGATGTCATTATTAAACCAATCCATAAATTAGAACTTTTATCGCGTGTCAAAGTTCAATTGCAAAATAGTTATCTTATTCGTACTCTTGAAGATTATCAAAAAATAGCCAGTGAAGAATTCACACGTGCTTTAGATTTTCAAATGGCTTTATTGCCATCGCGTACACAACTTGCAGAACTCTATCAAAAATATCACCTTAAAATTGAGTCAATGTTTTTGCCATCTCGATTTTTGAGTGGGGATATTTGGGGAATTTATGAGGTTTCTTCTGAAAAGGTAATGATTTGGATTTGTGATTTTTCAGGAAAAGGCATCACGGCGTCACTGTCAACTTTTAGGTTGCATACCCTTTTTTTAGAATATCGTCATAAAGTGACAAGCCCCGCAGAATTGATGATCATCTTGAATAAAAGCCTTAAAGGATTAATCCCTGTGGGTCATTTTTGTACATGTTTGATTGGTATGTTAGACTTGAAAAACCGAACGCTTACGTATGCGGCAGCTGGCTCGACACATCCGATTGTTTATTTTCCTGCAGAGCAAAAGTTTTATTTAGGAAATGGGGCAGGAATGCCGCTTGGAATTTTACAAGATGCAACTTATGAAGAACGGATTCTTGATATCCCTGCTGGTGCTTCATTAAACTTATACAGTGATTTGTTGTGGGACGATGTAGGGGCAATTCCAGGCGTTTCTTTTTTATCAGAAGATTTGCCTAGTTTTATCCAAGACTTACAAGGTAAAAGTATTTTAGATGTCATTCGAAATCATATAAATTTGTTAGGCGAGACAAGTTTTTCAGATGATTTAACTCTTGTGGAATTGAGTATTGAAAATAATATAAAGGAAAAGATGTCATGAAACCCAAGGCATTGATGTTTAAAGATATCATCATTTATTTTTTATTGGCATTTTTTATTTGTTTTCTATCTGTATTTATTATTTCGTTTGTTAGTTTTAAAAAATTATATCAGCAATCGATAGAAGAAACATCAATTACCATTTCAGGCTCCGTCAAGGCAGAAGAAAATAAATATGCAAATATTGTTTATTCTTTAGCTGTTTGGAATCAAAGTTATCAGAATATTTACCTGAATTATAATCCAAAATGGATTGAAGAAAATATTGTCTATGATTTAGAGAAAAGCCATGACATCTCTTTTTTTTCTATTATTAATGCTGAAACTAATGAAGTTCTTTATTCAACCGACTCCAAACTTTTGGAAAAAGGGAAGATTATTCCTGATAATATTAAAAACTTCTTAAATGCTCATAATAAAGATGAAGGCCAAGAAACAGCTAGAAGTGAAATCATCAAGATCTATTCTGCTATATATCTTCTTTCAACTGCAGCTATTAGTGAAGTCAATTATGCGGATCATCAAAGTTCGGTAAAACCCACAAAACTTAGGATGTTGATCGGCAGTGCGCTTAATGAAACATTTCTTCAAAAAATAGCCCAAACCTACAATTTAACTAATTTACAATTCTATCCGTTGGATCAAATGGAACTTATTGGTAACCAGCCTTCTTATATTTTAAATAAAAACAACCAAGACTTAGGGTATATTACCTGGTTGCCGCGCGATCGAACAAAAGGGTTGTTAATGACGATTGTGCCGACTGGTTTTATAGTGATTTTCTTAATGTCATTGGTCGGGTTATTAATTGCCCGAAAATTGGCACGCGTATCATATAACTATGAACAGATGGTTGGGGATTTGTCTGAACTTGCTACTAATCTGGAAAAAGAAAAAACTGAAACAAGTCATAGTTTAGAAGCTAAGAACCACTTTTTAGCAATGATGAGTCATCAAATTCGCACGCCTATGACGGGGGTAGTTGGGATGATTAGTTTGTTAAAGGAAACAGAGCTCACGGATGCACAAATAAAATATGTAAATACAATGGAATTTTCGGCAGATTCGCTATTGCGTCTCGTTGATTCAATTCTTGAATTTAGTCGCCTTGAGTCAGAAGAAGTAAGTCTTAGTTTTGCAAATATGAATATTCGTCAATTGATCGATGAAGTGCATGGGTTATTATTGCCAGTGGCTCTGCAGCGCAAATTAAAATTTGAAGTGTTTTTTAGCCAAGATGTGCCGCTGATTATTCGATCAGACGCCATTCGCTTGCGGCAAATAATTTTGCATTTAGTGACAAATGCACTGAAATTTACAAAAGTCGGTTCTATTAAAATTAATGTAAGTGCGATCCCTTTGTCAGATATGAAAACAGATATATCAATTCAAGTGATTGATACCGGTGTTGGCATTGCTGAAGGGTTGCGACAATCTTTATTTGAAGAATTTTTTAAGACAGACAATGGTAAACAGCAATCTGTGGAAGGAATTGGCTTAGGTCTTGCCATTGTGCGCAGTTTGACGAATTTATTACAGGGCACAGCCGGTGTTGCTAGTAAGCTTGGTCAAGGAAGTACTTTTTGGGTGCAATTTCCAGCCGATGTTGTCGAGCGTTATGATAGTGGTGGATCACATTCTCAAGCAAAGAAAGAAAAGTTGAAGTTTTTAGTTATTGACGAAATAGGAGGAGCAGAAACAAATACTTTACCTATTTTACTAGAATCTTTACGTCATGAGGCGCGTATTGCATCTTCTATCGATGAAATTATTGAAAAGTTTAAAGATGAATCATTTTCTGCCATTTTTATTGATTTAAGTTCAGAAAAAAAAGATGACTATTCACTTCCTATCACTGAAAAGCTTCGTCTTACTTTTTTCAAAGCTCAAGTGCCAATCATTGCGATGATTCATGCTGAAGATAATTTTTCTATTGCGCGCGAGGTTTATGATCATGTTTTGGTTGCCCCGATTACGGCTCGCAAGTTGGGTGATTTAATTGCAAAACTTAATCTATAAAGTAGATTATAAGATATTTTTTATAAATGATTAGGAGGGAGCTTAGATCTTTTTTTACGGTGAATTTTTAAAATAAGAGTAACTCGCCAGATTCCTTGAACAATCAAATACCCTAAAACAGCTGCACTTATTGATACAATAGGCAAGCCAATGAGATACGATTTTCCAAGAGCTATAAACCACGTAGAAATCTCATTCCAAAACGCTTTAAAGCCATCGAAATGCCATTCCCAAGTTGGAAGGGCAAGTGAAGGTAATTCCTCATCTGTAAAATAACTACCAATTTTATAAATAAAAAGAGTGATGGGTATAAAGGTGAATGGATTGTTTATCCAGGTAAGGGAAACAGCGATAGGAATATTGGCACGGCAAAAAATAGCGAATGCTAATGCCCATACAGGTTGTAAAGGAATGGGTAAAAAATTAATAAACAGGCCAATAGCTACACCTTTTGCCATTGATTTTCGATTAAAATGAAATAGATGAGTTGGGATAGAGTCAGAGCGGAAAAAAGGAAGTTTACCCCCTAGGTTTTTAGAAGAATAAGCATCAATCTTTTTTTTAATCCACTGCATCATACTAAAAATATGACAGATATTTTTGTGAAGAGGCAAGAACTCTTTATATAAAAGAGAATAATTATTTACAGATGAAGTATTGCTGTTTTAAGTAATGCTCTCAATTGTGTAAGTTTTAGGAGCGTTGGATCGTGATTGAGCATACTTTGGTGCATTGCTTTGTTGCCCATTACCCCAAAATAGCCTAAGTTATGCATATTATTTTGCAATAGTTGTTCGTCATTTTTACACAATAAAAAAAGAAGCGGTTGGATAGTTGTAATATTTTTTATAAAATTATCAATGGTTTTTGTTGCTGCTGTGAAAGCGCTGGCTCTGATGGTAGGATCATTTGTCACATTGCTTTGTTTTCATTGTTTAATGACAAGTGGTTTGGGCAGTTCTTGCGTGTATTTATCTTGGTATCTTTCAAAAAAAGCAGGAATATCGTGCAAAATGGTTACCCAAACATTTATGCGACTTATTAAAGAAGTGGTAGATTCCATAAGACTCTTGGAAGAGAGAGATTTTTCTGAATGTTCTGAGAAACTATTATTTAAGGTGCTGAAAAATATATGTCGTCCACTCCATGTATCGCGTATCGATTGATGATCTCATAAAAGTTGGCCGATAATCTTTTCTGCACTTTCTTGATTTATGCGACATAAAACTTGATCTCCAATCATTTTGCTAAGGATGGCGCAAAATGCTTGGAGAGAGATTTGTGTATGGTCACCTCTTAAAATAGTATCGTAAAATAGAGTTTGTTTATGGCAATATTCTTTTAATTGATTGCAAAAAACCTTATCCACTTCCATCTTACTATTCTCATAATAACTAGATAAAAAAGATTCAACGGGATCTATGGATAAAGCTATGTGGTATAGATTGAGAGCGTTTTGAGTTTTAAAATCTTCATCTGCATCCATGGTCAAGGCGTTTTGAAAAATAACGCATAAAATAAAAAGAAAGGTAAATCCTGATAGTATCATAGATTTTAGACTACAATCTTGTTTTTAGAGTGAGTGGAATAAGGTCAACGTCTACGTCTTTTTTGTCATGACTCACTTTCTCATGATAAATGACAATAATTTTCTATATGTTTGTATTATGTTAAGGTGTATCGGTTAATAAAGCGTTAAATTACATTTATGGTACCTTTTTGTGAAATAATAAATTTTTGCTGCTCCTTACATTGCTTTTAGTAAGATAATTGATCTTTTAAAAGGGGGATTGCGCTCATTTTTCTGGATAACGTAGAGAAGTAATGAACATTTTTATAGAGAGTCGAATGGCATAAAGCATAGAGCCCCTTGTTTTACAGGAGGCTCTTCAAACATTCATTATTCATTTTTAAGAGTAATTGAGTGCTCTCATGATCTACACGTCACTCTATTTCAAAGTGCTCTTATGCAGTGCTGAGGGGGGGAGGTAGGGCATTATTTCATGGCAGGAGCAATAACCATAATCATTTGCTTGCCTTCAAGCTTTGGATTATTTTCAACTTTCGCCATATCATTTATTGATTCGCGAATACGTATTAATACTTCCATTCCCAGCTCATGGTGAGCAACTTCACGGCCACGGAAACGCATAGTAACCTTGACTTTATTGCCTTCATCTATGAAACGATGAATAGCGCGAAGTTTCACTTGGAAATCATTTTCATCAATGCCTGGACGTAATTGAACTTCTTTAATTTCAATTACTTTTTGCTTTTTCTTGGCTTCAGCTTTTTTCTTTTGTTGTTCATATTTGTATTTGCCGTTGTCAAGAATTTTGCACACAGGTGGTTCTGCGTTGGGGGATACTTCTACAAGGTCAAGACCTGCTTCTTGAGCCATTTTAAGGCCTTCTGAGCGGGTGACAACACCAATCATATCTCCAGCTTCATTAATTAAACGAATTTTAGCTGCGGTAATTTCACTATTAACGCGAGGCCCATCTTTATTGATTGGGGCATTATTATGAGGACGGACTATAGATTAATCTCCATTTTCTACAAGAAGCCAACATCGTTATACTATAAGTTTTTGATTCGTCAAACCAGTTTTTTTGCAATCAGGAAATAAAAAGTTGTTGAGCGTAGTAACAAAGATACAAAAAATGTTTAAAGTAGCCAGAAGAATGACAGAATATGCAATTAAAGTACTGACATATTGCAAAAATTTTGGTATGGCTATTTTGTTATTCATATTTATCACTCAAGAGTATACTGAAATGTCAACGCTCCAAAAAGCTGCTTATTTTTTTGAAAAATCCGATTGTCGTATTCTTTGTATCGGTGACATTATACTAGATAAGTATGTTTATGGAAATGTTAATCGCATTTCACCCGAGGCGCCTGTTGCTGTACTTCATTTGCAGTCAGAATTTGAAATGTTGGGTGGTGTTGGTAACGTTGTGAATAATCTCAGCAGTTTTTTAGTGGAGCCGGTGATTGTCAGTGCCATTGGTAATGATCAAAGCGGTCAGCAGATCAAAGAAATTGTTGGCTCCGATCGTGAATCTTTTTTTGTTACTTCCCCAAAAACATCTTTAAAGACAAGGTATGTGACAAATGGCCAACAGCTCCTTCGTGTTGATGATGAAATGATTTGCACAATCACACCAGATCAAGTTTTTGAAATTAATGAATATGTTTGCCGCGAAATTGCATCGATACAAGCCATTATTCTTTCTGATTATGGAAAAGGTGTTTTAACACCAGAGCTTTGCCAGTCGGTTATTAAAATAGCGCACCAACATGGTGTCGTTGTGATTGTGGATCCAAAAGGATCTAACTATGAAAAATACAGGGGTGCGACGTTTATAACGCCTAATTTAAAAGAGTTTACGGAAGTTTGTGGGCAAAAAATTGATTCACCTGCTACATTAGTTGCTGCTGCGCAAGGCCTCATCAGCAATTATCAATTGCAAGGCTTGTTTGTAACCCAAGGTGCAGGTGGGATGACATTTGTGGCGCCGGAAGATCAGTTCCACGTAATGGCAACAGCACGTGAAGTGTTTGATGTATCTGGTGCGGGTGATACAGTCATTGCAACGCTTGCTATTGCTATCAGCAAAGGAATTGATCCGCAAACGGCTTGTGTGTTGGCTAATGCGGCTGCTGGATTAGTAGTGGGGAAGGCTGGTACGGCCACAGCAACTCTTCAAGAGCTACAAAATGTGTTATCAATTGCATCGATTAATGCCTTTGAAGAACGAATCGTGCCATTGTCGCGGTTGGAAGTTATGGTTCAGTGTTGGCGCCATCAAAATTTGAAAGTTGGTTTTACTAATGGCTGTTATGACTTGTTACATGCAGGCCATCTACATTCTTTGCGCGAAGCAAAACGTCAGTGTGATCGACTAATTGTTGCTGTGAATACAGATGATTCCATTAAACGTCTTAAAGGTTCTGATCGCCCTATCCAAAAGGAAGAGGTGAGATGTCTTGTTCTTGCAGCGTTAGAGATGGTTGATGCGGTGATTTTATTTGATCAAGATACACCTGTACATTTGATTGAGGCGATTATCCCCGATGTTTTAGTGAAAGGGGCAGATTATACGGTTGATCAAGTGATTGGTGCAGATATTGTGATGCGTCATGGTGGTCGTGTGCATTTAGTAGAGCTAGCGCAAGGTCAGAGTACAACAAACCTTGTGCACAAAATGCAATCATTACCGAGTGTGTAGGCATAGAGGAGATAGAAGTTGCTGCTACGGTTTTTAGCTATATTGAATGTTAATGAGTAAAGAACTTAATCATCTGATAGGTGAGTTGCTTCTTTTGATAGAGGTGTCTTTATGTCTTTGTCGGTCGGTATGTCGGTTGTCTTGCTAAGGCGTCTATAATTCATCAACACTTTGTCGGATCCGCTTAGGTTTAAAAACTCACTGGAAAACAAAGGTTTTAGGTCTTCTTTTGTGTCGTCCATGCGATTTGAAGTGTGTGTTGTAGTGGGTTTGTTTGGCAAATCTAATGTGTCTCTACGCTCGTCAGAGCAAATAGCCGAAGTTGTTGTTAGTATTAAAGTGAATAATGTCAAAAATTTAGTTTTCATGGTGAAGACTCTTTTAACAATGAATGTTTTGTTTATAATTGCATATATTGGAGACACTTGACTATACCCTTTGTAATCTAAAAATATCTATTTTTAAATCACAATAGACATATAGTCAAGATTACTAAAAACTAACGATCAAAACGACGTGCTGGGCGCGCTGTTGGGCGTTGTTCTGTTTGCGGCTTAGCAACGGCAACAGTAATTGTCCGGCCTTGAATTTCTTGGCCATTTAATTTGTTGATTGCTTCATGCGCTTGATCTTCTGTTTCCATTTCTACGAAACCAAATCCCTTGCTGCGGCCTGTATCGCGATCGGTGATCACTTTGGCGGATAATACAGCGCCATGGCTTTCAAAAATCTCATTAAGGCTTTCACTTGTCATGCCGAATGGTAGGTTACTTACATAAAGTTTATTGCTCACAATTTCCTCCTAAACATGCTACGCCGCGTGTGGACTTAATGACGTTTTTCAACGCATCAACCGTTACGCAACCGTATCACTCCTTTTGATTATAGGGCGACAGGTTGTCAAAATTCGGTTAAAGCATGATAAGAAATACTCGAACAAACTAACTGACTTTCAACAACGAGGCTCAATACTAAACTATCCAATGTCTTTCCACAATTTGTGGTATCCCCAACGGGATTCGAACCCGTGTTTTCGCCATGAGAGGGCGATGTCCTAGGCCTCTAGACGATGGGGACACAGACACCCTAATTATAAATGTAAAATAAAGGCACCGCAAGGGTTATTTACCTTTGTTAGCAATAACAGCACTTTGATAAATGGCTAGAATTGCTTTTCTTTTATTATAATTCAATAGTGAAATAATTCGCTAATCTATTATTATTAATGATAACAATCTTAAAAATTTAACATGAATTTACTGTTCTGTGTACGCTTATTGAAAATAATACTAAAGACAGGAATTGCATATTTCATAAAATCAGGGTAGGAAAGAAGAATGGAAATATTGATAGGCATGCTTAATAATGACTAAAAAACTTGCAAGCAGCGAAGGGGCTGTTCATAACTATTATTCTAAAGATCAACTGCTTCACGCCTATGAGCAAATGATCCTTATTCGACGATTTGAAGAAAAAGCGGGTCAGCTTTATGGAATGGGGCTGATTGGGGGATTCTGCCATTTGTATATTGGGCAAGAAGCTGTGGTGGTTGGTTTGCAAACATCACTTAAACCTACTGATACGGTTGTTACCAGTTATCGTGATCATGGTCATATGTTGGCATGTGATATGGATCCCAAAGGGGTGATGGCCGAGTTAACCGGGCGCGCGGGTGGCTATTCAAAAGGTAAGGGTGGCTCGATGCATATGTTCAGCCGCGAGAAAAACTTTTTTGGGGGACATGGTATTGTTGGGGCACAAATTCCGATTGGCGCTGGGATGGCATTTGCCCATAAATACAAACAAGATGGCGGCGTGAGTCTTGCTTATATGGGCGATGGCGCCGTTAATCAGGGGCAGGTTTATGAGGCTTTTAACATGGCTTCTTTGTGGAAATTACCGGTCATTTTTATTGTAGAAGATAATCAATACGGGATGGGGACATCCACAAAACGTGCATCAGCGAATGTTGATTTTTATCGCCGCGGAGAGCCTTATGATATTCCCGGTAAAGTTGTGGATGGAATGGATTTATTTGCAGTGCGAGCAGCTGGCGAATGGGCAACAGATCATGCACGAAGCGGGCAAGGGCCTGTCCTTTTACATATTAAAACTTATCGCTATCGGGGGCATTCAATGTCGGATCCAGCAAAATATCGATCAAAAGAAGAAGTGGAAGAGATTCGCGAACATCATGATCCGATTGAAAAAGTGCGTCAATTCTTGGAAGCCAATACCATGCTTGATGAAGAAGGATTTAAAACCATCGATAAGCGCGTAAAAACAAAAGTTCAAGAAGCAGCTGAATTTGCACAAACTTCGCCAGAGCCAGAGTTATCCGAACTTTATACTGATATTCTTATTGATGTTGATGCTTGAAGGAAAATCATAAAATGACAAAAATAATAACTGTTCGTGAAGCTTTGCGTGATGCGATGGCTGAAGAAATGCGACGTGATGATAATGTATTGTTGATGGGCGAAGAAGTTGCTGAATATCAAGGTGCTTATAAAGTAAGCCAAGGATTGTTGGATGAATTTGGCGCAAAACGGGTCATTGATACACCAATCACAGAACATGGTTTTGCAGGGCTTGCAGTCGGGTCAGCTTTTTTAGGGTTACGTCCAATTGTTGAGTTTATGACGTTCAATTTTTCAATGCAGGCTATTGACCATATTATTAACTCTGCGGCAAAAACATTGTATATGTCAGGGGGGCAAATGGGATGTCCGATTGTATTCCGGGGCCCAAATGGGTCTGCATCCCGAGTCGGTGCGCAACATTCACAATGCTATGCAAGTTGGTACGCCCACTGTCCTGGGTTAAAGGTTGTTTCACCTTATTCAGCAGCAGATGCGAAAGGATTACTGAAATCAGCCATTCGTGACCCAAATCCAGTGATTTTCCTGGAAAATGAACTGATGTATGGTCGTACGTTTGATGTGCCTGAAGATGAGGATTATATTGTGCCAATTGGCAAGGCATCTATTGTTCGCGAGGGACGTGATGTCACAATTACTGCTTTTTCCATTACTGTTGGGATGGCTTTAGATGCGGCTGATGAACTAGCAAAACTTGGTATTGATGCCGAAGTTATTGATCTTCGCACCATTCGACCTTTAGATACGCAAACAATTATTCAATCGGTGATGAAAACTAATCGATTAATCAGTGTGGAAGAAGGTTGGCCTTTTGCAGGGATTGGGGCTGAGTTAGCAACAATGATTTGTGAAGAAGCCTTTGATTATTTAGATGCACCACCTATTCGTGTTGCTGCTGAAGATGTACCTTTGCCGTATGCAGCAAACCTAGAAAAACTGGCACTGCCCAGTGTAGAAAAAATCATTAAAGCGGCTCAAGCCGCCTGTTACAAGTTATAAGGAATGGATGGATGCCAGTAAAAATTTTGATGCCTGCTTTAAGTCCAACAATGACAGAAGGAAATCTTGTTCGTTGGTTAAAGTCCGAAGGAGATACCGTTAAATCAGGTCAAGTCTTAGCAGAAATAGAAACCGATAAAGCGACAATGGAAATTGAGGTAGTGGAAGAAGGAACACTTGCTAAAATTATTGTGGCTGCGGGGGCTGAAGGTGTCAAAGTTAATAGTTTGATTGCGGTATTGCTAGAAGAAGGTGAAGATGCAGCAAGGATAGATGCGTTTATTTCTACAGCAGGTGTTGCTGTTTCTGCACAATCAACTGCATCTGCCTCTGCACCAAAATTTGCTGATGCACCCAGTGCTGCTACTTCCGCTAATTCAACAACAGGGGAACGCCTCTTTGCGAGTCCGTTGGCTAAACGCGTGGCAGAACAAAATCAAGTCAATTTAACTAGTATCACTGGTTCAGGTCCTCGGGGTCGAATTATCAAAGCAGATGTTGAACAAGCAGTTCTTACACCTTCTAAAAGCACTTCTGCCCCCCCTGCGCCAACCACCGTATATGGTGACTCTGGTTATGCGGATTTACCCCTTAACAACATGCGCAAAGTGATTGCTCGTCGATTGACGGAATCAAAACAACAGGTCCCTCATTTTTATTTGAATGTGGATTGCGAGCTGGACGCGTTGCTTGCTTTACGTTCAGATGTGAATGTTCGCCTTGAGGGTGGTAAACTTTCAGTGAATGATTTCATTGTGCGTGCTTGTGCGTTAGCATTGATCAAAGTACCAGAAGCCAATGTTTCATGGATGGATACGCACATTCGTCAATTCCAAGCAGCTGATATTAGTGTGGCGGTAGCCATTGATGGTGGGTTAGTAACACCAGTGGTGCGCTCAGCAAATCTTAAATCAATGAAAGATATTTCCGCTGAAGTAAAAATTTTGGCTGAAAAAGCCCGCGCTGGTAAACTTGCGCCAGAAGATTATCAAGGTGGTAGTTTTACAATTTCTAATCTTGGTATGTATGGTATCAAACAATTTAGTGCGATTATCAATCCACCGCAGGCATGTATCTTAGCCGTTGGTGCGGGAGAGAAGCGCCCGATAGTTAAGGATGGTGTATTGGCGGTTGCGACTGTTATGAGTTGTACTTTATCTGCTGATCATCGTGCGGTTGATGGTGCCGTAGGTGCGCGATTCCTCGAAGCTTTTAAATCACTGATCGAAGATCCATTAAGATTATTGGTTTAACTATACATGGATGCCAGCTTTCGCTGGCATGACAAAAGCTGTTTCTTATATGGATTTGTTTGAATATCGCCTGAAGACTGACCTTTTTATTAGACATCCGCGTGGGGTTACTTTAACGTCAGCTTTAGAAATCCTCAAACATCATTGCGTTCCCCTTATGATTTGCAAGATTGAACGTCGTATTGGTCAACAAGTAAAACACCAACGACAAGCCTTAAAATTAACTCAAGCAATTTGTCATAAAATTTATAGATCCAGGAAATGTTATCGCTGATATCTCTGTATTATAAAAAATTTCCATTAAAAATGTCTTGAAGCCTTGCAGAATTGCTGTATTTTATAGGTTGAAGGGGAAAAATAATGATACATCAATTTTCTGTCACTGATAATGCTGCCAAGCGCATCTTGACGCTGCTAAGTGAAGAAGTTAAACAAGATAATTTGCGTCTAAGAATTAGTGTTTCAGGCGGTGGCTGTTCTGGCTTTCAATATCATTTTGTATTAGATGATCAACAACTATCTGATGATCTGATTTTTGCCCATAATGGCGCTGAAGTTATTGTTGATGAGGTCTCGCTTGGGTTGTTGGAAGGCTCGATGCTTGATTATGTAGAAGACATGGTGTCATCAAGCTTTGTTTTAAAAAATCCAAATGCCACAGCCTCTTGCGGTTGCGGTAATTCTTTTTCAATCTAAGAGATTGTTCTAATTATGAAAATTGTAACTTGGAATGTAAATTCTGTTCGTGCGCGCCTTGACATTTTAACTGAGTGGCTACGAGATCACCAACCTGATCTCATGTTGCTTCAAGAAATCAAATGCGAAGCTCATTCTTTTCCGTTAGAGGCAATAGAGGATCTGGGGTATAACATTGCTATTCATGGACAAAAAACATTCAATGGCGTTGCGATTCTTTCTAAATCTCCGATTGAAGATGTACAACGCGGTCTTACTTTTTTTGAAGAAGACATTCAAGCACGCTATATCGAAGCGGTTACAAATGGGGTGCGAGTCGCCTCTGTTTATGTACCCAATGGTCAGGCAGTTGGCACTGATAAATATGCCTATAAATTGGTCTTTCTAGAACGACTTCACCAACATATGAAATCGTTACTGCAATACGAAGAAGCTGTTGTGATCGGTGGAGATTATAATATTGCCCCAACAGATTTAGATGTTGCTGATCCAAAAGCCTGGACAGGCGATGTTTTATGTTCGATCCCTGAACGCAAAGCTTTTTACGCATTATTAAATCTGGGCTATCGTGATGGATTTCGTATCGACCATCCTCACGAAAAACTCTATAGTTGGTGGGATTACCGTAGCCAAGCTTGGCCAAATGATGCAGGGTTGCGCATTGATCATCTTTTATTGTCACCACAAGCAACAGATCGACTGGAAAGCACTGGTATTGACAAAGCACCTCGTGGTAAAGAAAAAGCATCGGACCATGCACCGGTATGGTGTTCGATTGACGTTTAATATTTGGTTTCAACTTAAACAAAAGGTTTACAATGTCGTTAACTCTTGAAGATGTGAAAAAGGTTTCTCGCCTCTCTCGTTTGAAATTTTCAGATGAAGGTTTGGTCAGCATGCAACAACAATTAAATGGCATTTTGCATTGGATTGACCAACTTCAACAAGTTGACACCTCTGCTGCAGAAATTTTCACTGATCAGCAAGAACGACAAATACCAGAGCGTGAAGACATTATTTGTGATGGAAATGTAGTTGAAGCTGTTCTCGCCAATGCGCCAGAAAAAGCCCATGATATGTTTGCCGTGCCAAAAGTTGTTGAATAAGGAACCAACCAATGACAAAAACAAAATTAACTGAGTTAACGCTTATTGAAGCTCGCGATGGTTTGCAAAATAAAGACTTTTCTGCCGTTGACTTAACCCAAGCCTTTCTTGACAACATGGCTCAGAATCAACATCTAAATGCCTATATCACACAAACACCTGACCTTGCCTTGGATCAAGCCAAACAATCAGATAACCACTTGAAACAGGGCACAGCACGACCTTTGGAAGGTTTACCCTTAGGTATTAAGGATTTGTTTTGCACAAAAGACGTGCGTACAACAGCTGGGTCAAAAATTCTTGAAAATTTCGTACCATCGTATGAATCTACAGTGACTCAAAACCTGTTTGATGCCGGCGCGGTCATGCTTGGTAAAACCAACATGGATGAATTTGCAATGGGGTCGTCAAATATGACGAGTTATTTCGGGGATTGTATAAACCCGTGGCGGGAAAAAAATCGCCCAGAAAAGAACTTAGTGCCTGGTGGCTCGTCCGGTGGATCAGCAGCAGCCGTTGCGGGTAAGCTTTGTCTTGCTGCGACAGCCTCTGATACAGGTGGATCCATTCGTCAGCCTGCAGCGTATTGCGGATTGGTTGGCATTAAACCTACCTATGGCTTATGTTCCAGGCGCGGCATGGTTGCATTTGCCTCTTCTCTTGATCAAGCAGGCCCCCTTACCCATACCGTACGCGATGCGGCTTTAATGTTACAAACAATGGCCAGTTATGATCCTTGGGATGCTACCTCACTTTCGCAACCGCGTTATGATTTTCTAGGGCAGCTCAATCAAAATGTGAAAGGATTGAGAATTGGTATCCCCAAAGAATATTTAGAAAATCTGTCAGCAACAACAGCTGCTCTTGTTCAACAAGGTATTGATTGGTTGAAAAGTTGCGGCGCCACAGTTCAAGAAGTTAGCCTTCCGATGACACCTCACGCGCTTCCTACATATTATATTATTGCACCCGCTGAAGCATCTTCAAACCTGGCACGCTATGATGGTGTTCGCTATGGACTTCGTGTTGAGGGTAAGACATTGGACGAGTTATATGAAAATACACGCGCTGCTGGCTTTGGCGCTGAAGTTCAACGTCGTTTGATGATTGGTACATATGTGCTATCAGCTGGTTATTATGATGCCTATTATTTAAAAGCACAGCGAATTCGAAGTCTTATCGCTGAAGATTTTAAGCGTGTTTTCAAAGACGTTGACTTGTTGCTCACCCCCACAACGCCAGGGTCAGCCTTTGCTATGGATGAAAAACCAACGGATCCTATTACAATGTTCCTTAACGACATCTTCACTGTGACTGTCAATTTAGCAAATCTGCCCGGTATTTCTATTCCAGCAGGTCTGGATGAAAAAGGATTACCTCTTGGGTTGCAATTAATTGGGCCAGCTATGTCTGAGCAAAATCTGTTAAATGCCAGCTTAGCTTTAGAAGAATGTGCTAATTTTACATCGCAAGTTCACAACCTTGGAAAGGCTGCCTAATATGCAAGATACAACAAATCTTATTCAAGGACGCACCAGTTTATGGGAAGTCGTTATTGGCTTAGAAGTCCATGCCCAAGTTACCTCTACCACTAAGTTATTTGATGGTTGTTCCGTTACCTTTGGTGCTGAGCCCAATACTCAAGTAGGTTTTTTTGGCACAGCCATGCCAGGCATGTTACCTGTTTTAAATCATGTTTGCGTTGACCAGGCCATTAAAACCGGCCTTGGCATTAATGCACAAATCAACCAATTTTCGGTTTTTGATCGCAAGAATTATTTTTATGCTGACCTTCCCTGCGGTTATCAGATTTCTCAATTTACACGACCAATTGTTGGTGAAGGATATTTAGATATTGATCTGGAAAATGGTGAATCTAAACGTATTGGGGTGACACGCCTACATTTAGAAATGGATGCAGGGAAAAGTACGCACGATCTTCATCCCACAAAAACCTATATTGACCTCAATCGTTGTGGTATTGCGCTGATGGAAATTGTGTCTGAACCCGACATTCGTTCCACCGCCGAAGCGATGGCGTATGTTAAAAAATTGCGGACTATTTTGCGTTATCTTGGCACCTGTGATGGCAATATGGAACAAGGCAGTTTACGTGTTGATGCCAACATTTCATTGCGTCGCCCAGGAGAGGCGCTTGGAACACGCGCTGAAATTAAAAACGTCAACTCTATTCGTTTCTTAGGTCAAGCTGTGGACTTTGAAATTCAGCGGCAAATGGAAATTTTAGAAGATGGCGGTAAAATTGCACAAGAGACACGCCTTTTTGATGCGGGAAAAGGTGTTACACGATCAATGCGTAGCAAAGAAGATGCGCATGATTACCGTTATTTCCCTGACCCCGATTTACCACCACTGCGATTGACCGAAGAACGTATTGAAAAAATTAAAGCCACATTGCCTGAATTGCCCGATGCAAAACAACAACGGTTAATGGATAGCTTTGGTTTGCCAAAATATGACGCGTTTGTTTTAGTCAGCGAACAAGAAATAGCTGCCTTTTATGAAACAGCCGTTGCGGTCAGTAAAGCTACAAACAAGCAACAAGCAGCCAAACAAATTGCAAATTGGTTAATGGGTGAGGTTTTCGGTGCGTTGAACCGCGAAGGAGAAACGATTGAGACCATGAGGTTAATACCAGCCCATCTGGCTGAGCTTGTCGATTTAATCTTAGATGAAACTATTTCTGGAAAAATTGCCAAAGATGTATTTCTAAAACTATGGGAAACAGGTAAATCTCCTATTCAATTGGTTGATGATCTAGGGTTAAAGCAAATTACTGATGTTAATGCCCTTGAAAGTATGATCGATACGCTTATGTTAGAAAATGTAGATAAAGTTGCGGAGTATCGTGCGGGCAAGCAACAGCTATTTGGTTTTTTTGTAGGACTTGCGATGAAAGCCACACAAGGAAAAGCAAATCCAGCTATTGTAAATGACTTATTAAAGAAAAAATTGAGTTAATTCAACATTAAATTGAGTGTTTGAGAGCATTTATTAAAGCAGAGGCTTTATTGGAAAACATTTATTCTTTTCAATAAAGCCTCATCTGATCGTTACTAAGAAAATTTTAAAGGTGAGGACAAATACAAGCTTCAGAGTCTTTGGAATCTTTAGACTTATGCTTTGAGCCTTTAGATTTGAGAATCTTTAGATTTATGAGAATCTTTAGAGCCATCGTGATTAGGAATGTTGGGTAGAGTGTCCTTAGCCTTCATTGGCAACATATCTCCTTCAACATAACTAATGTCTTGGGAGTCAGCTTTGACCACTTTACCGACAACCAACTTTTTCTCTTTATCAACACTTAATTCCATGACAGCGACAACTTTTTTATCAGCAAGAGGAACCTTGCAGCTATCAGGATCGTACCCAGTTGACTCCTTAACACTTGCATTATAAACGCCCTTAAAATCAGCATCATAAAGTGTAATCTCATATTTATTATTTTCCACATCGACAGCTGTCACAGCAAAACGCCCAAACTCCCTTCGATCAACGCTATCGATCTCAGGCTTGCTTTTATAAGCGATAGACCAATAACCATCTTTAATCCCAAAAAATAATTTAGTGCGTCGCTCATATCGTCCTGGTAATTCTTTTATATCCGGTTGAGTAAACGTAAAAGCACCACCAAAAGGAAGCTTTTGTGACATGGAACCACTGTCAAATGTACCAATGTTCATATTTGCCCAGTGAGCACTAGCCGGAAAAGAAGCCGCTCCTAAAAAAATTCCTCCAATCAAAAGCATGCTTAAACGGTTAAGATAAGATTTGCTCATCATAAAATTCCTTAGTTTATATAAGTACCTTTTTGAAGAGGTAGTTTTCAGAAAATATAAATCAAGGTTAAAGTTAATATAAAGGGCATCTAAAATTCATCATATGTAAGTGTTGACAAATGTTATATTAAAAGGCATTGTGCAAATATAAATTTGGCGTAGTTTACGGTCTTTCTTACCTCCGTAAAGTTTTTTAGAAACTGGCACTATTTTCGTGGCAAAAAAGTTCTTGAGATGGGATTTTATCCTTAAGCATTTTCTATTTCCTTTTTTATACCTACCACTTTATCTACGCCTGTATTTCTTCATAAAAAATCCTTCTAATAATTACATTTAAAAAACCGAGAGAATGATGATTAATCCTGATAATGAAAATCAAGAACTTCCTTCTATTCCCCCCGCGATTTGGGGTCTCGGTATAGCGGTTTTTTTCGTCAACCTTTCTTCCGTTATGATTCGTAGTCTCGTGCCGGTTTATATGAAATCTGTCTTAGGCGTTGCAACAAGCTGGATCGGTATTTTAGAAGGAATTGTAGAAGGGCTTTCATTCCTCACGAAACTTCTTTCTGGCGTCTATAGTGATTATTTGCGTCGCCGTAAATTCATCATTGTTTTGGGTTACACCTTATGCTTGTTAAGTCGTCCCTTAATGGCAATGTTTAGTACATTTCATGCCGTCGTGGCGGCAAAAATTCTTGATCGTTTGGGTAATGGCATTCAAGCTTCACCGCGTGATGCACTGGTGGGAGATTTATCTCCTCAACCTATTCGTGGAGCTTGTTATGGCTTGCGTATTAGCCTTGGAACGGCTGGATCATTTTTCGGGGCTTTATTTGGCCTTATGTTGATGTATTGGAACGATGATGACTATCAAAAGGTCTTTTGGCTTGCATCTATTCCAGCTATGATATCTGTTCTTATTATGATGTTTATGATTCGTGAACCTGAACAAAATATGCATCCGAAAGATAAACAATTACGTAAACCTATTCATCTGTCTGACATCCCTCGCCTGGGTCGAGATTATTGGTTGCTGATGATAGTGGTTTGTATTTTCCTAATTGCTCAACTTGGTGAAGCGATTATGGTTTTGCATGCGCATCAGAACTTTGGGTTACTTGGTAAAAATACGCCTCTTATTTTATTGATTTATAACTCTACATACTCATTGTTTTCTTACCCTGCAGGTCGCTTGTCAGATAAATTTGGTCGCTATAATGTTTTGGCAGTGGGGTTTGTCTGCTTAATCATTGGCGATTTGCTGCTTGCTTGTGCCACAAATGTTGAAACTGTTTTAATTGGCGTTGCTTTTTGTGGGATTCAGATGGCTGTCACTCAAAGTTTATTCATGTCGTTAGTTGCAGACAGTGTTCCTGAAGATTTACGTGGTACTGGATTTGGGATGTTTTATCTTATCTGTGCGTGTTCGGTTCTTATTTCTAATAGTGCCGCTGGACTTATTGCAGATTATTATGGTGAATCTATGTCTTTTATTTGCTCTATGTTTATTGCAATTTTTGCTCTTGTGCTGCTACTTATTATTAGCCCAAGAAAAAAACAACAGGTAGCATGTTAAATTCTTAAGAAAAATATCATAAAGATGATTTTGAGATATTTTTAGTTAAAAATGAAGCTGAGTTTTGATAGAAACGAACTAGTCTATTTAACTCTACAAACTTGGTAAAGTTTATAGATAAAAAGAATAAATAAGAGCTAATCTAGTCAAAATGCTTAAGTAATTTTACATTTTATGGTGCAATTTTGAATGAGACTTCAAGTCTTAAAATCTGCAAATTACATTTTTTATGAGGATTAAAGCATCTAAGATCCGAAATCAGCATAGAAAATAAATATTTCGGATTTAATTAGCTATATACTGATTTATACCTTTGATTGCCCATGATACTTTTGATTTTATAACGTCTTGCAGTCGAGAAAAATTTTCAACTGAAGTTACGGGATGTTTATTTTGCAAATGCCATAAATGAATAATGGGAATAAAGCACCGCCCATCTTTTCTCTTTATACCACTGTTTTGAAGCCTAACAACTAGATCTGAATCTTCAAATCCCCACCCAATATAAGTCTCATCCATGCCATTGATTGCAATAAAATCCTGACGAAAAACTCCTAGGTTGCATGTTTTTGCCCCTTTCCACCGTTGATGACGAAGTTTTCTTAAAGCTCCAAGATTTAATTTAACAAACGGCAACCAACGATTACAGTCCCCTTTCCACCATCTCATTATCCAAAGCCAAAGGCTCGCTTTTGAAAATAACTCTTCATTCTCGAGATATTTAGGGGTTGCCTTTTCAGAAAGTAAGACACGATTTCCCGATACAAAAAAATTCTTTTCTGCAAGAAAACGGTGTTGTTGGATAAAAGAAGGCAACGCAATACAATCACCATCAATGAACACAAGATATTCACCTTTTGCTTGAACAACAGCTTTATTACGAATAGCTGCTGCTCTAAATCCGCAATCTTCCTGCCAAACATGGGTAACTAGAATGGAACTGAACTTACTAAATTGGTTAATAACTTCTTTTGTTTTATCACTAGACCCATCATCTGCAATTAAAATTTCAAAATTTTGATCACTTTGATGCTTAAGAGCATTTAAAACACACCCAAGCGCATCAGGCCAATTATAAGTAGAGATGATGACTGATATAAGCATACGTGTATTTCTTTTTGACTATTTGCAAATTAAAAAAGTGGTTAACCATAATGACTATAACCTAATAACTTAAATAATTACCAGCTTGTGATACTAATTCATTGATAATTTCTTGCATTGATTGTTCGCAGGTAACCATTCCAACACTTTGGCCAGCCATAATTGACCCTGTTTCAATATCGCCCTCAATAACAGCCCTGCGTAATGCCCCAGCCCAAAAATGTTCAATTTGCAGTTGTGCTTCTTTTTGTTCTACCAAACCTTCATTAACTTTTGTGATAAATTCTTGCTGAACTTCAATAAATTGCTGAGTTGCTTTGTTTGCCAATGCTCTTACAGGAATCACTGGGAAACGACTATCTAATTGAGTTGAGACAATAGCATTACGTGCATTTGCTTTAATAAAAGCACGTTTAAAATTAGGATGCGCTTTTGATTCAGTTGCACAAACAAACCGTGTGCCCAATTGACAACCTGACGCTCCCATTTGAAGATAAGTCACAATTGCTTCTCCTCTACCAATACCACCTGCCACAAATACAGGAACATCCGTAACGTGAGGCAAAATTTCTTGAGCCAATACACTTGTCGAAACAGGCCCGATATGTCCGCCAGCTTCATGCCCTTCAATAATCAATGCATCAGCACCCAGTTTAATAAGTTTTTGAGCAAGAGAAAGAGTGGGCGCAAAACAAATGAGCTTCATCTTTGCAGACTTAATTTGTTGAATAGCAGCAGAAGATGGTAATCCACCTGCCAATACAATATGGCCTACTTTTGAAGCAATACAAACATCGATAAGCTCAGAAATTTTAGGGTGCATCGTAATCAAATTCACACCAAAGGGCTTGTTTGTTAACTCTTGAGTCCCTTTAATCTCTTCTGCCAATAACTCAGGTGGCATTGCACCACTAGCAATAACGCCAAAACCACCACTATTCGATATAGCAGCTACAAGGTTTCTTTCGGAAACCCAGGACATAGCACCGCCTAAAATAGCCGTTTCTGTTCCCAAAAATTCACAACCGCGCTGCCATAGTTTCTGTAGTGTCTGATTCATTTTTTTGATCCAATTCAAATGCTGTATGAAATATCTGTATTATGGCTTCTGCGTGTTCTTCCTTAACACTAAAACTAAGGCGTGTTGTGGAAAAATGCGTTAGGCAAGATGATATATTTATTTGCTTTATAATTTCTAAAAATCGTTGTGTGATACCTGATTTTCCTAAAAAGTCTAATCCTATGATAGATATCTTTGCAAAATCAGGTTCAATATGTAACCCTTTATATTCAGAATAATAATCATTTTTTTCAAAAGATTGAATTGTTTTTGCAAAATCAGCCTTTTGAACAATAAATCGTATAAATATTATACCGCTTTCTTCGTTAACAGAAAAGGAGTCTATTAATATATTGGCATTCTTAATTGTATTTTCAAGAGAGCGAATCATTAAAATATTAAAATTATCTGTCTCTAGTTGAATCATTACCCATCCAATAGTATGAGTGATACCGCTGATGCGTGCCATATTTGTAACGGGGATGTCCATAATGTCTGTACCAGGCTGATCATTAAAACTAGAAAGAACCCGCACATAAACTAAATGTCGCATTGCTGTTTCAACGGAACGTGAATGAAGAACTTTTGCCCCTTGTGCTGCCAGCTCAAGCATTTCAGAATAACTAATTTGATTCAACTTTTGTGCTTTACTTACAACTCGTGGGTCCGCTGTATAAACGCCATCTACATCTGTATAAATATCACAGCGATCAGCCTTAATAGCCGCAGCCACCGCGACTGCTGTTGTATCTGACCCACCTCGACCCAATGTCGCAATACGACCCTGGCTGGTAATTCCTTGAAATCCAGCAATAACTGGGATAATACCCTTTTTAAAACATGCTTCTAACTGCTCAGAATCAACCGTTAAAACATGCGCATTTGTATAATCATCACTAGTTTTGATGGGCACTTGCCATCCCATGAACGAACGAGATTGAAGACCTAATTGCTGCAATGCCAATGCTAATAATCCCGTGGTGATTTGCTCCCCTGTGGAAATAACTGTATCATGTTCTGGACTATTTTGGATATTTGAAAAAGATTTCGTATAAGCAACCAATTGGTTTGTCACACCGGCCATCGCCGATACAACAACCGCAATTTGATGGCCAGCGTCAACGTCTCGTTTAATACGCAAAGCAACATTTTCTAATCGAGCAATATCTGCAACAGAAGTGCCACCATACTTTTGAACAATACGCAAGTCTATTTCCGCCGTTATTTCTTTTTGCGTGATTTTAATAGTAATATATGCTTATTCTTACACGGTTTATAAACCACGACGCAAGCAATGAGTCACAAAATATGCAACAAACAACACTAAACAATGCTGAAATTGAACAATTTTCAAAAATTAGTCAAAATTGGTGGGACGAAAATGGCCCCTTCAAACCGCTTCATGACTTAAATCCGACGCGTCTTCAATACATTCATGAAACATTAATAACTCATCTAGGGTTACAACGCGACCAAGTATATCCATTCACAGGTATTCGACTGCTTGATATCGGTTGCGGGGGCGGCCTCATCAGTGAACCCATGTGCCGCCTGGGCGCACAAGTTGTCGGCGTTGATGCCAGTGAGCCAACCATTGAGGTGGCGCGTGACCATGCTCAACAAATGGGTTTGAATATTGATTACCGCACAACCTCTATCGAAGAAATGGTTGCAGCAAATGAGCCATCTTTGGATGTTATTTTAGCTTTAGAAGTGGTTGAACATGTTGCTGATGTTGATGCATTTATTCAGTATTGTTCCAAGCTACTTAAGCCAGGGGGAGCATTAATCCTTTCCACAATTAATCGCACATGGAAAGCTTATGGTGTAGCCATTTTAGGCGCAGAATACGTCATGCGTTGGTTGCCACGTGGGACGCATGATTGGCATAAATTCTTAACGCCTGCCGAACTCGCAACTTCCGTTCGCGCCAGTGATTGTTTATTTAAAAATGTCATAGGTATGAGCTTTTGTCCATTTAAATGGACATGGTCGCTCACCGATGATGTGAATGTAAACTATTTGATGTATGCGGTAAAAACGGCTTAGAGAATTGTTTATAACACAGAAATATCAGTGATAACATTTCCTAGATCTACAAATTTTATGGCAAACTGTTTACCATTACTGATTGTGCACGTCACACGTAAGTCTTTTTCTTGCTCTAACCCATCATAAAAAAAGGTGATGGGTACACCAAGAATTTTGCTGAGCTGTAACAGCCGGCTGGCCGCCAAGCGATCGATTCCTTTTTCATATTTATGAATTTGCTGACTGGTGACACCCAAGGTTTCTGCTAGTTGCACTTGAGTTAATTTTAAAACTTGTCGTTGGCGTTTTACTTGTTGACCAATACGACGTTCAATCTCGCAAATCATAGGGGAAAGGCAATGATGTTTGAGGGTTGCTGGGGCGCTGGGATAAATTCTGCTTCTGAAAAAACATGCCCTTTTTGGCGATTTTGCAAATAATTACGCAAGTAACGGTCGTATCCTTGACGTTGCCACAGCTCGCGTCGGACGGTTGTTTTCAGAATTTCTGTTTTATTAACAAACATATCATAATCTTGCGAAACTGTTTGAAGGATGCAATGCACATCAAAAAAACACGTAAACGCCGATAAATGGATTGCCTCATCTTTTGAGATGATAAACGCTATTTCGGGTTGGTCAACATGGTCAGCCACCATGAATAATAAATCTAGCGCTTGTAAGACAATTTCCACCACCGCGGCATCGTATAAAGATAAACTTTGCTGTTCAAGATTAGATTTCTCAACCAACGAAAATTTCGTCACACTCAATGCATCATCTATTTCTTTCAGTTGAATCGTTAAAGAAAATCCGGTTTCTTGTTGTTGAAGAATGAAACTCATTCCATTCTTTATTAGTGACTTTTTAAGAGTATAAGAAAAAGTAAGATCATCTCCCTCTAATCCTTGAGTGATTTCTTTTAGGTTAATATCCCGCATCCTGTTTCCTATTTGTAAGCATTGTTGTGGGGTATATGTAAGGGAAACTGTTGATTTCTTACAGCCTCTTAGGAATCATAGCTCCTCTCAAAATTTTACATAGCAATACGTTTTTTTTGAAAAACTTTGTAAAATTTAGGAAAATAAATTTTTATAGATTTATTTCAGATGAAAAATGCAGTAAAAAGAGAATTAAAAAATTTTTTTGTTGAGAATTTATAAGATTTTTTATCGTCGCTAGAATATATGAGATTTTGCTATAGGTGATATGAATTTTTGTTAATCTCATTAAGTTAATGTAGAAAATATCTTTAATAATAAAAAGGAAAAATAGATGCAGCAGGTGCATATTGAAAACACTAAAACTCATCCATATCATTGTATACTTATTTCTAAAAAATTAGTTTAAAGATATTTGAAGATTAGTTTTCCTTCAAATATTCAAGAAGTAATTTTATTTTTTTAGAATTTTTTCGCCTTTGAGAAAAAACATAATAAATTTTCAGCAATGGGCCACGTTTCCTTGGTAGTACTCTAATCAATTCAGGAAAATTTAAAACTGATTGATCGTTGGGTGCCTCAATGATACCCATTCCCAACAAGGTGCTTTTAATTAATTCTTGTAAAGAATTAACCTCTAAATGAGATTTTCTAGATGGTTCATTCAAGCCTTTGCCTAAGCTTAAAACCCAACTTTTATTTCCGTAAGGATTAAAAGTATTGCCGCCGTAAGTAATGAGTTGATGATGATCTAAATCATTAACAGTTTGAGGAGTGCCGTGCTTTTCAAGGTATTCTTTACTGGCAAACAAAGCTATATTTGCCGAAAAAAGATATTCTTGTATTAAATGAGGTGCATGAGGAATTGCTGAAGAAATACCAATATCAGCTTCCTCTACCACGATATCTTTACCATTCCTTAACATTATTTTAATCTTAATCTTTGGATAATCCTCACCGAACTTTTTTAGTTTTGGCAGCAACCATTCTGATCCTAGATGAGGCGTAGTCATAATTTTTAATTCACCTTCCACTTCATCAATATTTTCATGAAATGACTTCTCAAACACCTCTGCTTCGTGAATCATTTTTTTGGCAAAGGTATGAAGGCGTTCACCTTGAGTTGTTAGTTCTATGCCGCGAGAATGTCTAATAAAAAGATCAGTTTTAACACGATGCTCAAACAAACTCATCGCTCGACTTAAGGCAGATTGCGTTGTATTTAAGCGGTTAGCAACCTTCGTCAGGCTTCCTTCTTCGGCAACGATCGCAAATTTTTCAGCAATTCTAAGTCCATTAACTCTGAACTCTTTTGATATTTTTTCTATCTTACCGTTAATTTTCTTAATTTTTTATTATTTTTCAACTTTTTAATGCAGCTATAGCTGCCCTCATTCGCTCAGCCGCGGTAGTAAGTGTTTCCATGGACGTTGCATATGAAATACGAAAATAGGGTGTCAGGCCAAAAGCTTTGCCACTAACGACCGCAACGCGAGCATGATCAAGCAAATATTCGGCCACATCGTTATCGCAGGTAAGGATTGAGCCTGTCGGTGTTGTTTTACCAATAATCCCTGCACAATCAATATAAAGATAAAAGGCACCGCCAGATTTTCGAGCCGAAAGTCCGGGAATTTTATTAATTTCAGTATGAATAAAATTTCGGCGTGTTTCGAATTGTTTTTTCCAATCATTTAAAAATGACAAATCGGATGATAAGGCTTCAATAGTTGCGCATTGAGCAATTGTACAGGCATTAGATGTGCTTTGAGATTGCAACATTCCCATCGCTTTAATAAGAGGGCGGGGGCCGGCACCATAACCAATGCGCCATCCTGTCATCGAATAGGATTTAGAAACGCCATTCACAATCAGAATTCGATCTTTTAATTCAGGTATCACAGAGGCAAGCGTGTGGAAACGAAGACCATCGTAAACCAGATATTCATAAATATCATCACAGAGCACCCAAACATGGGGGTGTTTTAAAAGAACGTTACCAAGGGCAATCAGTTCTTCTTTGCTATAAACTTCACCTGTAGGATTAGAAGGAGAGTTCAATATTAACCATTTTGTTCGTGGCGTAATGGCCTGATCAAGCTGTGCGGGTGTGAGCTTAAATGCATTTTCTTGAAGGCAATTAACACTGATCGGTATGCCTCCAAATAATGCGGTTATATCTGGGTAAGAAACCCAATAAGGAGCAGGTATAATGACTTCATCGCCTTCATTGATGGTTGCCATCAAAGCATTAAACAACACTTGTTTGCCACCTGTTGAAACAACTAATTCATCTAGTTCATATTTTAGTTGATTGTCATTCAAGAATTTTTTCTGAATAGCCTTTTTAAGGGCAGGTAGACCATCAACGGCTGTGTATTTAGTCATCCCATCCGCCATGGCTTTTGTAGCGGCTTGTTTAATAAAATCAGGTGTATCAAAGTCGGGTTCCCCAGCACTGAGGTTAATGACATTAATTCCTTGGGCTTTCATTTGTGCTGCTTTTGCTGACATGGCAAGAGTAGGGGAAGGTTTTATAAAAGATAACCGTTGAGCAAGCATTTTTTCCATCATTTTTATTAGACATCTGTTGTTTCTATCAAGGCATTTTGATCAATTTTTTTATGAAAAGCGAGTCAAATTTTTTAATAGTGCGAAGCTTTTTGATATCTTTACTGTTTATTAGTTTCTGTCAAGCATTATGGAAACAGAAAAGTGATATAAAATTTAAGGTAATAATGGATTCTCAATCACCATCATCACAGACTAATTCAAATCTTCCAAGTATTATACCGTACTTGAATTCAGTAAGTCATAAGGCAGAAAAAGGACTTGCTATCCATTTTTATTTGTCAGAATTATTACCTTATGATCACCAACCGCTCCAGATTTTAGAAATTTTTTCTCGATTGAAGCAAGTTTTTGCACCACTTGCAGGAAAAGCATTTATTCTTAAAAATGATGATTTAGTTTATATTTCTCTTAATACCTCAATGATTTTAGTTGAAAGATGCTTAAGCCAGTTTAGGCGAATGTTATTTACAGACTCTTTTATTAATAGCAACTTAAAATCTGAGCCTTTTTACGCTTTTCATCCTTTAAAGCATAAATTTCCTGAATTTCAAGAAATGATGATAAATATTGATCAAAATCCTATGTATAACAATAAGGATTTAGGCGATCTAACCGGTACAGATGCAAATAAAGTCCCGCTGTTGATTTCGGGAATCAATCTTGAAACACTGTCTCTTATTGAAAATAGTATTAAAAGTTCGGATATTAGTATTTTTTTAAAACGAGAACCGATTGTAGCATTTGATAAAGATTGTAATCCGACAGTTCAATCCTATCATTACTATATTTCTTTAGATGCCTTGCAAGCATACCTTAAAGTTAATGAACCTTTAGCTGCAAATATTTGGTTGTTTCGTCAAATTGGATTTTATGTAGATAAACAAGTTCTTCAAAGCTTGCCAGGATTTATGGATCAAAAAAATGTGCCGGCCATTAATGTGAATCTAAATTTGCGAACCCTTGTAACGTCGACATTTCAAAATTTTCTTCGTCACTCAACGCCGACAAAAAAATTAACATTTGATGTAGATGTGGTTGATTTTATGGTGCATCCAGAAGCCTTTGATTATGCTTTAAAAATGCTTCATGAAAAAGGATGTCATCTTGGTCTTTGTGGTCTGACTGTTCATCATATTGACTATATTAATTTTACGAAATTGGCTATCGATTCGTTGAAATTTGTTTGGAGCAGTAACTTTGTCAATAACCTTGGTAAGTTAAAGAGTATTGTTGAAACAGTAGGCCATGACAAAATTGTTCTTACAAAATGCGATTCTGAAACAGCTATTCAAACAGGAATTTTGGGGAATGTTCTTTATTTCCATGGACGAGGACTAGATACATTTTTTGATAATGCAACTTTTAGATCATGAGAAAATCATACATAAAACTTGACAGAATTGATGCTATTTATTAAGTTTAAAAAAAGGAGTTTCTTTTGTGATTATTTCTATTAATTCTATTTTTTATACGACGAAACTCTATTTTGCGCTTAAGCAGCGCAATTAAATAACCTATTCCCTTCATTATCTCATATATATATTTAAAATTTCATAAGGAGTGATGTTATGTCCTCAAAGACAATTGGTGCTGCCTGCTTGGTGGCAGGAACAACCATTGGTGCTGGAATGTTAGCGCTTCCCTTAACAATTTCGGCATTGGGATTGATTGGAGGAACAGCAGCCATGGTTATTATATGGTTTGTTATGTATTTAGCTGGATTATACGGCCTTGAATTAAATCTTCGTGCAGGAAAAGGAATGACTCTTGGCGGGCTTGGACAATTTTTCAGTGGGTCAGTTGCTAAGATTATAGGAGATGCGAGTCTGCTTATATTAACTTATGCGTTAATGGCAGCTTATTTGTTTGGTGGTGCTTCTGTCCTGGAAACTTTTTTAAATCAACATTCGATGGGGCAGATTTTTGATTATTGTCCATCATTTTCTATCATGACGGCGTTAATTATTCTTATTTTAATGGGCAATTTGCGTTGGGTTGACCATCATAATCGCGTTTTATTTATCGTGATGTTAGGTGCAATAATTGTTTTAATGGCGGGACTTAGTGAAGAATTAAGAATAACGCATTTCGTTTCTATTGTCTCAAACTGGCAACAATATACGGTGTGGCAAATTGCTATTCCTGTTATTTTTACATCTTTTGGCTATCATATCATTCAAAATATGATGGTGGTTTATTGTGAATACGATGCGATTGCTTTGAAAAAAGCCTTTTTTTGGGGAAGTCTTATTCCTCTGGTTGCTTATGTTTCTTGGGTGTTTGTTACGCTGTCTATTTTGTATATAAAATCACCTGAGTTTTATCAAGTGTTACTCACTCAAAAAGCCGAATTAGGCCAATTGATGCAAGCGTTGAATCAAGCCACGGGATTTTCGTGGTTGCAGCCTCTTAGCTGGGTTGTCGGGCTTCTTGCCATTTTAACATCGGCAATTGGTGTAGGATTAGCGATTATTAGTTTTTGGGATCAGCATTTGCCACCATCTTTAATTAATCGTCCGTTTATTTTGCTTTTGACATTGGTGCCGCCGTTATTGGTTGGGATGCTTATACCAGATGTTTTTATTCGGGCACTTGGATTTGCAGGTTTAATCTTAACAATCATTGCTATTTTTCTGCCTATTTATCTATTGGGGAAAGCAGATAAAATGCCTATCAAAAAGGTTTTTTATCAATGCACAACTTATAAAAGTTTGCGGATATTTGTCTTTGCTGTAGGTATAATTGTTGTGCTTTGTGAGTTAGGAAATGTGTTTTATCCAGTATAGAGACTATTATGTAATGACTCGTATAAAAAAATATCCCCGCCTAGCCTAGACGGGGATAAAGGTGAGATTTTATTTTATATTATTTTTATTATATAGGTAATACTGAGGCAACTGATTTTGCACCTGACCACCAATTCCATGCAGAACTTGCAAAAGAAGAAGCTGTGTTTGCTGCTGTTGACGCAACAGTATAAGCAGCGTTGCTAATTTTTGGCGCAAGATAAGCACCAGTATTATATGTCGCTGTACCAACTGTTGAAACAGCAGAATATGTGGTTTCTGCGGTAAACTTTGCTATTGTAGGAATGCCTGTGCCAACAGTATATTTTACACCTTCATAAGTTGCACAGCCTATTTTGCCGAAGCCATACCCAAGTCCAGAAGCAGCTGCACCAATCGCTGTTTGAACAAGAGGAGATGTTGCGAAATAGATACCTGCATCAATAGCTGCGGGTTCAACAACAAATTTATAAGCATACCAGGTGGGTGTTGTAGCAGCAGTAGCTAAAAATATACTTGTTTTATAAGCTGCAGTAAAAGCAAGAGCTGGGCCATAAAACCAAGCAAGACCTGCACCAGCTGCAATGCCACCGGCAACAATTCCGTACTTAATACCAGTATCAAGCATTTTAAAAGCTGTGGAGGCTTCTTTGCCTTTTTCGTCTAAAATTTGCTTTGTGCTGAGTTGTTGAGCTGGTAGTTGGTTTTCGATGTCAATGATTACAGAATCTTGGTCTTTAACTTGCTCAACTGTTTTAGTTATTGGAGCAAGATCGATTGCCTCATTTAAATCAGCGCCAAATGAAGCTGTTGTAATCGCAAGGTGGCTAACCATCGCGAGTGTTAGAGTTTTTGTTAATGAAATATTTGTCATTTTAATTCCTGATTGTTAGTGAAATGAACTGTTTCATAAACCCTATTTAAGTATCATTTTATATTTTACAATAGCGCTGAAAAAATTTTTTTGTTTATTTTTTAGAATTTCTAATGGGGTTGACCTGCAGCGTCATAAAACATACAATAATTAAAGTTATCAAATAATTTTGCTAAAATTTAATGTCAATGCAGCCACCTCATCGCCCACTATCCCCACACTTACAAATTTATAAACCTCAAATTACGTCTGTTTTATCGATTACACATCGGATAACAGGCATTGGTCTTAGTGTTGGCATGTTCTTTCTTTTTTATTGGTTGGGCGCTATTGCCACTAATGCTGAAGCATATGGCATTGCTTTAAGTTTTTTTAAGAGTTGGTTGGGACAGGTAATTTTAATCTTATGCCTTTTTGGATTTTATTATCATTTGGCTAATGGAATTCGTCATTTAGCTTGGGATATGGGATATGGTTTTTCATTGAAAGTCGTCACGATTACTGGATGGTTGGTGATGGGTGCGGCCATACTAATGACGTTAATAACGATAATAATATAGGTATCAAATGACTCAAAGAGATTTTCAAACACCCCTTGCAAAAGCCAAAGGATTAGGCACAGCCCATGATGGTGTACATCACTGGATTCATCAACGAATATCTGCTATTGCATTAGTATTTTTAGGGTTATGGCTGGTTTATAGCTTAGCGTGTCATGGTGACGATTCTTATGCTGATATTGTGACGTGGCTGGCTAATCCTTGGACGGCAGGGTTTATGTTTTTATTTGTTGTCGCAGTCAGCTATCATGCGGTTTTAGGCTTGCAGATTATTGTGGAAGACTATGTTCATACGCCAAAGTGGCGGTATGCTAATCTTGTTGTTTTAAAGATGGTAATGATTGGCTTACCTACGATTTCTCTTTTTTTTCTTATTAAAATCTTATTGCTTGGCGAAGGCAATATTCAATGACAGACTATAAAATTATTGATCACAAATTCGATGTGGTTGTTGTTGGTGCTGGTGGGGCGGGACTGCGTGCAACACTGGGTATGTCGGCAGCAGGTTTAAAGACAGCATGTATCACCAAGGTTTTCCCTACTCGCAGTCACACAGTTGCAGCACAAGGAGGCATTGGTGCAGCTCTTAATAACATGGGTGATGGGGATGACTGGCGTTACCATTTTTACGATACGATTAAAGGCTCTGATTGGTTGGGAGATCAAGATGCCATTGAATATATGTGCCGCAATGCAGTACCGGCTGTTGTTGAGCTAGAACATTACGGTGTGCCATTTTCGAGAACACCTGATGGCACAATCTATCAACGCCCATTTGGTGGGCACACGGTTCGTCATGGTGAATCGATGGCTAAACGTGCTTGTGCGGCGGCCGACCGGACGGGGCATGCTATTTTACATACGCTTTATCAGCAATGTCTTAAACATCAATCTGAGTTTTTCATTGAATATTTTGCCTTAGATTTGATGATGGATGCCGAAGGGCGTTGTCGTGGTGTTGTTGCTTGGAACTTGGATGATGGGACTATTCACCGATTTCAAGCACACACTGTTGTGCTTGCCACAGGTGGTTATGGTCGGGCTTTTTTCTCATGCACTTCTGCTCATACGTGTACAGGTGATGGCAATGGGATGATCCTTCGAGCTGGATTACCACTGCAAGATATGGAATTTATTCAATTTCATCCAACAGGCATTTATGGGTCTGGTTGTTTGATTACAGAAGGCGCGCGTGGAGAAGGCGGATATTTAACCAACAGTGCTGGGGAACGATTTATGGAACGTTATGCGCCGAATGCCAAAGATCTTGCCTCACGAGATGTAGTAAGCCGAGCGATGACCATTGAAATTCTTGAAGGGCGTGGTGTAGGTGCTCATAAAGATCATATTCATTTACATTTAGAACATTTAGATCCTCATTTGCTGCATGAACGATTGCCAGGCATTTCGGAGACAGCGAAAATTTTTGCTGGCGTTGACGTAACGCGAGATCCCATCCCCGTTTTGCCGACTGTTCATTATAATATGGGAGGAATTCCCACAAATTATCATGCCGAAGTGATGAAAGATGGTAATGGCACAATTGTACCAGGATTGATGGCAATTGGTGAAGCGGCCTGCGTTTCTGTTCATGGCGCCAACCGTCTGGGCACAAATTCATTGCTAGATTTGATCGTATTTGGCCGCGCTGCTGCACTGCGAGCCAAAGAATTAATTAAACTTCATCAAGATCATGATTTATTGCCGGAAGGGCTGGAGACAAAAGCCTTGGATCGTTTTCACCAAATTCGCTATGCCAATGGGAAATATAAAACAGGGTCGATTCGTCTGCAGATGCAACGTTTGATGCAAACGCACTGCGCTGTCTTTCGTGATGAAAAATTACTGAGTGAAGGAGTAAAAAATTTACAAAATGTTAAAGATTGCATGACCAGTTTAGAAGTGAATGATCGATCTTTAATTTGGAATACAGATTTAATGGAAGCCTTGGAACTTGATAATCTTTTATCGCAAGCAACAGTGACATTAGCATCGGCACTGAATCGAAAAGAAAGTCGCGGCGCTCATGCACGAGAAGACTATCCAGAACGAGATGATGAGTCTTGGATGAAGCATACTTTAAGCTGGTTAAATGCTGATAATAGCGTTGTCTTAGGGGAACGAGCTGTTCATCTTCATACTCTTACAGCGGATATTGAGCCAATTCCACCGGCAAAACGTGTTTATTAGAGGAATGTTGATATGGTTGAATTAAGGCTTCCTGCAAAATCTCGTATTTTAGAGGGCAAACATTATCCAATGACAGGGCAAGAAAAAAACGTCAAGCGCTTTCAAATTTATCGATGGAACCCGGACGTAGATGAAAATCCTCGCTATGATGTTTATGATGTTGATATGGATCAATGCGGCCCAATGGTATTGGATGCCTTGATTAAAATTAAGAATGATACAGATACAACGCTTGCGTTTCGTCGTTCTTGCCGTGAGGGAATTTGCGGCAGTTGTGCTATGAATATCGATGGAACCAATACCCTTGCTTGTACAAAACCAATTGAAGAGGTGAGTGGAGTTGTTAAAATTAATCCGTTGCCACATATGTCCGTTGTAAAAGATTTAATTCCTGATTTAACGTTGGCGTATGCACAATATACTTCTGTCAAGCCATGGTTGCAAAGTGATACTCCAGCCCCGGCGAGGGAAAGATTACAAAGTGAAGAAGATCGCGCGAAATTAGATGGGCTTTGGGAATGCATTCTTTGTTTTTGCTGTACCACTAGCTGCCCCAGCTATTGGTGGAATCCAGAAAAATATCTAGGTCCCGCGACGTTATTGCAGTCTTATCGTTGGATTGCTGATAGCCGCGATGATCATACAGGAGAGCGTCTGGATAATTTGGAAGATCCTTTTAAGCTTTATCGCTGTCATACCATTATGAATTGTACCAAAACGTGCCCCAAAGGCCTTAATCCAGCCAAAGCTATTGGTGAAATCAAACAAAAGATGGTTGAACGACAAAGTTGATGTTATACAACTTTTTGGTTTTTTATGCGTTCAACAGATGATTTAATCACATAACAAAGTGGGGGAAGAACAAAAAGAGTAAAGAGAGTCCCAAAGCTTAATCCCCCAATCAACACGCAGCCAATCGCGCGGCGCGACTCAAAGCCTGCATCTTGAGAAAGAATCAAAGGAATAATCCCAAAAATCATGGCACCTGTTGTCATGAGAATAGGGCGCAGCCTAAGTCTTGCAGCGCGCTGAATAGCCTCAATTAACGGAATATTTTGCCGTAGCAATTGATTTGCGAATTCGACAATTAAAATACCGTGTTTTGTAATCAAACCGATCAGCGTAATGAGCCCAACTTGCGTGTAAATATTCATTGATTGACCAACTGCCCACACCACAGCTAAGGCACCAGCACATGCCAAGGGAACTGTAAGTAACACAATAAAGGGATCAACAAAATTTTCAAATTGAATGGCTAAAATCGCAAAAATAAAAATAACAGCCAAGACAAATAAAATGGCCATAGTGTTCGCAGATTCATGATATATTTTTGCCGCATCTGTCCAGGATTTTTTATAATCTGCAGGTAGTGTTTTATTCGCTGTTGCAAGGAGTTCAGGCATTATGGTCTCTATTTTTTCACCTCGTTTTAATTCTGTAGTGAGAATCGCAGAACGCATTTGGTTATAATGCTTAAGTTCTTTTGGTTGTGTTGTTGGAGTTAATGTTGCTATTGACCCAATTGAAATACGTTTGCCGATAGTGTTGGTGACATACAATTCATTTAACGTCCATGGATCCGTTTTACCTTCAATAGTAACTGGATAAAGAATACCATCTTTAGAAAAGTTGATTGACGTGTCACCTGTAAAGAATACTTCAATCGTTTTGGCGATTTGTTTTTCTGTCAAGTTAAGTTTTGCTAACAAGTTTGTATTAAGATCAATACGATAACTTAAAAAATCTAACTTTAAATCATGGTGTGCAGATGCAAACAAAGGGTGTGTATCAATGTTTTTCTTGATAGCTTGTATCTGATTAAACAAATGACGGTATGTATCGGTGGTGGAAATAACAACAGACAAGTCACCACCACCAAAGGAATTATCAAGGCCTGGAAGGCCAGAATCCCAGCTCCACGGCCAAGCATCAACAGATGGAAAGTCGGTAGCTTGTTTGCGAAAGGAGTTTACAATTTCTGCAGCCGATCGATCTCTATCTGCGCGAGGTTTGAGAGGTAAAACCACAGTCCCCCCCCACTCACCCATAAAGCTAAGGCATTCTAATGCTTCGGGTGTCGAGCGGATCATTGATTCCAGAGCCGTTACTTTTTTCTCTAAGGTGTTCATATCCTTACCTGGAAGTGGTGGAATCCAAATTCCAATGAGCGCTCGGTCTTCTTTTGGCGCCATTTCACGGGGTAAAATATTAGCAAACACAAGCGATAATCCGATGGATGTCACTCCAGCTATTAAGGCTATCTTCCACCTTTGCATAATAAAAAGAAGAGATTTGCTATAGCTGTTCGTTAATTTTTCAAGAAATTGATCAATTTGTGGCCACAAAGAATGCTGATGTGATTTCAAAATTTTGGCACACATTAACGGTGATAAAGTGAGTGCCACGACTCCTGAAATTAAAACACTACCTGCTAATGCCACGGAAAATTCAATAAATAATTGACCAATCGCACCTTGAATGAACGCCACTGGCATATAAACACTGGTTAAAGTAAGAGTCATCGCCGCAATTGCCGGCCCCATTTCTCGGGCACCGTGAATAGCTGCCTCAAGAGGGGATAGTCCTTCTTCAATATGACGAGCGATGTTTTCCAAAATAACAATTGCATCATCTACCACTAATCCCACAGCTAAAATCATAGCGAGCAAAGTGATAATGTTAATCGAGAATCCAAATATCATGAGGAAAATCATTGACCCTATTAAGGAAATAGGAATCGTGATGAGGGGGATCAGGGTAGCTCTGCTACTGCGTAAAAATAAAAAGACAATTGCCAATACAAAAACAATCGCCTCGATAATTGATGACCTTATATTATGGAGAGATGCACGGACAAAATCTGTTTGATCCGTAATCACATGTAGTTTTAAGTCAGATGGTAGACTTTGTTGGAGTTCTTTTATTTGTTTGTTGACAAGCGTAGAAACATCAAGTGGGTTTGCATCTGTGGTTCGATTAATGGCTAAACACAAGCCAGGTTTGCCGTTGATACGCACGCGAAATTGTTCATCATTGGTGGTTAAATGAATGTCAGCAACTGAACGTAGAAAAAGGGCAGGCTGCTTTTTTACCTCTTCTTCAAAATTTTTTTCCTTAATTAAGATGTTTTGATAGTCAGCAGTTGTTTTTAGATCGGCATTTAAAGTAACCGGAATAGCATTTTGAAATTTACCAACTGGCAATGACAAACTGCTTTTTCTGATGGCTTCATAAATCTCATCTGCATTTACCCCAAAAGTATAGAGTTTTTTTGGATCAAGCAAAACTTTATAAGTATACGGCTGTCCCCAAACTTCACAAGAGGCGACACCTTTTAGGCTGCGGAAATTATTGCGCAAGTTTAGATTGGCGTAGTGGGTGAGGGCGCCAAAATCCATCGCTGTTGATTCCAACGCCATGACAATAAATGGGGGGCCGTCGGTTTTAGTTTTTCGCTCAATGATTGGCTCATTGACTTGTTGAGGCAGTTGTCCGCGCGCTAAACCAACTGCATCACGTACATTAGTCATGGCTTGGTCAATATTTGTCCCTAATTGAAAGTGCATTTCAATCATGCAACTTCCTTGTTGCGACGTGGAATTAATAACATCAAGACCAGCAACGCCAGCAAGGTTATCTTCTAAAATATTGGTAACGGATGTCTCAATAAGTTCAGCACTAGCATTTGGGTAAGTGGTTTTGACCATAATAGTGGGAAAGGTAATGGTCGGATATTCTCTAACCGATAACAGTGATAAACATAATGCGCCAACAAGCACAATCATTCCATTAAGAACCCAAGAAATCACAGGATGTTTAATAAAGTAAGTTGTAAAGTTCATGATGAAACTGCATCTGGTTGATGAATGGTAACGTTAATGTCAGGATAAAGACGTGCTTGACCCGTAATGATAACTTGTTCACCTGTTGATAAACCTGATGTAATTTCTATTTTATCTTTTTCCCGAAGACCCATTGTGACAGGTGTCAAGACAGCTTTACTATCTTTAACAAGATAAACAAAGTGCTTTGATTCTTGAATAACGATAGATTCAAAAGGAATAACAATCACGTCTTTATGCTGTTCAATAATTAGATCAACGTCAACAGGCGTGCCAATTAGGCAATCAGTACAAGGATAGTTGACATAAGCAGGGCACATATGTGTTTCTTCATCCAACATTCGTTGAACATGTGTTAATGGATGTTCTTTGCCATTAATAACTACCGGCTGAGAATCGCGAATTTTTGGTAAAATGTCGGCAGTGATATCAAATTCCACAATCAGACTGGTCATATCATAAAGGCTAACAATTGGATCTGATTCTTTTATTTGTGTTCCTTCTCGGGTTTTAAAAACGCCAATTGTACTGTCAAAAGGGGCGTAAAAATGCGTCTTTTCAAGGGCAATTTTTGCTTCAGCAAGGGATTTTTGAGCTGCAATCCACGCATTTTTTTTCTCTTCAGCAGCATTTTTACTTGATGTTCCAGAATGTTGTAATATGACAATGCGATCATACTGATCATGGGCAATTTTCTCAAAAGCCAAAGAAAGTTTATACGCTTTTTCAATACTTGGATTATCAATTTTTGCAATCAATGTCCCTTTTTTTACTTGTTGTCCCGCTGGTAAAAGAGAGTCTAAAATGCCTGCTTCTTTCGCAATCAGTGTTGTTGAGTGTTGAGCACGTATGGTGCCAATAAATCGTGCTGTTGACACAATCGTATCCAACGCCACTGTTTGCACTTCAACTACTTTAATGTCAGGTGGGGGTGAAGATTGACTGAAAGATGTAATTAATTTATATCCTAATAGGAAAATAAATACAATGCCTGCACTCATAATAATAGAGCGAGAATTCCATTGATTCTCCCAAATTTTTTTGAAATCAGGTAAAGCCATTACTTAATCCGCTTTTAAAACATTCGGGAACCCAGCACGTTCAGCTTGTGATTCATAATCTTCAAGGGTTCCTTCAAACAAACCACCGCGTCCATCGGCGGTCATCGCAAAAACATGGGTGGCGACATCATTAATAAAGCCTCGATTGTGACTTACAAATAATACTGTGCCTTCAAAATCTGCCAAGGCATTGGCAAGAATATTGGCACTCGACATATCTAAATGGTTCGTCGGTTCATCAAGCACCAAGAAGTTGGCGTTTTGAACAATCAAACAACACAAGCCCACACGGTTTTTCTCACCACCAGAAAGAATAGATAGCTTTTTAAATACATCGTCCCCGCGAAACAAAAAGCCCCCTAAAAGCGAACGCGCACGTTGGTCTGAAATTTCGGGGTTAGTTGCTGTGACATTCTCAAGAGCCGATTTACTTTCATCGAGATAATCTAATTGTTCTTGAGCATGATAACCAATGCGAACATTATGACCAATTTCACCGTAACCTGTCAAAAAATTAATTTGACCTGTGATGGATTTAAGGAGTGTTGATTTGCCAATACCATTCGCGCCAATGATGGCAATTTTTTGTCCTCTTTCCACCTTTAAGCTTAGTTTTTTAGCAAGAGGAGTTGTATAACCGATCGCGACTTCTTGCATGTTCAAAACGTGCTTACCGCTAGGGTTTCCATTGCTTAATTGAATGGCAACTTCACTTGGATCTTGGTCAATTTGTACAGATTCTTCAAGGCCACGAAGACGAGATAGCATTTTTAAGCGACTTCGCACTTGGGCAGCTTTTGTTGGTTTAGCTCTAAAGCGATCAACGAATTTTTCAATATCTGCATAGCGACTTTGAATGTTTTTGACCTCACTTGCATTAAGCATTTGACGTTGTTCGTATTGCTCAAGAAAAGCATCAAAGTTACCCTTATAAGGAACTATTTTTTGGTTGTGTAAGTGGAGCGTAACAGTTGCCAATCGGTTCAATAAATCGCGATCATGAGAAACAAATAGCAATGTCCCTTTAAAGGTTTGCAAGAATTGCTCTAGCCAAATCAGACTTGGTAAATCCAAGTGATTTGTCGGTTCGTCAAGGATGAGGAAGTCCGGTTTGTTAATGAGAACTTTTGCAAGCTCAAGACGCATTCGCCATCCACCAGATAATTCTAAGGGCGAACGCGTAAAATGTTCTTGGTTAAAGCCAAGGCCAATCAACAGACCCTTTGCGTCGGCAGCAAGGCCGTACCCGCCTTGTTCTTGAAAATCAGCTTCTAATTTCTCATAGACATAATAATTTTCATCCGTATAGTCACGCCCCATTAACTCAAGGGCTACATCGCGTCGTTTTTCAAGGTCACATAGTATCGTTGACCCTGTCATACATTCTGCTAAAATCGTTTCTTCTGGATGAGGATTAGGTTCTTGCGGCAAGTAACCAAAAACCATCTTTTTAGGTTTGATAATTTGACCTGACTCTGCTTCATCCAAATTACATATAATGTTGAGTAATGTTGATTTTCCCGCGCCATTAGCGCCGACAAGAGCAATTCGCTCTCCTTCGGGAAAGTGATAGCTAACATTATTTAATATAAAACGATGTCCAAATTTTTTGGTTAAATTTTGAATAAGAATCATAACAGTACAGTCTTTTTTTAATAGAACTATCCAATGGATAGTATTCCAGTGGGCTTGCCACGTTTATCTTGCGGGTGCATTGGACGGGTTTATTAGCACACAAAATAGTCAATAATGTATGCGCGTTATTTTGTGATAACGATACTGAGGCCATTGCCTAATGATTCTTTTGAGCCCTTAACAGTATCAATGCGATCCTCAAATCCTCATTTACATAAAGCAAACTCCGGTTTTGCGGTTTTCTTGACACGTTAATCATCTCAAAATACCTCATTATGCAATGGTCTCATACTTTGATTGTTCATTTTTTTGCACTATTATTTTTTACGTAGGTGTAGAATCTTATAATTTAATAAGGATGTCAAGGTGGAAAATGAAAGGAAATTTTTTATTGGTTGCGGGGGCTGGATTTGAACCAACGACCTTCAGGTTATGAGCCTGACGAGCTACCGGGCTGCTCTACCCCGCGTCAATAGTGATATTATATATCTGGATTTTATTGGTAATGCAATACTTATTTTTAAAGAAAGCGTTTTTAAGGATAGAATGTTAGGAAAATATATTTAATCTTGAAAGCGATCATGCGCGGCCTTATAAACTTCATCTTTATCTCTCTTTCCAATAGTAATAACTTGGATTGTGATCCGATTGTCGTCTACTCGATAAACAAGTTGTTTTTGAATTGGAGAAGCAAGTTTATCCCACTCTTTTTTTGCCGATTTTAGAAAAGTAAGTTTATAGGTCATTGATATCAATATCTATTTCTTCTTCATTTAATCTTTCTTGAACTATTTTAATAAGTTCCATATCTTCAATGATGTTCATCATTGCCTAGTATGTTTTAGGGGGAATGCAGTAGAACACAGGTTCGTTATGATTCAAAATTGCAAGTGGTTCTCCATGTGCACTATTAACTGTTGCCATTGGATGTTTTTAAGTTCTGTAATGCTTGCTGTCATATTAGATAAAATAATATTTACCATTTTAATCCTCTTTCATTTCTCTGTAATTATAATATATACCATAAAAGATATTAATAAAAACACCTTAAAAGGTATGAAAAATATGCATTGTTAAAACCATTCTTGACACAAGAAATCATTTAAGATCTACTTTCGTTAATTTTAACCACAAAAAATAAGTATTATGGCAATGGCATTATCTTGGCAATCTCGTTTAATTTTGGCTGTTATTAGTGTTTTGGTATTTGTGATGAATATCGATTATACTGCCGTTAATTTAGCACTTGTTCCCATTTCAGAAGAAATTGCGGGGGATCTAAATACACTTCAATGGTTGTTAAGTGCCTATGTACTTGTGTGGGCGGCTTTTGTTGTGCCAGGAGGGCGATTAGCAGATTTACATGGTAAGAAAAAAATCCTGATCCTTGGGTTGGCTTTATTCATGCTTGGATCCGCATTGACAGGGGTAGGTGTTGATATTACCACGCTTATTTTAGGTCGTTTACTGCAAGGATTAGGAGCAGCATTGTTTTCTGCACCTGCATACGGTCTTATCTTTTCTTCTGTTCCGCCTGCAAAGCAAGGAATGGCAATGGGAGTCATTGGCGGGGCATCGGGGTTGGGATTAGCTATAGGGCCGACATTGGCAGGGCTCATTATTCGTGAAACTAGTTGGCGTTGGTTGTTTTATATTAACATCCCATTATGTCTTATTATTATTGGCGTGTTAATTTTCTTAATACCAAAGGAAGAAAAAGCAGCTTCTCATACGCCGATAGATTGGTCATCTGTCGGATTATTGGCTTGTGGTTTAGGCACAACAGTGTTTTCGTTAAATCAAAGTGAAGTTTGGGGAATAACAGATTGGCGATTTATTGGTCTTATAATTCTTGGTTTGAGTGTGCTGGTTGTTTTTTTTCTTCGAGATCGCCAGCAGCAGTTGCAAATTTTACCGGTCGCGCTATTGAAAAACAAATCGTTTATGGCAACAGTGGGTGCAAGCTTTTTGTATTCCTATTGTTTTGCCTTGGTGTTGATTATGATGAGCCTTTATCTGCAAAACACCTTGCATTTGAATAGCAGTGAAACAGGATATGTCTTTTTGTCAATGACACTGGCGGTGGGAGTTCTCTCGCCAATAGGGGGAAAGCTTGCTGATCGAATAGGCGTATGCATCCCTATGATAACGGGTGCTTTACTTATTGCTATCGCCCTTTTTCTATTAAGCTTTTTAACGCGCACAAGCTCTTTATGGATGGTGTGCGGTGGGTTAATGCTGGCAGGGTTAGGATTAGGGATTGGGTTTCCTTCTTTAAATACAGCGATGTTTCGAACTTTAGATTCACAAGAAATTAACACGGGATCTGGTATTTTTACGATGGCAATGATGATCGCAAATTCAGTCAGCGTGATTATTTCAACCAGTTTTTTAGTAATGATAGGGCGAACAAAACTAACATCTTTGGTTCAACAAAGTCATCTTTCTTTAGATTTCCAACAGCAAGAAACGTTAGCGCAAGTTATTAGTAAAGTAGAACATACATCAGCTCAACTGCAAGGGTTCACCCCTTCTCAAGTGCCACAATTGCTACAGTTTATTGACAATTCATTCTTGCAAGGGTTTAAAGTCACGTTATGGATTGGCCTGGTTTTTTCTCTCATCTGCGCTGGGCTTGTTTATCGTTATTTACGACATCTGCCTCAACAAAAGCCGATAAATGATGCGCCCGGGGTTGGGGTCATACATTAGATTAATGATACCATCCAAAGCGCTTTTGATATATTCCTTTTGCAATTTGAACAGTGACGACATAGCCAGCGATAATAAAAGTCAGCCAAATGTGAAATTGAAGAGGGATGTGGGTAAAGTCAAGCACATGAGCAAAGTGACTGTAGGGTAGATAAATGCCGATTGCAATAATTGCAAAAGTGGCAAGTAATAAAGGCATTGATGCGCAACTTTCAATAAACGAGATTTTGCGGGTGCGAATTAAATGGACAATCAAAGTTTGCGTTACAATACCTTCAACGAAAAACCCAGACTGAAATAAACTTTGATGCGCGATTGTATTGGCATGAAAGATCCCTATAAGAACAGCAATTGTCAAAATGTCAAATAGGGAACTTAAAGGCCCAAACACCAGCATAAATCGCAGTAAATCAGGTGTATTCCAGTCAAGCGGTTTGGTCAGTGCTTCTTTGTCAACATTATCAAAAGGAATAGCAATTTGAGATGTGTCGTATAATAAGTTTTGGATTAAGATTTGTAAGGGCATAAGCGGTAAAAATGGTAAAAACAGACTGGTGATTAAAATTGTAAAAACATTGCCAAAGTTCGAACTTACAGCCATTTTTAAGTATTTGAGCAAATTCGCAAACGTGCGTCGTCCTTCAATAATGCCAGTGGCTAAGATCATTAAGTTTTTTTCCAACATAATAATATTAGCAGATTCTTTGGCAATATCAACGGCAGAATCCACAGAAATACCAATATCAGCTGTTTCTAAGGCATTGGCATCATTAATACCATCTCCCATAAAGCCTACAACATCACCATTTTCTTTTAGAATCCTTACAATACGTTCTTTTTGTAACGGAGATAATTTAGCAAAGACATTTAAAGATTTTGCTTGTACAGCAAGTGCTTGGTCGTCAAGATCATCAATTTCACTGCCAAGTAAAATGCCATGTAAAGAAAGACCTACATCTTTGCAAATTTTACGTGTCACAAGTTCATTGTCACCCGTCAATATTTTAATATCTACCCCATGCTCTTTTAAAAATTTAATCGCAGGTGCGGCTGATTCTTTGGGGGGATCAAGAAATGCAACATATCCTAATAGCTCTAAATCGTGCTCAGCATGTGTCGTGTGCTCAAATTCTTTAGTGGCCTCAAAAAATTTCCTAGCAACGGCGACAATCCGTAATCCCTCTTTATTAAGGTCATTCGTAATGCTGAGGATTTCATTTTTAATTCGAGGCGTTAATTTAACTGATTTATTATTGTCAAATACATGAGAACAAATGGCTAGCATTTCTTCCAATGCCCCTTTGCAGATTAAAAGGTGATTGTTTTGCTGGTCATTGACAATCACTGACATTCGGCGACGAACAAAATCAAAAGGTATTTCGTCAATTTTCTCATAATTAATAGAGGGCTTTAATTTTTGATGAACGTCCATATGTTCAAGAACTGCTACATCGAGTAAGTTTTTAAGGCCAGTTTGATGAAAACTATTGAGGTAAGCGTACTCTAAAACTAAATTAGATTCCTCACCCCAAGCATCTGTATGACGTTCCAAAAAAATCTTGTTTTGAGTAAGCGTGCCGGTTTTGTCGGTACATAATACAGTCATCGCGCCAAAGCTTTGAATCGCATCTAAATGTTTGACAATCACTTTTTGACGAGACATTTCTACCGCCCCCCTAGCAAGGGTTGCGGTGACAATCATCGGTAGCATCTCTGGCGTTAATCCTACAGCAATCGAGACAGCAAATAAAAATGCTTCAAGCCAATCATGTTTTGTTAAACCATTAATGGCAAAAATAATAGGTACCATGAGAATTGTAAATTGGATGAGAGTCCAGCTGATTTTATTCACGCCTGTTTGAAAGTTTGTTTGAATTTTTTTAGATTCGGTCATCCGTTTAGTTAACTCACCCAAATAACTTTGACGACCGGTAGCAATCACAATGCCTATGGCTGTGCCGCTAATGACGTTTGTGCCCATATAGCAAATATTTTCAAGGTCAAATATGCTATCTGTTGGTTTTGTAGTGGTGAATTTTTCAACGGGCATGGCTTCACCAGTCATTGTTGACTGGTTGATAAAAAGATCTTTGCAAGATAAAAGACGTGTATCGGCTGGAATCATATCGCCCGAAGATAGGTGAATGATATCTCCTGGCACTAAATGATCAACATTAATTTCAATTTTATGTTGACTAAGTGTATTGCCGCCTTCTGTTTGTGGGGCAATGAGCCGACGAATAACAGTGGCAGTGGTCTTGACCATGGCCTTTAGCTTTTCTGCAGCCTGGCTTGATTTTCGTTCTTGAATAAACCGAATAAATGTTGATAGCCCAATCATTGACACGATGACAATCATGCCCGGAATATCATCTGTGAAATAGGAAATGAATGCTAAAACCGACAATAAAAGATTAAATGGATTGCGATAACATTCCCATAGTTGCCGCCACGATGTTGACTGTAAATCACAAGCAAGTTTATTAAGGCCGACTTCGTCACGAAGTTCGTCTGCTTCTTCTTCTGTTAATCCATTGATATTGCTGTGAAAGCTTTCTAAAAGCATAGAAGTGTCAAGAAATGCTATATTTGTTAAATGTTCTTTATAATTTTTTGAAATGTCATTCTTTAAGGGGGTAGAGCGGAAAATCTCTAAAATTCCTAAATGAACAAAATGCCTCTCCAGATACTTATTGCTAAGAAGATGAATAAACAATCTTTTAATTGCTTCAATAGCTGACATTTTCACAATACTTCAAATAAATTTATAATTTCAGTTTAAGGAGTAAAATCCTAAAAAAAAATAAATATTTGGTGTATAAAAGGATATTAAAAGGGTTTCTGATATTAGATAAAATAAATACTGGATCTTAAATGAAAAAAAGGCCAATATGGTAAAAAATTAGTTAACAAATAGGGGGGAGGATTGACCACGACACGTCGTCAATCTGTTGAGTTGGTTCGGTTTGACCAGGTTGGATTAATGTATCCTGGCGGCCAACCAGTTTTGCATGGGCTCAGTCACTCTTTCTATGTCGGTTCTTTTACATTTATTACGGGCATAAGTGGGGCGGGAAAAACGTCTTTGCTAAAGCTGATGTATCGGGAAGCACAATCTACTGAAGGCACAGTTCGTGTTTTTGGAAAAGATGTTGCAAAACTCAGTCGTGCAGAACTACCTCAATTTCGTCAAAGGATTGGAATTGTTTTCCAAGATTGTCGATTGCTTTCTCATTTAACTGTTTTGGATAACGTTGCCCTCGCTCTTAAAATTACAGGGGCTGATGTAAAGTCTTCGCGTGTGTATGCCAAAGAATTATTAGAATGGGTAGGCTTAGGTCAGCACTTAATGGACTATCCTGCTATTCTTTCTGATGGTCAAAAACAACGTGTGGCTGTGGCGCGTGCTGTCATTGGTAGACCCCTTATTTTATTAGCAGATGAACCGACGGGTAACTTAGATTATGAATCTGGATATCGGTTATTAAGGTTATTTGAAGAATTAAATAAAATTGGAACAACTGTTGTTGTGGCGACCCATAACAAGAATTTAATTTCTGAGTTTTCCTATCCTGAATTAGAATTATATCAAGGTCGATTGATTAGCAGAGGTCGTGAGGCTTTAAAGGTTTACAGTAATGCTAGCCAAAAACAATATTGATGAAATCCCTATTAACCGTGACGCTGTTACTCGTTTTGTGCCTTGGATCATGGCGTTATTGGTCTTTTTGCTTAGCTTGGTATTGGCCGGTGCCTTTTCAGTTAGCTCCTCATTAAAAAATTGGCATGTCGGAATTAGTCATAAACTGACAATTGAAGTTCCTTTACAGCATGAACTTGACCGCGATCGCATGATTCCTAACATCGTTGGTTTTTTAAAGTCAATGCCTGGCATTACGCAGGTTGAAGCCGTGAAGCATGATCAATTGTTGACTCTTCTTGAGCCATGGGTAGGGCGAACAGACATGCTAACAGAAGTTCCTCTTCCTGCATTAATTGATGTTGATGTTGATCCAAAAAGCCAACTAGAAGTGCCAGAGCTGATTAATAAATTACGGCTTTATGCTGCAGGTGTGCGGGTGGAGTCGCATGGCCGATGGTTGGAAACTTTATCAGTTTTGCGAACTTCGCTACAAATTGTTGCTTATCTTTTTGCCATTATTATTGCCATGACTGTAGCGATTACTGTTATGTTGGTCACAAAAGCCGGTCTTGCTTCTCATCATCAAAATATTGCTGTTTTAAGGTTAATGGGCGCGCAAAACAGTTATATTGCACGTAAATTTCAATCGCATGCGTTAAAGCTAACTTCAAAAGGGGCATTGATAGGATGTGCAGTTGCATTTCCAATGATGTTTTGTCTTAATTATTTAACATCAAATTTTGGTGTGCCAGAAATGCTGCGTCCTACAACTGACTTGTCTCTTGTGGGGCTATTATTTCTCATTCCTTTTATTATTATTGGTCTTAGCATTTTAGTGGCAAGATTTGCTGTTTTAAAAACATTGTTCAAACTTGACTAACATGACGACTTTAAAAGTTTTTTTATTTATTTTTTTGACGGTTGCTCTTTTGTGGCTCGGTGGTTTTTTTTATTTCATTTATACTCTCCCCACTCATTCGTCTGATAACGCCCAAGAAAAAACAGATGCTATTGTGGTGTGGACGGGGGGTGGTTGTCGAGTTGCGACGGGGCTAGAGTTATTAGCACATGGCCTGAGTGATCGATTGTTTATTTCTGGTGTTTATAGGGATGGTGAGACAAGAGATTCACATGATAAAAGTGATCAAATAGAATTAATTTCTGCCTCAAATGATACATGGATAGGTAAAGAATGTACACTTTCTCAAAAAAAGAATATGCTAGATCGTTTTAATATTCCCGGTGTAAAAGGATGGAATCCCTTAAAAGTATTTGTAAAGAGCTGTAAGGATTGTGATATTTTTCTTAGTGAAGAGCAAATTAATCAGCTATTAGCGAAAGTTTATATTGGGCATCAAGCAAAAACTACTATTGGCAATGCTATTGAAACAGCACAATGGGCAATGTCAAATCAAATCCATTCAATTCGTCTGGTGACCTCGCCCATGCATATACCGCGCAGCCTTATTGAATGTGAAAAATATTTGTCGAATGTTAAAATAATTATTCATCCTGTTGAATTAACAAAATTTAATCATCGTCATTGGTATAAAGATTGGCGCATTGTCTACAAAGTAAGTCTAGAGTATTCTAAATATCTTTCTATTCTACTCGGGCTTAGAATTCAACGCCAAGAAAACCTTTATACGCCGTTAGAAGAATAAATTTTAGAAAGAAAAAGAATGCTTTATATTCGATCATTTATTTTTGATATATATTTTTATATTGTTTGCGCACTTGTTAGTGTTTTTTGCTTGCCATTTTTATTGGGGCCAATTTCATGGTCTTTTATCCCTTCACGATTATGGGGGTACTTAACACTTTTCGGCGCACGCTGGATTTTAGGGTTAGACTATAAAATAGAAGGCGCACATAATCTTCCTGAAAAACCATATATTATTGCTTCTAAGCATCAATCTGCCTGGGAAACAGTAGCGATGTGTTATCTTTTGCCATCGCCTGTTTTTATTATGAAGAAAGAACTAAAGTATGTTCCACTATTTAATTTATATTTTGCACGTCAAAAGGTGATTGCTGTTGATCGAAAGTTAGGTAAAGATGCAATCATCCCGATGATTGAAGCTGCTAAATTTCATATGCAGGGCGAACGTTGTATTCTTATTTATCCTGAAGGTACGCGATCGGAAGTGGGAAAATCAGGGCGTTATCGTCCTGGAGTCTTTTCTCTTCAAGAAGGATTGGGCGTACCAGTTGTACCCATTGCTCTCAATTCAGGTGCTTTTTGGCCGCGACGTAGTATGATAAAAAAACAAGGTGTGATTACCATGTCGATTCTTCCCCCAATCCAACCAGGCTTATCACGGGAAGAATTTATGAAAACACTCCAAACTGTTATTGAAAATCGCTCAAATCAATTGTATGAAGAGGTACGTTCTTATGATAAAACCAAGAAAAAATCTTGCTCGTAAATTTGCTGTAAGCCTCATTTTTGTTTCTTTGATAGCAGTTGGTATTGATATTGTACAGCACTACTTGGTGTTAAAATTTTCAACAAATTGGTTGCGTTCAACGGGAAAAAGACAGAATACATTTGATTCAAAGTTAAATTTCTTTTCTTTTAATGGTGCTTCAGTTGATATTTTAAACCTTGTTTCTACAGAAAATAGTGAGGCCGTAACTATTAAAACGATAAACTTGCGCAAGGGATTGTTTGATTTTAATCGAGTTCAGTTAACGGCTGAAGAAATTGTAAGTCCTATTGTGACGGCCTCGGCTCTTACAAGTTCAGTTGAGCGAACGTCTACACCTATTGGGAATGTCTTTACATTTAATCCGATTGTTGTACGTCAAGTAAGTGCATCAGCACCTTTAGTCGCCCTTACAGCTGATAATATTCTTGCCGGTGGGACTTATAATGAAGCCGACCATGTGCTAGCCATTGATTTAAGTGTTCCGCAAATGAAAGTGAATCAAGCTGAAGCTCTAGGCTTTGAAGTAAAAGGCAGTGTAACTGTTCACAGGCCACACAACGGAGAATTAAATATTAAAATTAAGGGTGTGGAACAGTTTAGTGATATATTGGTTCAATCTGGATATTTGGATAAAAACAAGGCTCAGATTTTAACTTTTGGGAGCCAATTATTAAAAGATGATCAAGGTAACTTACCGCTGAAATTATATATCAAAAATAATGATATTTTCTTAGGGCCTTTTCGCTTAACAGATAATAAGTAAATTTTATATTTATATAAGTGCAGCTTATGTGAGAGGGGAGTTCTTTTCCCCCTTTTTTGATGCCTTTAATGCACAATTGCAGAACGAATTAAAATACGAGGTGGTTTTTTTACGTGATAACCACAATAAACTTGTTTGCTGGCCTCAATACACACGAGCCCTGAAAATTTAGCCAAACATAAAGGGCCAATTTTTTCTAGCACTTTAGAAATATTTTTTAAAATACGAGAATGACTGGGAATATTATAAAGCCCTCTCAAAGATCTAAGTGGTGTAAATTGATTTTCTTTTAGTATTCGTGATAACTGCGTCATCGTATATGGATTTCCATGGCCAAAAGGAGTTTCATCCATTTGCGCCCAAAGTCCCCGTCGATTAGGAACAATTACAATCAAACGCCCATTACTTGCTAAGATGCGCCATAGTTCTCTTAAATAAGGGCGGATGTGTTCTGCATGTTCTAATGAGTGAATAATAAGAATGCGATCAACTGATTCATTAGGCAAGGGAAGAGCATCTTCATTAATCAAGCAACATTGATTTTTGGCTTCATCAGGCCAATGAATAATGCCTTGTGCTGCAGGCATAAAAACAATGGTTCGGTGAATGTTGTTCGTTTCAGGCATAAAAGGAATGGGATATCCCATCGTCATAAGTGTATTAATATTTATGTTCGGCCAAAGTTGGTTAAGAAGCCCACGAATAGTTGCTGCAGTCGTTTTTCCAAGAGGAGTGGCATAAAAATCAATAAGATCAACAATATCCTGCATCATTCAAACTGCTTGTAGAAAGAGGGAAACATCATCTTATTGTGCGGTTTTTTTTTGTGAAAAGAAATGGTTAATTAGATTCGAAAATATCCATATTATAAAGCTGTACATAATGAGGATATTAACTTAATTGCAATCGTTCAATGCCGTTCAAAATAGTTTTGTGAACGTTATCGACAGTATCAGCTGCATTAATCAAAATACAACGAGACACATCTTGATGGGCAATGTCCAAATAACCTTGACGCATTCGATTGTGAAATTCCAATTGCATATTTTCAAATCGAGTTTCACTTGTATGTCTTTGAAGAGAGCGTTGAATGCCAACACTAGGGTCAAGATCAAAAACAAATGTCAGATCAGGTGTGTTGGTAGAAAAAAGTTGTTGATGCAAATTTTGAATAAACGCTAAATCAACGCCATGTCCATATCCTTGATAAGCGATAGTTGAATCAGTAAAACGGTCACAGATAACCCAATTTCCTGTTTCAAGTGCAGGTAAAATTACTTTTGTTAAGTGATCGAGACGTGCAGCATTTAAAAGTAAAACTTCACTAAGCGGAGACCATCGACTAATTGCGCCAGAAACAAGAAGTGCGCGAACTAATTCTGCACCTTCTGTTCCTCCAGGTTCGCGGGTGATCGTCACATTTATGCCTTGATTGCGCAAAGCATCGGCAAGGAGATGAGCTTGGGTAGATTTGCCGGTTCCTTCGCCACCTTCAAAGGTAATGAATTTTCCGCGCATTAAGATTGCCCCCAAATCAAATAGCTGATAGATGCTTTAATTTTTTTAAAGAAACCAGCTTTTTTAACTTCAACAGCTGTAATAAGAGGAACTTCAAGTGGAGTTTCAAAAGTGGGCGCTGTAATAACAGCTTTTCCAACGACATGACCAGCTGGTAATGGGGCATTCAACGGTGTATCATATACAGTCTGTACTTGGATATCTTTCACTCCAAGTTCCGGTACAGTTATGCGATAATCTTTTGCGACGGTTAAGGCAACTGTGTCTTGTGCTCCTAGCCATACAGGAGCTGTTGCGAGAATTTGTCCACCTTTAATTGCTGTAACAGTTGTAAAGTTTTTCATTGCCCAGGTCATTAATTTTGTTGCTTCTTGGGCGCGTGCTTTCATAGAAGGTAGGCCATTGATGACAAGATCAAACCGTTTTTCTGACCCATCAAGATTTATTTGTTTTGCAGACGCCACAAGCCCATATTGACCAATGTCAGTGAACCCTGTTTTTAACCCATCACATCCGCTATTATTATAAAGCAAGGGATTACGATTTGGCTGATTAATATTGTTATAGCTAAATTCTTTTTCACTAAATATAGGATAGTATTGTGGATAATCATTGATGACATGTTGCGCAATGAGCATTAAGTCACGAACCGTAGTTAAATGTTCAGGGTCAGGCCAGCCACTGGCATTTTTGAAAGTTGTGTTTTTAGCGCCAAGTGCGTGTGCGCGTTCAGTCATTTCGGCGGCAAAAACCTCTTCACTGCCTGAAACGCCTTCAGCAATGGCTACACATGCATCATTGCCTGATTGAATAATGACGCCTTTTAAAAGGTCTTCAACACTTACCTGACTATTAAGAGAAATAAACATCTTTGAACCACCCATTTTCCATGCCCTTTCACTGATAGTGATGGGGGTGTCAAGCTGGATTGTGCCCTTTTTTAATCGCTCAAAAATCATATAAGCGGTCATGATTTTTGTCATTGAAGATGGATAAACTCGCTCATCTGCATTTTTTTCTAAAATCACTCGTCCTGTATCATGATCAATAATAATTGCTTGCTGTGCTGCTGTATCCATTTTTACGGCAGCCGCGATGATTGGGGGAAGATTAGGATTATTTGTTGCCAGAGTAATTGCGGGCGTTGCTGGAATATCCGGTATAACAGCTTTTACCGTTTTAGCTGTTTTTGCTTTTTTTACTGTTGTTATTTTTTTAGTTATTTTTGTTTGATGAGAATGCTTTTTTTTAGAATGCTTAGGCGCTGCCAAGCAGCTTGTGGTAATGAAAATTAATGATAAAAAAGAAAGAAAAAAAGACCGTTTCATTATTTTATTCCTGTTGTGTGCGGGGGTGTTGATGATAAGGGATGGCTCTTTGCATGTGGATTTATCTGTGAAAAGGGATGATGATTTTTGACGATTTCAGTTTGTTCACGTTGCATTTTTGGCGTGGGCATAATTGTGTCAAGTGCAGTTTTTGTTATCTGCTTTATCGAAGGTGGATCTTCTTTGTGTGAATCTTCTCTTTTGGAGGAATTATCTTTCTTGATAAAGTCAGAGTTGGTTGCTTTTGGATTAGCAGGTTCTTTATCTTTAGAAGTAAAATGATATTCTTGAGGGGAATAAACTTTTAAAGGTGTTACAGAGCCATGATCAGACGAAGAATGAGCAATGGATGTTGTCATGGCTATCGAAATTAAGTATGTAAAAAAAGTTGTGTTCATTTTATATACTCTTCGTGATTGGAAATGTGGATTTATAGTATTGAGATTTGAGGCAATTTTCTTGCTTGGTCGACAATGTGAGTAGGCTCTCCCTGCGGAGGTCAAGTGAGAAAAAGAGCCCAAAGATTGGTTGATAGAAATTTGCATTTTCAGTCATGATAAGTATATATCCTATTTAGCCGTTAAAGTGAGGCCGTGATAGCCATTGGTTTCTACTTTTTGCATAACTTTTTGAGCATGTTGTTTGGATGGAAAAGGGCCTAATTTAACTGTGTAAAACTGTTGTCCTTGTGATTTGACTAAGTGAACTAAGCTTTTACCATGGTGATTTAGTTTTGCTTGTGTTTTGACAGCATTTTGTTTTTGAATATAGCTACCCACTTGTACATAATGTGCGTTTGTAGGCGCGGGAAGTGTGTGTGACGTTGATTTTTTTTGCAAAGGATATGCTTTTTCAACAGCAATTTCATTAAGCAATGCTTCAAAGTCACCATTTTGTTTTTTTGTGTAAACAGCAGGCTGCATTTTAGGTGGAGGCGATAAAGTCGCTAAAGTTTGTTCTACATCATCATCCATATTCGTTTGATAAACGGCTTCGCTGAATTTTGCTTCATTACGTGGAGAATAAACAGTATTGATAACTTTTGGTTCTTCAGCGATGTGTTGATCTTGATATTGTTCGTATTTATCCGCAATTTCCGTACGATAAATCTCATCCCATCCACGACCCGAAGGATCCATTCCATAGCGTCCATATTGTTTAAGATAATTGGCAAGCGCTATACTTTGTTCTGGTAATGCTTTGACGCGCACTGTTTCTAGGCCTTTACCATGTGTGCCAAGTTCTATGGCAGCTTTTTTAGATAAATCGATGATTCGGTCATCCACAAAAGGCCCGCGATCGTTGATGACTAAGTGAAGAATTTTACCATTAGCAACATTTGTGACTTCCACAACAGAAGGAATAGGAAGTGTTTTATGGGCTGCCGTATAGCTATGCATATCAAACTTTGTACCACAAGATCCTGGTTTTTTATGAAAACCTGGTCCATACCAAGAGGCAGTACCATGTTCGTCATAATCATAATTATCTAGCGGCGTATAGCGAGTTCCTTTAATTTCATAAGGTCTTTTGGTGCCAGAGCATAGTTCTTTTGAAGCCATCCTTTTGACAGGCGTCGAACAACAGCCTGTTAGAAAAAAACCAAGCCCAAAAACAGTAAGGTAGACGGTGATTAATTTTACCGTGTTTATGTAAGGAGAAGCAAAAAGCACAATGGCTTACCAACTTTATATTTATTTTTAGATACAGATTAAAATTTTTTACTCCAAGACTCAAGAGGTTTCATTATAAAATTTTATAATTTAAAATAAATATTAACGAGTATAATTTATGCTAAATGTTACAAGAGATTTTTTTAAAGATGACTTTGTATGAGACCTATTGACTTATCAAAACTAAGACTGTTTTACGAAATAGCTCGGGAAGGAAATATGACCCGTGCTGCTGAAAAGCTAAATACAGTACAACCCGCAGTAAGTCGATCTCTTTTGATGCTTGAAGACAGAATGAAAACCAAGCTTTTTGATAGAACTTCGGGCGGAATGCGCCTCACACAACAAGGCGAAAAATTATATATTCATGCCAAAAAACTTTTAGAAGAACATGATGCTTTTGAACGTCAGTTTTATGAAAAAGAAGATGAAATAGAAGGTGAAATTAAAGTTATTACAACTCCTTTTGTTGGTTCTGAATGGCTTGTTCCTAAGTTAAAAGGGTTTTTTGACTTACATCCCAAAATAACTTTAAAAACCCTTCTTCGAAGTGAAGGAATTGATTTAACAGAAGGAGATGTAGCGATTCTTACAGCACTTCCCCAGCAGCACTATCTTATTCAACAATACTTATTTACAGTTCAGGTAAGATTATTTGCAAGTTCAGAATATCTGGAAAAATTTGGGATTCCTCAAAATTTAGAAGATTTAGATCACCATCATCTTATTACTTATCGTGGAAACTATTATTCACCCTATGGTAGCACGAATTGGCTGCTAAATTTAAGCGAGACATCTAAAAAATCATACTTTGAAATAGATTCTTTGCATGGAATGCTTAATGGTGCGTTAGAAGGGTTGGGAATCGTAGAATTCCCTGACTATTCAGTTGTTTTAAAAAGTGGTCTTATAGAAGTATTGCCGGATATTAAAGGTCCTGAAACATCTATTTATTTTATATATCCGAAGTCAAGGAGGAACTCTAAAAAAATTAATGGGTTACTTGATTATTTATCAAAGCAAGGAAAGTAACATTTGTATTACTTTACTTTTTTGTAATGGATATACATAAACTTGGTTGTGAATAAATAATCTCTAATTTGATCTTGCGCATAATATCTTTCCTTTTTTCTATTATAAGCAACCACTGCAGAAGTAAGAGTACAGATCTAAACCGGTATTACTCATTTTTCTAATTTGACCATCACTTATAATTTTTTTTGTTATTATTCATTTTTTTAAATTTTTTGTTTGTCTTTTAAAGTTATTCAACACTTAAAGTCAATCTTTTTGCATAAAAACTGAAATAACTTTTCAAAAATGCAATCAGTTTTCTTTGTTAAATGAAAAAAATTATCCCTTATAGTAATATAAATATTGTTATTTTTGTTTTTTTCAAGAAATTGTTATTAACAATATTTAGTTTGTTTTGCCTCTTTTTGTTTTTTTATATGCTTTGATTAGTAAGGGCAAATCTGGGATTTTAGAAATACTCAGTTTATAGTATATTCAATAAAACTAAAACCATTCATTGAATTTAAAATAGAAAGTGCTCCTTTTTGAAACGTAGGAGCACACTCTTTTAAGTTTGTTGTTGGCAAAAAACAGCATGAAGGGCAATCGCAGCGGCATTTGAAACATTCAATGTCGAAAAATCTGAAGATGTTTCAAGGCGTATAAGAAAATCACAATTTTCTGTGGTTAATCGACGCATTCCTTTGCCTTCTGCTCCCAGTACTAGCGCTACTTTGCCTAGAAAATCAGCTTGCTGAAGAGATGTTGTGCCACTTTCAGCAAAGCCAAAAGTCCAAAATCCTATTTTCTTTAACTTGTCAATGGCTTGAGACAGATTAGTACATCTAATAATTGGTAAAAGTTCCAGTGCGCCACTGGCGCTTTTGGCTAATACGCCTGATTCATCTGGTGCGTTTCTATCTGTCATTACAAGTGCATTTGCACCAAATGCCGCAGCGGATCGAATGATGGCACCTACGTTATGAGGGTCACTTACTTGGTCTAAAACAATTACAAGCTGGTTTGTGTATGGTACTTCTTCTAGGTCTTCAAACGCATAAGTAGGACGAGTAGAAACTTGAATTGCAATGCCTTGATGGACAGCCCCCAAGCCAAATTTCTTTTCAAACCATATTTTATCAACAGTCTTTATTTTATGGTCAGAGACGTGAACATCAGAAATTATTTTTTCTAATGATTTTTCACCAAGAAGCGCTACTTCAAAAAGAATGCGAGTATCATTATTTATTGCGGCTTTGCAAGCATGTAAGCCATATAGCCAAACGCGGTCACTTTTGTTTTTCATTTAAATACCTTAAAAAAATTATTTTTCTTAAAATAGACCATTGACAGAAGATACGCAAATCTTCTAAACAAACAGTATATGTTCTGGAGGGATAGCCGAGCGGTCAAAGGCAGCAGACTGTAAATCTGCCGACGTATGTCTACGTAGGTTCGAATCCTTCTCCCTCCACCATATAGTATCGCGGGTGTAGCTTAGTGGTAAAGCCCCAGCCTTCCAAGCTGGTTATGAGGGTTCGATTCCCTTCACCCGCTCCAAATTTTTTGTGTTTATGAATTCTTCAGCAAGGTGTTTTTAGGTATGTCTAAAGCAAAATTTGAACGCAATAAGCCGCACTGCAATATCGGAACAATTGGTCACGTTGACCATGGGAAGACGTCACTGACAGCTGCCATTACAAAAGTGTTGGCGGAAACCGGTGGAGCCCAGTTTACAGCATATGATCAAATTGACAAAGCGCCTGAAGAAAGAGCGCGTGGAATAACGATCTCCACAGCACACGTAGAATATGAAACAGCGAATCGTCACTATGCGCACGTTGATTGTCCTGGACACGCTGACTATGTAAAAAACATGATTACAGGTGCTGCGCAGATGGATGGCGGGATACTTGTTGTATCAGCAGCAGATGGTCCGATGCCACAAACACGTGAACATATATTGTTAGCGCGCCAAGTAGGTGTTCCAGCGCTAGTTGTATTTATGAACAAAGTTGATATGGTTGATGATTCTGAATTATTAGATTTGGTTGAATTAGAAGTACGTGAACTATTGTCCTCATATGATTTTCCTGGAGATGATATTCCAATTGTTCGTGGTTCTGCTTTGTGTGCGCTTGAAGGACGTGAAGATAGTATTGGTAGAGAATCAATATTAAAGTTAATGGAAGCGGTTGATGCGTATATACCACAACCGGAACGAGCGAAAGACCGTCCATTCTTGATGCCAATTGAAGATGTGTTTTCAATTTCAGGTCGCGGAACAGTTGTTACTGGTCGAGTAGAGCGTGGCGTTGTAAAAGTGGGTGAAGAAGTAGAAATAATTGGTCTACATGCGACACAAAAAACAGTGTGTACGGGTGTAGAAATGTTCCGTAAATTGCTTGATCAAGGTGAAGCAGGGGATAACATTGGAGCGTTGTTACGAGGAACGAAACGTGAAGATGTGGAGCGTGGTCAAGTATTGGCAGCACCTGGCAGTATAACACCGCATACAGAGTTTGAGTGTGAATGTTATATTTTGACAAAAGAAGAAGGTGGACGTCACACAGCATTTTTTGGGAACTACCGTCCACAATTTTATTTCCGGACAACGGACGTAACGGGGACAGTAAAATTGCCTGAAGGGGTTGAAATGGTGATGCCGGGTGACAATATAAGGATGGTGGTTGAATTGATATCACCTATAGCAATGGATGACGGTCTTCGCTTTGCGATTCGCGAAGGAAATCGTACCGTAGGTGCTGGTGTTGTTTCTAAAATTGTTAAATAATAAAAGTGCTAGACTTTGTTAAGCTTGTAGGGTATAAAAACTCAAGCTTACAAAGTCTTTATTGTAGGAGTGTAGCTCAATTGGCTAGAGCGTCGGTCTCCAAAACCGAAGGCTGTGGGTTCGAGTCCCACCACTCCTGCCATTTTGCGTTGGGGGCTTTCTGCGAGAGGAAGTAAGGACAAAATGACAAGTGAAAAAAAGAATATGTTTACGCAATTGATGGAATTTATTCCTCAAGTTCGCCAAGAAGTTAAAAAGGTGACTTGGCCTTCTCGCCGTGAAACCACCCTTACGACATCATTTGTTTTTATTTTTGCAGTTATTGCGGCCATTTATTTTGCTCTCATTGATCAAGCTTCATATAAAATTATTGAGTTTATTTTAGGTTTTAGTCGCTAGGTATAGCGGTAGATTGTTGTATAGGTTTTTTAAAACTCAAGGTGTGTAATTAATGGCTCTGCGTTGGTATGTGGTAAACGTTTATTCTGGTTTCGAAAAGAAAGTAGCTCAGGCACTTCGTGAACAGGCTGTTAAGAAAGGGTTGCAGGAATTGTTTGATGACATTCTTGTTCCCTCAGAAGAAGTTATTGAAATTCGTCGCGGTGCAAAGGTGAATGTTGAAAAAAACTATTTTCCGGGATATGTCATTGTAAAAATGGATTTAAATGACGAAACATGGCATCTTGTGCGGAGTACGCCAAAAGTTTCTGGTTTTTTGGGGGGGCGTGGAAAACCTAGCCCGATTTCAGAAGCTGAAGTTTCGCGAATTATGAAGCAAGTTCAAGAATCAATTGAACGTCCTCGCCATATGGTTGAGTTTGAGGTAGGTGAACAGGTGCGTGTTTCAGATGGCCCGTTTGCTACCTTTAACGGTATTGTAGAAGAAGTCGAGAATGAAAAATCTAGGCTTAAAGTTTCTGTAATGATTTTTGGTCGTCCTACGCCCGTCGAACTTGAGTTTAATCAAGTAGAGAAAATCTCGTAGGTCTTACGCTTTTGTAGGGTAGATGGTGGGAGGAATAGCCATATTCCAGACCACCGCTCAGATAGATAAAAACAATTAACTGAGGCAGTTATGGCAAAAAAAATTACTGGATATGTAAAGTTGCAAGTGTCTGCGGGCAAAGCAAATCCGTCACCACCTATTGGTCCAGCTTTGGGTCAAAGAGGTTTGAATATTATGGAATTTTGTAAGGCATTTAATGCCCAGAGTCAGGGGATAGAGCCTGGAACTCCAATTCCTGTTGTGATTACCGCTTATGCAGATCGCACATTTTCATTCATAATGAAAACTCCACCTGCAAGTCATTTTTTGAAAAAAGCAGCTGGTTTAAGCAAAGGTTCACAGGCGCCGGGCCGTGGAACTGTTGGGCAAGTAACGTGGGATCAAATCCGCGAAATTGCTGAAAAGAAAATGGCAGATCTTAATGCTCACGATCTAAACGCAGCAAGCCAAATGATTGCTGGTTCGGCACGTTCAATGGGCTTGGAAATCGTGGAGTAGAATGATGGCACATGTAGGAAAAAGATTGAAGAAACTATACGAACATCTTGATATTAAGAAGCCGTATACTCTTGAGGATGCAGTAAAGACTATTAAATCTAATGTAACAGCAAAATTTGATGAAACAATTGAAATTGCTGTTAACTTAAATATTGACCCTCGTAAAGCCGACCAAAATCTTCGTGGTGTTGTTCAGTTGCCGCATGGTACAGGTAAGACTTATCGTGTAGCCGTTTTTGCGAAAGGGGCAAAAGCCCAAGAAGCTCAAGATGCTGGTGCTGATATTGTTGGTGCAGAAGATTTAGCAGAAAAAATTCAAGCTGGTGACATCCAATTTGATCGTTGTATTGCAACGCCAGATATGATGGGAATTGTTGGTCGTGTTGGCCGTATATTGGGTCCACGTGGTTTAATGCCAAATCCAAAATTAAATACTGTTACGATGGACGTTGCTTCTGCCGTTAAAGCTGTTAAGGGTGGCCAAGTTGAATATCGCGCTGAAAAAGCAGGGATTGTTCATTCTGGCGTAGGTAAAGCAAGCTTTTCTGAGCAAGCGCTCATTGAAAACGTTGCCTCTTACATAGATGCTATTCAAAAAGCAAAACCTACTGGTGTTAAGGGAACATATGTTAAGTCAATTTCTCTTGGCTCAACAATGGGTCCATCTTTGAAAATTAGTATGGAATCAAAGTAACTTAAGTGGCGCAAGCCATTTAATAGGCGGGGGTAACCCTGCCTCTGTCCAAGACTGTAGGTCCACATTGTGGTTTAATAGTTAGCTGCCTGCACAGACGGAAGGAAGAAGTTTTTATAGATAACTCCTTCTGGGACAGAAAATAACTGATATTTAGGTATCAGATTTTAAGTTCTCGTTTACGAGGAAAACTGTTAAGGAGTGTTAAGATGAACCGTTCAGAAAAAGAAGAACTGGTTTCACAAATACGAGACAAGTTAGTGAATGCAAAATGTGTTGTCGTGACCCGTCAATCAGGTCTCACAGTGTCAGAAGTATCAGAACTTCGTCGCCAAATGCGTGAAGCTGGGGTTGAGTACAAGGTTTTGAAAAACACTCTCGCCCGCATTGCTGTACAGGGGACAAGTTTGGAAGGTTTAAGCAGTATGCTTGAAGGTCCAACAGCCTTGGCAATTTCCAAGGAAGATCCTGTAAGCGCAGCTAAAGTTGCTGCTAAATACGCAAATAGCAACAATAAGCTTCAACTTATTGGTGGATACCTAGATGGTCAAATCCTCAATGAAAAAGCTGTTGATGCACTTGCTAAGTTGCCATCTCTTGATGAGCTTCGTAGTAAGATTATTGCAGTTATTAATACGCCAGCAACAAGACTTGCCATTTTGGCAAAAGAGCCAGCATCACTATTGGCTCGCGTTACCGCTGCTCGTGGTCGTGGTGAATAAACCTTGAAAAGTAAAAGTTAGAAGGAGTTATATTTATGTCTGCAAATCTAGAAAAAATCGTCGAAGAATTATCTAAGCTCACAGTATTAGAAGCTGCTGAACTTTCAAAAAAGCTTGAAGAACACTGGGGCGTTTCAGCTGCTGCGCCTGTAGCTGCTGCTGCAGTTGCTGGTATTGCTGCTGAAGCTGCTGAAGCACAATCAGAATTTGATGTTATTTTGGCCGATATTGGCGCTAACAAAATTAATGTTATTAAAGTTGTTCGTGAAATCACAGGCCTTGGTTTAAAAGAAGCTAAAGATTTAGTTGAAGCTGCTCCAAAAGCAGTTAAGCAAGCAGTTTCAAAAGACGAAGCTGATAAGCTTAAAAAGCAAATCGAAGAAACTGGTGCAAAAGTTGAAATTAAGTAAATTTTAATTACCTGTTACAGGGGATTTTATTCCCTGTAACAATTTAAACAATTTATCAATGTTGATTAGAAAAAAGTCAATATTGATGAGTTGTTTTTTGTCATGTGTACGCTCAGCTCTGATAAATTTGTCAATGTAAAAGTATAAGGATTGTTAAAATTAGATTTTAGTTATTTTATAGTTTTATGGCTGTATCAAAACTAAAGAAAGCTAATTAAATAAGATTTAAAAAATATATTGCCGGATGGGTAAGCACGTTAAAGCAATTTTTGTTTACAAGTAGACTTGAAGAGAGGGAATCAATGGTAAGATCATTTACCGGTCGCAAAAGGTTTCGTAAAGGATTTGGGCGAATTAAAGAAGTCGCTCCCATGCCAAATCTCATCGAGTTGCAAAAATCATCATATGATAAGTTTTTGCAAATCAATATTCCGCATAACCAACGTGAAGAGATTGGCCTGCATGAGGTTTTAAAAACAACATTTCCTATTAAGGATTTTTCAGGTAAATCACAACTTGAATATTATAAGTATGAGCTTGAAAAACCAAAATACGATGTTGATGAATGCCGACAACGTGGACTTACTTTTGCCGCACCTTTAAAAGTGACTTTACGACTTGTCGTTTGGGATATTGACGAAGACACGGCAGCACGTTCTATCCGTGACATTAAGGAACAAGACGTCTATATGGGAGATATGCCCTTAATGACGGAAAATGGTACTTTTATTGTCAATGGTATCGAACGCGTTATTGTTTCTCAGATGCACCGGAGTCCTGGTGTTTTCTTTGATCACGATAAAGGAAAAAGCCATTCTTCGGGTAAATATCTTTTCGCGGCTAGAGTTGTTCCTTATCGTGGATCCTGGTTGGATTTTGAATTTGACCCTAAAGATCTTATGCATGTACGTATTGATCGCCGTCGAAAACTGCCTGTAACCGCTTTTTTAATGGCGTTAGATAGTGATGAAACAGCAATTGCACGCAAAGAGTTTGCAGAAAAAGGTGAAACTTTGCCTGCAAATCTTATTGCTGGTATGTCTCGCGAGGAAATTCTAAATTATTTCTACAATACCATTTTATATACAAAACACAAAAGTGGTTGGAAAACCCTTTACGATGCCGTCAGATGGCGGGGTGTGAAACTAACACGAGACTTAGTTGATGCAGAAACAGGTCAAGTTGTTCTTGAATCTGGTACAAAAATTACGCCACGTTTGGCTCGTAAACTTGCAACCGATGGGTTAAAAGAAGTACTTGTTACTAATGAAGATCTTTACGGTAATTATATTGCACGTGAATATATTAATGAGCAGACCGGAGAGATCTACATTGAAGCCGGTGAAGAAATCACTGAAAAAACATTAGAATCCTTTGCTGCACTGAATGTAAAAGATATTCCGATACTTTATATTGATCATGTCAATGTAGGATCGTATTTGCTTAATACATTGATGGCTGATAAAACACAAAATCGTGAAGAAGCACTTTTCGAAATTTATCGAATTATGCGTCCAGGTGAGCCGCCAACCTTGGATGGAGCCGAACTATTGTTTAATGGGCTGTTCTTTGATTCTGAAAGGTATGATTTATCATCCGTTGGTCGTGTTAAAATGAATGCCCGCCTTGCTTTGGAAACAAGTGATAACATACGAGTTTTACGCAAAGAAGATGTTCTTTGTATCTTAAAAGTTCTACTCGATTTAAAAGATGGTCGTGGAGAAATTGACGATATTGATAACCTAGGTAACCGCCGTGTTCGAGCAGTTGGGGAACTTCTTGAAAATCAGTATCGTGTTGGTTTAACACGCATGGAACGAGCAATTCGTGAACGGATGAGTTCAGTGGATATTGATTCAGTAATGCCGCATGATTTGATTAATGCTAAGCCCGCAGCAGCTGTTGTTCGTGAGTTTTTTGGCTCTTCACAATTGTCGCAATTTATGGATCAAACCAATCCACTATCGGAAATTACTCATAAACGCCGACTTTCTGCATTAGGACCAGGTGGTTTATCGCGTGAGCGCGCAGGATTTGAAGTACGTGACGTTCACCCAACGCATTATGGGCGTATTTGTCCGATTGAAACACCAGAAGGGCCAAATATTGGTTTGATTAACTCACTTGCTACTTTTGCAAGGGTGAACCAATATGGATTTATTGAAAGTCCTTACCGTAAGGTTATCAACGGCGTAGCCACAAAAGATGTTATATACTTAACGGCGATGGAAGAAGTTCGTCATACTATTGCGCAAGCAAGTATTGCGCTTGGTAACAATGGCGAAATTTTGGATGAAAATGTCACTTGCCGTCGTTCTGGCGAATATATTATTGCTCCACGAGAAGAAGTAACTTTAATAGATGTTTCACCAAAACAACTTGTTTCAGTTGCAGCTTCTCTAATTCCATTCTTGGAAAATGACGATGCAAACCGCGCCTTGATGGGGTCAAACATGCAACGTCAAGCTGTGCCGCTGCTTCGTTCAGAAGCGCCGCTTATTGGTACAGGAATGGAGCATATTGTTGCTCGTGATTCAGGTGCGTGCGTTGTCGCTAAACGTTCAGGTGTTATTGACATGGTTGATGGACGCCGGATTGTTGTGCGAGTGACTGAACGTGGAGAAGAAGATACGACACCTGGTGTTGATATTTATAATTTATTAAAATTTCAACGTTCAAATATGAGCACTTGTATTAACCAAAAACCGTTGGTGAAAAAAGGTGATATTGTTTCTAAGGGAGATATTATTGCTGATGGACCAGCAACGGAATTAGGTGAATTGGCGTTGGGTCGAAATGTGCTTGTTGGATTCTTGTCTTGGCAAGGATACAACTTTGAAGACTCAATTATTTTATCCGAACGTATCGCACAAGATGATGTATTTACTTCTGTTCATATTGAAGAATTTGAAGTTATGGCACGTGATACTAAATTGGGTAACGAAGAAATTACTCGCGATATTCCAAATGTGGGTGAAGAATCCTTACGTAATCTTGACGAAGCAGGAATCATTTATATTGGCGCCGAAGTTAAATCAGGGGATATTTTAGTTGGTAAAGTAACGCCTAAGGGTGAAGTGCCAATGACGCCTGAAGAAAAATTATTGCGAGCTATTTTTGGTGAAAAAGCCTCTGATGTTCGTGATACTTCACTACGCGTTCCTCCTGGTATTGCGGGAACAGTTGTCGAAGTTCGAGTGTTTTCTCGCCGTGGTGTTGATAAAGATGAGCGTGCATTAACAATTGAACGTCAAGAAATTGATCGTCTAGCTAAAGATAGAGATGCAGAAAGAGCCATTCTTGAACGCAACTATTATAAAAACCTAGAAGAAGCGCTGCTTGGACATAATGTTGTAGCAGGGCCAAAAGGAATTAAAGTTGGTGCAAAAATTAATGATGCGCTACTAAAAGAATTCACTAAAGGTCAATGGCGTCAAATCTCTATTGATAATGATGCAATAATGGCTGACATTGAAGCAATGTCACGTCGAATGGATGAAAGTGCACAAAGGTTACAGCTTTGGTTTGAAGGAAAAGTTGAGAAACTTCGGGCTGGTGATGAATTACCCCCTGGTGTTTTGAAGATGGTTAAAGTCTTTATTGCAACCAAGCGTAAAGTTCAACCAGGCGACAAGATGGCTGGTCGTCATGGCAACAAAGGTGTTGTGTCACGTATTGTTCCACTTGAAGACATGCCTCATTTAGAAGATGGAACTGTATTAGATATTATTTTGAATCCACTTGGCTTACCATCGCGAATGAACGTTGGTCAAATTCTTGAAACACATTTGGGAGCAGCAGCAGCAGGATTGGGTCGCCAAGTAAATGCGATGCTAACTGAATATCGCCGAAATTTGGCGACTGTTGACTATGTACGTCAAGGGTTAGATAAAATTTATCAAAATGAAACTGATAGTCAAGAGATGAAGACATTAAGTGATAATGATCTTATCGAAATGGCGGGCAATTTGTGTAAAGGTGTACCAATGGCGACCCCAGTATTTGATGGGGCATCATTAGATGATCTTATTTTGGCACTCAATAGTGCTGGTCTTGATAGTACAGGTCAGCTGACATTAATTGATGGCCGTACAGGTGAGCCATTTGATCGCAAAATAACTGTCGGTTACATCTATATGCTTAAATTGCATCATTTGGTAGACGATAAAATCCATGCGCGTTCTATTGGGCCGTATAGCTTAGTCACTCAGCAACCGCTTGGTGGTAAGGCTCAATTTGGTGGTCAACGCTTTGGGGAAATGGAAGTCTGGGCCTTAGAAGCCTACGGTGCCGCCTATACCTTACAAGAAATGTTGACAGTAAAATCTGACGATGTTTCAGGGCGTACTAAAGTATACGAAGCAATTGTCCGCGGTGATGATAATATGGAAGCAGGTATTCCAGAATCATTTAACGTCTTGGTCAAAGAATTACGTTCACTTGGATTAAATGTTTCTTTTGAACAGCAATCTTAGTGACTATGAAACGGAGTAAAAAGTAGTTATGGCGAATGCACTACAAAAAGTTCTTGAAAATACAGATATTGTCCCTGGATTTGACTCCATTCGTATCTCGATCGCTAGCCCCGATCGGATACGTTCATGGTCCTATGGTGAGGTTAAAAAGCCTGAAACCATAAATTATAGAACCTTTAAACCTGAACGAGATGGATTATTTTGCGCACGCATTTTTGGTTCAATAAAAGACTATGAATGCTTATGCGGAAAATATAAGCGCATGAAATATCGCGGCGTTGTCTGCGAAAAATGTGGTGTCGAAGTAACATTAAGTAAAGTTCGTCGTGACCGTATGGGGCATATTGAATTAGCTTCACCGGTTGCACATATTTGGTTTACAAAATCTTTGCCAAGTCGTGTAGGCTTATTGCTTGATATGCCTTTAAAAGATATCGACAAAGTTCTTTATTTTGAAAGCTATGTTGTTATTGATCCAGGAATGACTCCTTTTAGAACAAATCAACTTATTTCAGAAGATGAATATATTCGTGCACAAGATGAATATGGTGAAGATGCTTTTACAGCTGAAATCGGTGCAGAAGCGTTAAAGCTAATTCTATCAAAACTTGATTTGATGAATGAACAAAACTCTTTGCGTGATGAGTTGTTGGAAACATCCTCTGAAATGCGTCGCAAAAAGTTAGTTAAGCGTTTAAAATTAATCGAAGCATTTGTTGAATCTAATACAAAACCTGAATGGGTTGTTTTAGATGTTGTTCCGGTTATTCCACCTGAACTTCGTCCGTTAGTTCCATTGGATGGTGGACGATTTGCAACGAGTGATTTGAATGATTTATACCGTCGTGTCATCAACCGTAATAATCGCTTGAAACGATTGATTGAATTGAGAGCTCCTGATATTATTGTTCGAAATGAAAAGCGGATGCTTCAAGAATCTGTTGATGCACTGTTTGACAATGGACGTCGCGGTCGAGCAATTTCGGGCGCTAATAAACGACCACTTAAATCTTTGACAGATATGCTTAAAGGTAAGCAGGGACGTTTCCGTCAAAACCTTCTTGGTAAACGTGTAGACTATTCGGGTCGTTCAGTTATTGTTGTTGGGCCTGAATTGAAGCTGCATCAATGTGGATTACCAAAGAAAATGGCCTTAGAATTATTTAAGCCATTTATATATTCTCGTTTAGAACGTTACGGGCTCGCAAGCACTCTAAAAGCAGCAAAACGAATGGTGGAAAAAGAACGTCCCGAAGTTTGGGATATTTTAGAAGAAGTCATTCGTGAACATCCTGTTTTATTGAACCGAGCTCCAACACTTCATAGACTTGGTATTCAAGCTTTTGAACCTATCTTAATTGAAGGAAAAGCAATTCAGCTACATCCGTTAGTTTGTGCAGCATTTAACGCTGACTTTGATGGAGACCAAATGGCTGTTCACGTTCCGTTGTCTATGGAAGCACAACTTGAAGCCCGTGTTTTGATGATGTCGACAAATAATATTTTGAGTCCTGCAAATGGACGGCCAATTATTGTGCCTTCAAAAGACATTGTTTTAGGTATCTATTTCTTGACGCTGGTTCGTGAAGGTATGCCTGGAGAAGGGATGATTTTTTCCTCTATTTCAGAAATAGAATTTGCTTTACAAGAAAAAGCTATTCATCTTCATACAAAAATTCAAGCACGTGTACCCTTTTATCAAGAAGACGGAAACGTTATTTACAAGCGGGTTGAAACAACACCAGGTCGGATGATTTTAGGTCAGTTGCTACCAAAATCTCCTAAAATTAGCTACGAAGTCGTCAATTTGTTGCTGACATCAAAAGAAATTGGTAACTTAGTCGATGTTGTTTATCGTCACTGTGGACAAAAAGAAACAGTTATTTTTGTTGATAGAATTATGGGGTTAGGATTCAAATACGCGACTAGCGGGGGGATTTCTTTTGGTAAAGATGACCTTATAATTCCATTAGAAAAGCAAGCGCTGATTGATGAAACAAAAATCAATGTCACTGAATTTGAACAACAATATTCAGATGGCTTAATCACTCAAGGTGAAAAGTATAATAAGGTTGTTGATGCCTGGTCTCAGTGTACGGATAAAGTGGCAGATGCCATGATGAAAGCAATGTCTAAAACATTGCCTGATGCAGCCGTTAACTCAGTTTACATGATGGCACACTCTGGTGCACGTGGGTCAGTTGCTCAAATGAAGCAGTTGGCAGGTATGCGGGGATTGATGGCAAAACCATCTGGTGATATTATTGAAACACCAATTATTTCTAACTTTAAAGAGGGGTTAGATGTTCTTGAATATTTCACATCAACGCATGGTGCGCGTAAAGGTTTGGCCGATACAGCATTAAAAACAGCGAACTCAGGTTATTTGACACGTCGTTTAGTTGACGTTGCCCAAGACTGTATCATTACAGAAAGCGACTGTGGAACAACGAAAGGAATTACTCTTTCAGCAATTGTTGAAGGTGGTGACACCATTTCCTCAATTTCTGAACGGATTTTAGGTCGTACAGCTGCTGCAGATGTTATTGATCCTGCAACAGGTAAGGTGCTGGCGGAATCTGGTGAGCTTTTTGATGAAAACCTAGTGGAAATCATCGAAAGTTCTGGTATTGATACTGTTATGATTCGTTCAGTTTTGACATGTGAAACGGCTCCTGGCATTTGTTCCAAGTGTTATGGTCGTGATTTGGCTCGTGGAACTCTTGTTAATGCTGGAGAAGCTGTTGGAGTTATTGCTGCGCAGTCAATCGGTGAACCAGGAACACAGTTAACGATGAGAACATTCCACATTGGTGGTGCTGCGCAAAAAGGTGGAGAGCAATCTAATATCGAAGCATCACATTCAGGAACAGTTGTACTACGTAACAAAAACGTGGTTCGGAACAGCAGTGGAAGTGACATTGTCCTTGCACGTAATACTGAACTTGTTGTTGTTGATGATCAAGCACGCGAACGTGGGCGCCACCGTATTCCTTATGGTGCTCGTTTAGTTGTTCAAGATGGTGATAAAGTTGTTCCTGGACAAAAGTTAGTTGAATGGGATCCTTATACAATTCCGATAATTACAGAAGCCGCTGGAATAATTCATTACATTGACCTTGTTGATGGTGTTTCGCTTCGCGAAGTAACAGATGAAGCGACGGGTATTTCCAATCGAGTCGTTGTTGACTGGAAGCAGCAGGTAAGAGGTTCTGAATTACGTCCAATGATCAGTGTTCGTGATAAAGCAGGCAATCCTGTAATTCTTGGGAATGGGTTAGAAGCAAGGTATTTCTTGTCTGTGGATTCAATTTTATCAGTTGAAAGTGGTTCAGTTGTACAAGCGGGTGACATTTTAGCGCGTATACCACGTGAAACAACTAAAACACGAGACATTACTGGCGGTCTACCAAGAGTTTCTGAACTGTTTGAAGCTCGTCATCCAAAAGATGCTGCCATTATCGCAGAATTTGATGGGCGTGTTGAATTTGGAAAAGATTATAAATCAAAACGCCGCATTCTTATTGTGCCAGTAGATGAATTGCAAGAGCCAGTTGAATATTTAATTCCTAAAGGACGACATATTACTGTACATGAAGGTGATTATGTTAAAAAAGGTGATCTGATTGTAGATGGAAATCCAAATCCGCACGATATCTTGCGTGTTTTGGGAGTTGAAGCATTAGCTTCGTACCTTGTGCATGAAATTCAGCAGGTTTATCGCCTGCAAGGTGTGCGAATTAATGATAAGCATATCGAAGCGATTGTCCGTCAAATGCTACAAAAACATGAAATTAGTGATCCAGGTGATACAATTATGATCCGAGGAGAGCAAGTTGATCGTGCGGAATTTGAAACATTAAATAGAGCTGCCATTGAAAATGGTCGCCGCCCTGCTATAGGAAGCCCTGTGTTGCAAGGAATAACTAAAGCATCGCTACAAACAAAATCTTTTATCTCTGCAGCGTCATTCCAAGAAACAACACGTGTTTTGACGGAAGCCGCGGTTTCAGGGAAAGTAGATACTCTTGTTGGGTTAAAAGAAAACGTCATCGTTGGTCGTTTAATTCCAGCAGGCACAGGAAGTGTTGTGAGTTTATTGAGAAAAGTTGCCCAACAACGGGATCGTGATCAGATTTCAATAAAAGGCGACAATAAAGAAGAAGAACTTGAGTCTCGCCAAACATATGCATAATATGTAAGGAAATCGTTGACTTAATCAAAAACGGCAACTATTATGCAAGGTACTGGTTTCAAAAATAAATCTAGTACCTTGTTTATATGCAAGTTATTAATGTTATAATTTAACAGCTAAAGTTAGAGAAAAGGGATTAGGCTAATGCCTACAATTAATCAGCTAATTCGTAAGCCACGTGCACCAAAAGAAACACGTAACAAAGTTCCTGCGTTACAAGGGTGTCCACAAAAACGCGGCGTTTGTACCCGTGTTTTTACGACAACTCCTAAAAAACCGAACTCAGCGTTACGTAAGGTTGCTCGTATTCGTTTAACAAATGGTTATGAAGTGACAGGATATATTCCTGGTGAAGGACATAACCTTCAAGAACACTCTGTCGTGTTAATTCGCGGTGGTCGCGTAAAAGACTTACCAGGTGTTCGTTACCACATTATTCGTGGTGCACTTGATACTCAAGGTGTAAAAGACCGTCGTCAAGGTCGTTCAAAGTACGGCGCAAAGCGTCCAAAGTAAAAAATAAGAGGTAGTCATGTCACGTCGTCGCGCGGCCGAAAAAAGAGAAATTCATCCCGATGCAAAATTTGGGGAAATTATTCTTACAAAATTTATCAATAATATTATGTATCAAGGTAAAAAATCTATTGCCGAGCAAATAGTTTATGGTGCTCTTGATAAAATTCACGGTAAAAATGGCAAGAATGCCATTGATATTTTTCGTGAAGCACTAGACAATGTTAGGCCGGCTATTGAAGTTCGTTCTCGCAGAGTTGGAGGTGCTACTTATCAGGTGCCAACAGATGTACGTTCTGAAAGAGCTCAAGCGCTTGCGTTTCGTTGGTTAATTGGAAGCGCGCGTAAACGTTCTGAGAAAACTATGGAAGATCGTTTATCTGCTGAGCTTCTTGATGCATCCAATAATCGCGGTTCCGCAGTAAAAAAACGTGAAGATACACATAAGATGGCAGAAGCAAACCGTGCTTTCTCCCATTATCGTTGGTAATAATGGTTGGATGACGATATGACAAGAACAACACCCCTCGCAAAATATAGAAATATAGGTATTATTGCTCACATTGATGCTGGTAAAACAACAACAACTGAGCGTGTCCTCTATTATACCGGAAAGTCATATAAAATTGGTGAAGTCCATGAAGGGACAGCCACTATGGACTGGATGGAACAGGAGCAAGAACGGGGTATTACAATTACATCCGCTGCAACGACCTGTTTTTGGAATGATCATCGCATTAATATTATTGATACGCCAGGACACGTCGACTTTACAGTTGAAGTTGAGCGAAGCTTACGCGTTCTTGATGGCGCAGTAGCTGTATTTGACGGTGTTGCTGGGGTGGAACCTCAGTCTGAAACCGTTTGGCGTCAAGCTGATAAATATCGTGTTCCACGTATTTGTTTTGTGAATAAAATGGATCGTATGGGCGCAGATTTTTACCGTTGTGTAAGCATGATTGTTGATCGCCTTGGTGCTCAACCTTTAGTGCTGCATTTGCCTATAGGCGTTGAAAGTGAATTTGAAGGTGTTGTTGATCTTATCACTATGAAAGCTGTAGTATGGCGCGATGAATCACTCGGTGCAAAGTTTGACATTGTTGAAATTCCTGCTGATCTTAAGGAAAAAGCAGAAGAATATCATGCTAAAATGATTGAAATTGCTGTAGAGGCTGATGATGCAATTCTTGAAAAATATCTATCTGGTGAAGAAATTACAACTGAAGAACTAAAGCGTTGTATCCGTAAAGGGGTTTTAACGCAAAAGTTTTTCCCCGTATTATGTGGGACAGCCTTTAAAAATAAAGGTGTTCAGTTGCTTTTAGATGCTGTAGTAGATTATTTGCCGTCTCCACAAGACCTTATTCAAATAACAGGTATTAGTATAGATAGTGATGCAGAGATCATCCGTAAAATTGATGACAATGATCCATTCAGCGCGCTTGCTTTCAAAATTATGACAGATCCTTTTGTTGGAGCATTGACATTTGTTCGTGTTTATTCTGGTAAGTTAGAATCTGGTAGTTACATTTTAAACTCTACAAAAGATGAGCGTGAACGTGTTGGCCGTATGTTGCTTATGCATGCGAATACACGAGAAGATATTAAAGAAGCTTATGCTGGTGATATTATCGCTGTTTGTGGTTTAAAAGCAACAACGACTGGAGACACTTTATGTGATTCTTCTAAACCTGTTATTTTGGAAAAAATTATTTTTCCTGAACCAGTTATTGAAGTTGCAATTGAACCGAAAACAAAGGCTGACCAAGAAAAAATGGGTCTTGCTTTATCAAGATTTGCAAGCGAAGATCCATCATTTCGCGTAAGTACTGATAGTGAAACTGGGCAAACTGTAATTAAAGGGATGGGTGAACTCTACCTTGAGATTATTGTGGATCGTATGCGTCGAGAATTTAAGGTTGAAGCAAACGTAGGTGCTCCTCAAGTTGCTTACCGTGAAACTATTACTAAAGCAAGTGATGTTGATTATACCCATAAAAAGCAATCTGGTGGATCTGGACAATTTGCTAGAATTAAAATTACTTTTGAACCGCTACAACCTGGTGAAGGTTTTGTTTTTGAAAATAAAATTGTTGGTGGAGCTGTTCCAAAAGAATATATCCCTGGAGTATTAAAAGGATTACAATCTTCTCTTGATACAGGGGTTGTTGCTGGTTATCCAGTTATTGACTTTAAGGCAATTTTGACTGATGGTGCATATCATGATGTTGACTCTAGCTCGTTAGCGTTTGAAATAGCAGCTCGTGCAGCCTTTAGAGAAGGGCTAGCAAAATGTAATCCTAAATTACTTGAGCCTATTATGAGTGTTGAAGTTGTTACGCCCGAAGATTACATGGGGGATATTATTGGTGACTTAAATAGTCGTCGAGGTCAAATTACAAATATGGATCAACGTGCAAATGCGCGCGTAATTTCAGCAATGGTACCATTATCATCCATGTTTGGTTACGTTAGTGATCTTCGTTCAATGAGCCAAGGTCGTGCACAATTTTCAATGGTTTTTGATCACTACGAACAGGTCCCTCAAAACGTAGCAGATGAAGTTAAAGCTAAAGCTAAATAAGTCGTAGCACTATTTATATGAACATTATATTGAGGATTTAAAATGTCTAAAGCAAAATTTGAACGCAATAAGCCGCACTGCAATATCGGAACAATTGGTCACGTTGACCATGGGAAGACGTCACTGACAGCTGCCATTACAAAAGTGTTGGCGGAAACCGGTGGAGCCCAGTTTACAGCATATGATCAAATTGACAAAGCGCCTGAAGAAAGAGCGCGTGGAATAACGATCTCCACAGCACACGTAGAATATGAAACAGCGAATCGTCACTATGCGCACGTTGATTGTCCTGGACACGCTGACTATGTAAAAAACATGATTACAGGTGCTGCGCAGATGGATGGCGGGATACTTGTTGTATCAGCAGCAGATGGTCCGATGCCACAAACACGTGAACATATATTGTTAGCGCGCCAAGTAGGTGTTCCAGCGCTAGTTGTATTTATGAACAAAGTTGATATGGTTGATGATTCTGAATTATTAGATTTGGTTGAATTAGAAGTACGTGAACTATTGTCCTCATATGATTTTCCTGGAGATGATATTCCAATTGTTCGTGGTTCTGCTTTGTGTGCGCTTGAAGGACGTGAAGATAGTATTGGTAGAGAATCAATATTAAAGTTAATGGAAGCGGTTGATGCGTATATACCACAACCGGAACGAGCGAAAGACCGTCCATTCTTGATGCCAATTGAAGATGTGTTTTCAATTTCAGGTCGCGGAACAGTTGTTACTGGTCGAGTAGAGCGTGGCGTTGTAAAAGTGGGTGAAGAAGTAGAAATAATTGGTCTACATGCGACACAAAAAACAGTGTGTACGGGTGTAGAAATGTTCCGTAAATTGCTTGATCAAGGTGAAGCAGGGGATAACATTGGAGCGTTGTTACGAGGAACGAAACGTGAAGATGTGGAGCGTGGTCAAGTATTGGCAGCACCTGGCAGTATAACACCGCATACAGAGTTTGAGTGTGAATGTTATATTTTGACAAAAGAAGAAGGTGGACGTCACACAGCATTTTTTGGGAACTACCGTCCACAATTTTATTTCCGGACAACGGACGTAACGGGGACAGTAAAATTGCCTGAAGGGGTTGAAATGGTGATGCCGGGTGACAATATAAGGATGGTGGTTGAATTGATATCACCTATAGCAATGGATGACGGTCTTCGCTTTGCGATTCGCGAAGGAAATCGTACCGTAGGTGCTGGTGTTGTTTCTAAAATTGTTAAATAATAAAGTATTTGATTTATTTTTTTGCAAGGGGCATAATGCCCCTTGCAACTTTATTAAAGTGAGCTATTTAATATGGAAAACCAAAATATAAGAATCAGATTGAAAGCCTATGACCATAGGTTACTTGATCAATCTGTAAAAGAAATTGTGAATACAGCAAAACGTACTGGTGCACAAGTTCGAGGGCCTATTCCTTTGCCTACAAGAATCGAACGTATAACCGTATTGCGCTCACCGCATATTGATAAAAAATCGCGCGAGCAATTTGAAATTCGTACGCACAAACGCGTAATTGATATTAACAAATGGTCGCCACAGACAGTAGATGCTTTGATGAAACTTGACCTCGCTGCTGGGGTTGATGTAGAAATCAAATTATAGAGGTATATTATGAGAACTGGTCTTATTGCTGAAAAAATTGGTATGACGCAGGTTTTTGCCGCTGACGGTACTTTAGTCCCAGTAACGGTTCTTCGTGTTGAACAATGTGTTGTTATTGGCAAAAAAACAGAAGATAGTGCAGATGGTTATACGGCGGTTCAGCTCGCTGCTGGTAAAGTAAAACCAAAAAATCTAACTAAAAAAGAAATTGAGCCTCGGGCTTACGTTAAAGAATTTAGAGTAGATGCAGAGCATTTGCTTGAGCCAGGTACAGAAATTACAGCAAGTCACTTTACTGTAGGTCAGTTTATTGATGTAACGGGTATTTCTGTTGGTAAAGGATTTGCTGGAGCCATGAAAAGGCACAACTTTGGCGGGCTACGTGCTTCGCACGGTGTCTCTGCTTCACATAGAAGTCACGGCTCTACTGGAAATCGTCAGGATCCTGGTAAAGTGTTTAAAAACAAAAAGATGGCTGGCCACATGGGGGCGCGCAAGGTAACAAAACTCAATCTAACTGTTCATAGTATTGATGCAGAACGGGGGTTAATCCTTGTTAAGGGAAGTTTGCCAGGTTCACGTGGCGGTATTGTATACGTTCGTGATGCAATTAAGCGCTCGGCGTGATCTTATCTGTAAGATTAAAGAATGGTTACTAAAATGAAACAAATTGTATTAGATATAAATGCTAATAAGACTGGTGATATAGAGCTTAATCCAGAGATATTTGGGTTGCAACCAAGGATGGATATTTTATCACGTGTAATTGAATGGCAACTTTCAAAGCGTAGAGCAGGAACACATAAAACCAAAGTTGTTGCTGAAGTTAGAGGAAGTGGTAAGAAAATTTATCGTCAAAAAGGTACTGGTGGTGCTCGTCACGGTAGTAAACGCCAAGTGCAGTTCCGTGGTGGTGCGGTATCATTTGGTCCTGTCGTTCGTTCACATGCTTATTCCTTGCCCAAAAAGGTTAGGAAGCTAGGATTAAAGATTGCTTTATCAACCAAGATGGCTTCAGGTGAGTTATTAATTGTTAATGAATTTAATCTTAGTTCGCCTAAATTAAAAGATTTACTCTCAATAATTGGAACGTTAAACGTTAAGAATACGTTACTTATAGAGAATGAAGTTAAGGCTGATAGTAATATTCTTAAAGCCTCTGGAAATATTCAAAACTTTGATGTGCTGCCACAAATTGGTGCGAATGTTTACGACATCATGCGTAAATCAAATATTATTTTGACTGTAAGTGCTGTTAAGGCATTGGAGGAACGCTTGCGATGACAAATAAGAATAAAATTGATATAGCATTATTTGATGTAATATCATATCCACTAGTAACAGAAAAATCGACTCAGCAAAGCGAGCATAATCAAGTTGCTTTTTTGGTAAATAAAACAGCAACAAAGCCGACTATTAAAATGGCTGTAGAGCTTGCTTTTAATGTTAAAGTTGATGCTGTTAATACGCTGATCCTTAAGGGTAAGCAAAAAAAATTTCGTGGTAGATTAGGGTGTCAATCTGATTATAAAAAAGCGATTGTTACCCTTGCTAAAGGTCAGACAATTGATATTGCTTCAGGAATTTAAAGATGGCATTAAAAACATATAAACCTACAACTCCTTCTCAACGTCAATTGGTCAATATTGACCGTTCCGATCTTTGGAGTGGAAAACCATTTAAAGGTCTAACTGAAGGAAAGAAAAAAACAGGCGGACGTAATAATCATGGACGAATTACGATTTGGAATCGTGGTGGTGGTCATAAACAACGTTATCGCCTAGTTGATTTTAAACGACGTAAATTAGATATAGAAGCTACTGTAGAGAGAATTGAGTATGACCCAAATCGTTCTGCATTTATCGCTTTGATTCAGTATATAGATGGGGAGCATTCCTATATTATTGCACCTCAACGTTTAAAAGTTGGTGATAAAGTTATTTCTGGAGAAACCTCAGATATAAAACCTGGCAATGCATTACCTCTTAAAAATATTCCAGTTGGAACAATTGTTCATAATGTGGAAACAAAAATTGGTAAAGGTGCACAGTTTGTTCGTTCAGCTGGTGCTTATGCTCAGCTTGTTGGGCGCGATGGATCTCATGCAATTTTAAAACTTTCATCTGGGGAACTCAGATTGATACGCGGTGAGTGTTTTGCTTCAATTGGTGCTGTATCTAATCCGGATCACCAAAATCGTAATTATGGTAAAGCTGGACGAAGCCGTTGGCTTGGTTGGAAACCATGTGTTCGCGGTGTAGCAATGAACCCAATTGATCACCCTCATGGTGGTGGTGAAGGTCGTACATCCGGTGGTCGTCATCCATGTACTCCGTGGGGAATTGCTACTAAGGGTAAAAAAACTAGAAGCAACAAACGCACAACAAAATATATTATTAGAAAAAGAAGTAAATAACGGAGACTACTCGTGCCAAGATCAGTTTGGAAAGGTCCTTTTTTTGATGGGTATCTGCTTAAAAAAGCAGAGACTACCCAAAAATCTGGACGCAAAGACGTTATTAAAACGTGGTCACGCCGTTCAACAATCCTACCACAGTTTGTGGGACTTACATTTGGGGTTCATAACGGTAAGAAATTTGTTCCAGTATTTGTGACAGAAAATATGGTAGGTCACAAACTCGGAGAATTTGCACCTACAAGAACATATTATGGGCATGGTGCTGATAAGAAAGCGAAAAGAGGCTAATTATGAAAAAGAATAATATAGCATTAGCAAAGTTACGCCGAATTCACATCAGCCCAAGAAAGCTAAATCTTGTTGCCCAGCAGATTCGTGGGTTAAAGGTTGCAAAAGCTTTGGATATATTAAGCTTTTCTCGCAAAAGAATAGCTGGTGATGTTAAGAAAACGCTTATGTCAGCAGTGGCTAATGCAGAAAACAATCACGGTTTAGATGTTGATAACCTAGTTGTTCACGAAGCAACAGTTGGTCAAGCATTTTTGATGAAACGCTTTATGGCCCGAGCTAAGGGACGAGGCGTGGGAATTAAAAAACCATTTAGTCATTTGACAATTATTGTTCGCGAACAAGAGGTTTAAAGTTATGGGACAAAAGGTTAATCCAATTGGTCTACGTCTTGGAATTAATAAGACGTGGGATTCACGTTGGTACTCTGAGAAAGATTATGCGATTCAATTGCATCAAGATTTAAAAATTAGAAAATTTGTTCATGAAAATTTACAAGCTTCTGGTGTTTCTCGTGTTGTAATTGAGCGTCCAGCAAAAAAAGCTCGATTAACAATATATACTGCTCGTCCAGGAGTATTAATTGGTAAAAAGGGTGCAGATATAGAAAAGTTAAGAAAAAGACTTTCTGATATCACTAAGACTGAAGTTATTATAAATTTGGTAGAGGTTCGTAAGCCTGAGCTAGATGCACGTTTAATAGCTGAAAGCATAGCGCAACAAATCGAGCGTCGAGTCTCTTTTAGAAGAGCAATGAAAAGGTCTATGCAATCTGCAATGCGTTTGGGCGCCCTAGGCATTCGTGTGAATTGTTCCGGTCGACTAGGAGGTGCAGAAATTGCACGTATGGAATGGTATCGTGAAGGTAGAGTTCCTCTGCATACTTTTAGATCAGATATTGATTATGGTCTAGGTATAGCAAAAACTACGTATGGTACATGTGGTATTAAGGTGTGGGTTTATAAGGGTGAAATCCTTGAACACGATCCTATGGCGCATGAAAAAAGAAGCGTAGAAGGGCCTGTAAACAGGTAATTTTATAAAGGTAGAGGATTTTACTTGATGTTAGCGCCAAAAAAGACTAAATATCGTAAAGCGTTTAAAGGAAGAATTCATGGAGACGCAAAAGCAGGTACTACTGTTTCGTTTGGTACCTATGGATTAAAAGCACTAGAGCCAGCTCGTATTACTGCTCGTCAGATTGAGTCTGCTCGTAGGGCAATAACCCGCCATATTCGCCGTGTTGGCCGCGTTTGGATCCGTATTTTTCCTGATGTGCCTGTTTCTACAAAACCGGCAGAAGTAAGAATGGGAAGCGGTAAAGGTAGCCCTGAATATTGGGTTTGTCGTGTAAAACCAGGAAAGATAATGTTTGAGTTAGATGGTGTAATGCCAGAAGTGGCAGAAAAGGCATTTCAGCTTGCCGCGGCGAAGTTGCCTATTGCAACTCGTTTTGTCAGAAGAATTGGTTGAGGTTTAAAGTGAAGTACCAAGAGTTAATAGGGAAATCAATAAGTGAATTATATGATTCACTTATTTTGTTAAAAAAAGAGTTACTTGGTTTGCGTATTCAGAAAAGTATGTCGAAATTGCAGAATACGGCTCAAATTCGTAAAAGTAAAAAAGATGTTGCGCGAATTATGACACGACTAAACCAGTTAAATAATTTAAAAGGGAGTTTGTAATGCCGCGCAGAGTTCTTGAAGGTGTTGTTGTGAGCGATACAAACAATAAAACAATTGTTGTTCGTGTTGAAAAACGCATTAAACATCCAGTTTATAAAAAATATATTACACGCTCTTGTAAGTATGCTGCACATGATCCTAGCAATGCTTACAAAATTGGTGATATGGTAAAAATTATCGAAGGACGGCCAATTTCTAAATCTAAACGTTGGCACGCAGTCTACGCAGATAATGCGCAAGCCTAGGGAGCCAAAAAATGATTCAAACAGAAACACGCTTAGATGTAGCTGATAATTCTGGTGCTAAACAAGTCCAGTGTATAAAAGTATTAGGTGGTTCAAAACGCAGGTACGCATCGATTGGTGACGTTATCGTTGTCTCAGTTAAAGATGCTTTGCCTAAAGGTAAGGTTAAAAAAGGTGACGTTCACAGAGCAGTTATTGTTCGCACAAAACAATCTATTCGCCGTCAAGATGGTAGTGAAATTGAATTTGATTCTAATGCTGCCGTCCTTATTAATAAAGCTGGTGAACCAATTGGCACACGTATTTTTGGCCCCGTTACAAGAGAATTACGTAATCTTGGCTATATGAAAATTATTTCACTTGCTCCAGAGGTATTATAATGACTGCTATTAAATTTAAAATTAAAAAAGGCGATCGTGTCATTGTTAGGACTGGTAGTGATAAGGGGAAAATTGGGACTGTCTTAAAAGTGCTATTAAAGACTTCATCTCTTCTTGTTGAAGGTGTTAGAGTTGTTAAGCGCCATGTAAAGCCAACTCAAACTAGTGCTGGCGGAATTATTGAAAAAGAAACAAGAATTCACATTTCAAATGTGGCACTTTTAAATTCAAATGATAATACAGCAACTAAAGTTGCTTATAAGATTTTGGAAAATGGTTCTAAGATTAGATTTGCCAAAAAAACTGGCGAAAACATTTAAGTAGGATGTGAAGGCTGTCATGACACGGCTAAGTAAATATTATAATGATACAGTAGTCAAAAGCCTTATAGAGGAATTTGAATACAAAAATAGATTGCAAGTCCCTCGGTTAGAGAAGATTGTAATTAATATGTGTGTAAGTGAAGCTACGCAAGATAGTAAAAAATTGCAGCAAGCATTTGATGAGTTAAAAGCTATTTCTGGCCAACAACCAGTTATTACTAAAGCTAAAACGTCAATTGCGGGTTTTAAGCTTCGCGAAGGTATGAGCATAGGCGCCAAAGTAACTCTACGTAAAGACCGTATGTATGAATTCTTTGATCGCTTAATTAATATAGCTTTGCCTCGAGTTCGGGATTTTCGAGGTCTTTCAGGAAAAAGCTTTGATGGCCGTGGTAACTATGCTATGGGTATTAAAGAGCAAATCATTTTTCCTGAAATAAATTATGATAAAGTAGATAAAGTTCGTGGTATGGACATTATCATTTGTACAACAGCTGGTACAGATAAAGAGGCTAAATCATTGTTAGCTGCTCTTAATGTACCCTTTATGAACTAAGGCGGTAAAAATGGCTCGTTTAGGTTCTATTAATAAAAATAACCGACGTCGGCAGCTTGCAGAAAAAACCGTAAATCGTCGTAATAAGTTAAAAGAAGTTATTTACGATAAAAATGTTGATTTCGAAGAGCGGCTCCAGGCTGTTATTAAGCTGTCTGAATTGCCACGCAATACTTCAGCCACCCGCATAAGAAATCGTTGTGAAGTTTCAGGTCGTCCTCGTGGATTCCATCGCAAATTCCGTATGTCTCGTATTGCCGTACGTGAGTTGGGATCAATGGGTCTTATACCTGGATTAATTAAGTCAAGTTGGTAATTAGCTATGTATGTAAACGATCCTATTGGCGATATGTTGACCCGTATTCGAAATGGTCAGCGAGCACATAAATCCAAAGTTGTTTCACCAAATTCAAAACAACGACGGGCGATTCTCGATATATTAAAAAATGAAGGTTATATTCGTGGTTACTCTGTAACACCAATTAGAACTGGAATAGAAGATATTGTTATTGAACTAAAATATGTTGATGGTGAACCTGTTATTAAAACTCTTGACCGGGTTTCTAAATTAGGACGCCGTATGTATTCTTCAGTAAAGAATATTGGTACGGTTCATAGTGGACTGGGTCTATATATCCTTTCTACTTCACATGGTGTAATGTCAGATGTAGATGCGAAAGAAAAAGGCCTTGGTGGCGAAATTCTTTGTAAAGTATTTTAGTTAGGTGTAAACATGTCTCGTGTAGGTAAAAATCCCATTATTATTCCTGCCGGTGTTAATGTTAACATCGCAGATGGAATGGTTGAAGTTACTGGTAAGCTGGGAAAGCTTGCTATGCAATTATCTGATGCGGTGAGTGTTGTAATGACAGATGGTCAAATTCTCGTAAAGCCAGCCAATGATTCAAAGATGGCACGTTCTTTATGGGGTACAACACAACGTCGCGTTAAAAATTTAGTAAATGATGTTGCTGTTGGTGTAACAGTTAATTTAGAGCTTGTAGGAGTCGGTTATCGTGCTTCTGTTCAAGGGAATAATTTATCATTGCAGTTAGGTTTTAGTCATGATGTTATATATCCACTTCCTGAAGGTATAACTGTTAAATGTGAAAAACCTACTTCTATTGCGATTACAGGAGCTGATCGTCAATTAGTTGGTCAAATTGCTGCTGAAGTTCGTAGTTATCGCAAGCCTGAACCTTATAAAGGTAAAGGTGTTATTCGCCAAGGTGAATTTGTAATAAGAAAAGAAGGTAAGAAGAAGTAGTATAATGACTAATTCCATTAATTTACATGAACGACGTAAAATAAGGCTTCGAGCAAAATTACGTCGCATAAATGCAGAAAGACCACGGCTAACAGTGCAGCGTACAAATACTCATATCTACGCTCAGATTATTGATGGAGAACAAGCTATAATATTAGCGAGTGCTTCAACTATTGAGAAAGAAATGAAAAATAATTTAAAAAATGGTGGGAATATTGAAGCGGCAAAAAAAATTGGTGCTTTAATTGCTGAACGTGCATTAAAAGCAGGAGTTAATACTGTTGTTTTTGATCGATCAGGATACATCTATCATGGACGCGTTAAAGCTTTAGCTGATGCTGCTCGTGAGTCTGGGTTAAGTTTCTAAGGATTTAAAATGGCTAAAGTAGCAAATAATGATAAAATAGTGCGTGAAGAGCAAGAATTTGTTGAAAAACTTGTAAGCGTACGTCGCGTAACAAAAGTTGTAAAAGGTGGTAAAAACCTCCGCTTTTCAGCACTTGTTATTGTTGGAGATGGTCGTGGTCGTGTTGGCTTTGGTTCTGGCAAGGCACGAGAAGTTCCTGATGCAGTACGTAAGGCTACAGAACAAGCGAAACGCTCTATGGTGCGCATACCTCTTCGAGAAGGGCGAACATTACATCATGATGTAATGGGTCGTTTTGGAGCTGGGCGAGTATATTTAAGGACTGCACCTGCAGGTACTGGTATTATTGCCGGTGGACCTATGCGTGCTGTTTTTGAAGCACTGGGACTTCAAGATGTTGTTAGTAAGTCTGTTGGAACCTCAAACTATTATAATATGGTTCGAGCAACAGTAGTGGCATTAACAAGTGTCCAATCGCCAAAGCAAATAGCTCAAAGACTGGGACGAAAAGTGCCAGAGATCGTCGCGCGTCGCGATGCTTCCCAATCAAGGAGATAATTATGCCGGCTAAAGAAAAGGCTAAAAAAACTATAACAGTGCGTCAAGTCGGTAGCCCACTACGCAGAGATGGTCGTCAGCGTCTTTATTTAAAGTCACTTGGGCTTGGTAAAATGAATAGAACACGTGAATTATTGGATACACCGGCTGTTCGCGGGTTAATTACCAAAGTGTCTCACATGGTTTTAGTTGTTGAATAGTGTGGGGGATGAAATGATAATTAAGTTAAATGAAATTCGTGATAATCAAGGTGCTCGCCGTGAAAAAAAGAGACTTGGTCGTGGAATTGGATCAGGTCTTGGTAAAACCTCAGGGCGAGGTGGTAAAGGGCAAACCGCGCGCTCAGGTGTTGCTATAAATGGTTTTGAAGGCGGTCAAACACCTATTTATCGTCGTCTTCCAAAGCGTGGGTTTAAAAATATTCATGCTCAAAAATTGTATGAATTAACTTTTTCGAAATTAAACGTAGCGATTGAATCAGGGCTAATTAAACCTGAGCAACTAATTGATCGAGATGTTTTGATTAAGATTGGTTTTATGAAAAAATGGTATGATGGTATTAGCCTTATTTCAACAGGTGAACTCAAGCATAAGTTTGCTTTTGAAATCACTCGTGCTTCTAAAACATCACTTCAGCAAGTTGAAAAGCTTGGTGGAAGTATAAAGTTATCATAATCAGTAAAGTGTAGGTGTCGTTATGGCTTCAGCTGTTGAGCAGCTTGCTTCAGGGTTTAATTTTTCTACTTTTGCGAAAGCAGAGGATTTAAAGAAAAGAATATGGTTTACCTTAGCTGCGTTAGTTGTCTATCGCTTTGGTACCTATATACCCTTGCCAGGTATAAATCCAGATGTCATTCGCGAATTTACCCAAGATCATTCCGGTGGAATTTTGGGTATTTTAGATATGTTTTCTGGCGGAGCCATTGGCCGTATGACAATATTTGCTTTAAATATAATGCCATACATTTCTGCAAGTATTATAATACAGCTTTTAACTTCTGTTTCACCTCATTTAGAGGCTCTTAAAAAAGAGGGGGAATCGGGTAAACGTAAATTAAACCAATATACAAGATATGGTACTGTTTTACTTGCGTCAATCCAAGCTTTTGGTATAGCGGTAGGTCTAGAAAAAATTGCGGTCGCGTCAGGAACTGCTGTTTTAAATCCGGGAGTTATTTTTAAATTATCAGCTGTTGTAACATTGACAGGTGGTACGCTGTTTATTATGTGGCTAGGAGAGCAAATTACGTCGCGCGGTATTGGAAATGGAATTTCATTAATTATATATTCAGGAATTGTAGCAAACTTACCTCAATCAGTAGTTAGGACATTTATTTTGGGGCGTGAAGGAGATATTTCAACTTTACTCATCCTTGCTGTCTTAATAATGATTGCTGGGGTCATTGCCTATATAGTTTTTATGGAAAAAGCTCAACGCCGAATTCATATCCAATATCCAAAACGTCAAGTTGCTGCTGACCGTCCTGCAAGTGCACAGTCTTCTCATTTGCCGTTAAAATTAAATAGTTCTGGTGTTATTCCACCTATATTTGCCTCTTCACTATTACTATTTCCAGCAACTATAGGAAGTTTTTCTGGAGCAGATCCAGATTCGTGGTTAGGTATGATTTCTTTATATTTATCTCACGGTAAACCGCTGTATATATTGTTGTACGTGTCTTTAATTGTATTTTTTGCATTTTTCTACACAGCAATTGTATTTAATCCTACTGAAACTTCGGAAAACCTTCGTAAAATGGGATCATTCATACCTGGTATTCGCCCAGGGAATATGACGGCGGAATTTTTGGATTATGTCTTGACTCGTTTAACTGCTGTTGGTGCTTTATATTTGGCTTCAATATGTGTAATACCAGAGTTAATTCTCTCCAAAGTATCCTTGCCATTTTATTTTGGGGGTACAAGCTTGTTAATTGTGGTAAGTGTTACTATAGACACTATAAGTCAGTTGCAATCTCATTTAGTGGCACATCAATATGAGGGGCTAATTAAAAAGGCAAAACTAAAAGGAAAGATGAAATAAATGATTTTCATTTTTTTTGGCCCTCCAGGCTCTGGTAAAGGTACACAAGCAAAATATTTAGTTGATAATTATGATTTTGCGCATATATCAACTGGTGATTTGCTTCGACATGAAATTGAAAAGCAAACGGTTTTAGGGAATGAAGTTAATACTATTATGGAATCTGGAGCTTATGTTCCTGATAAAATTGTCATAGATCTTATCGAAAATGTATTATCTACTTCAGAAAATAGTAACTTCATTTTTGATGGGTATCCTCGAACTTTAAATCAAGCACTTGCTTTTGATGCATTACTTAGTGTAAAAAAGTTAAAAGTTGACTTAGTGTTTAATTTCGATGTAGATAAAGATCTTTTGATAAAAAGAATTTCGGGTCGATTTTCATGTGCTTCTTGTGGTGCTGTTTATAATGATACGTTTATGAAGACTGTTGTCGAAGGCATTTGTGATAAATGTGGCTCTTATGAGTTTTTTCGACGCAAAGATGATAACCTTGAAGTGTTTAAAAAACGCGTTGAAGTTTATTTAAAAGAAATAAAGATGGTTCGTGATTTTTATCGTAATAAAAATTTGGTAAAAGATATTGATGCATCTCAGGCTGCTGAATTAATTCAAATTGAAGTTAAAAATAGTTTGATTCAGTCAGGTTTTATAATTTAAGGGAGATAATTGCAGTGGCTCGTATTGCTGGTGTTAACATACCGACCCAAAAAAGAGTGTTAATAGCATTAACATATATATTTGGTATCGGTCGAGTGATGTCTAAAGAGATTGTGAAAAAAGCAGGAATCGACGAATCTCGTCGTGTAAATGATTTATCCGATCAAGAAATTTTAAGAATTCGTGAAATTATAGATCGTGATTATAAAGTAGAAGGTGATCGTCGACGTGAAATTTCTATGAATATTAAGCGTCTTACGGATTTAGGTTGCTATCGTGGTTTGCGTCATCGCAGGGGTTTGCCTGTTCGTGGTCAACGCACACATACGAATGCTCGAACCAGAAAAGGTAAAGCTGTACCTATAGCTGGTAAGAAAATAGCTGGTAAGAAATAAGAATTAAACGGTAGTAAATATGGCACAGAAATCAGTTACACGTGTAAAGCGCCGCGAACGTAAAAATATTGTAAACGGGCAAGTTCACATTAATGCGACATTTAATAATACATTGATCACTTTTACTGATGAAATGGGGAATGTTATTTCCTGGTCATCAGCAGGGTCAGTAGGGTTTAAAAACTCTAGAAAATCAACTCCGTATGCTGCTCAAATTGCATCTGAAGATGCAGGTAGAAAAGCTGCTGAGCATGGGCTAAAAAATGTGGTTGTGTTTGTAAAAGGGCCTGGGTCAGGTCGTGAGACTGCACTTCGTGCATTGCAATCAGTTGGTTTTACAGTTACATCCATTAAAGATGTTACACCAATTCCACATAACGGGTGCAGACCACCTAAACGTCGTCGCGTTTAATTACATTTGGTCGAAACAACCTTTAGTTAAGATAGTGGGGAACACAGTGTTACAAAACAATTGGCAAGCGCTTATAAAGCCGCATAAATTAGATGTCAGATTTCTTGATCCAAACTTGCGCGAAGCAGAAATTGTAGCTGAGCCTTTGGAACGTGGTTATGGTATGACGTTAGGGAATACCTTAAGAAGAATACTTTTGTCATCATTACAAGGTGCTGCAATTACATCCATTAAAGTGGATGGCGTATTGCATGAATTTTCCACGATTCCTGGAGTTATGGAAGATGTTGCAGATATTATCTTAAATCTTAAAACAGTTGGTATTCGATCAGCTGCTGACACGCCTAAAAGGCTTAGGTTGAACGTGACAGAAAAAGGGCCTGTCTATGCAAGACAGATTGAATGTCCAGCTGATATTGAGATTTTAGACCCTGACACACTTATCTGTACAATAGATGAAGGTGGCAAGTTAAATATGGAGCTTACGGTAGAGGTTGGTAAAGGTTATGTGCCTGCAGTAAATATGCTGACAGATGAAAAGCCAATTGGAGTTATGCCGATAGATGCAATTTTTAGCCCCGTTAAAAGAGTTAGCTATAAGATTGATCAAACTCGAGTAGGCCAACGTACTGATTATGATAAATTGACGTTGCATATTTTAACAGATGGTTCAATGAAACCTGATGATGCTGTAGCTTTAGCTGCTCGCATTATGCAGGATCAATTGCAGCAGTTTGTTAATTTTGAAGAACCTAAATATGCAGAAAAGAAAAAAGAAGCAGTTGAGCTTCCTTTTAACCCTAATTTGCTGAAAAAAGTTGATGAGCTTGAGTTGTCGGTTCGCTCTGCTAATTGTTTGAAAAATGAAAATATTATTTATATTGGTGACTTAGTTCAAAAAACTGAACCTGAAATGTTAAAGACTCCTAACTTTGGACGCAAGTCGCTTAATGAAATAAAAGAAGTCCTCGAAAATATGGGCTTAGGATTGGGAATGATGATTCCATCTTGGCCACCGGAAAATATCGAGGAACTTACAAAGAAACTTGAAGACCCTTTTAATTGATATTTTTGGTTGGAGTATAAAAAATGAGACATGGCCTTAAAGGGCGCAAATTAAATAGAACAAGCTCTCATAGGAAAGCATTGTTCTCGAATTTGGCTCAAGCATTAATAACGCGCGAACAAATCACAACAACATTGCCAAAAGCAAAAGATTTGCGTCCTATCGTAGAGAAATTAATTACACTAGGTAAGCAAGGTACTTTGCATTCACGCAGATTAGCTGCTTCACGTTTGCGTGATGAAACTTCTGCTCAAAAATTGGTAACTACTTTAGCTAGTCGTTATGCAAACCGTAGTGGTGGGTATGTACGTATTATTAAAGCTGGTTTCCGTTATGGTGATAATGCTCCACTAGCGATTATTGAGCTGGTGGATCGTGATGAGTCAGCAAAATCTTCCGCTGTGGTTGAAGTAACTGCTGAGTAAATCATTTTTAATCTATGAACTATTAAGAGGCAGCTTAAATACTGCCTCTTTTTGTTTTTCTACGCTTTTAAATAATGAGATAGTTAACATTTACACAAGATAGATTTCATAGATTAATCTTAAAATATGCATTCAAAGATATCTTGAATAATGTTTTTTATGTCTTTATAAATTCTTCATAAGTAGGATTTTATGTACATCAGATTAAATCTTAAATTTTTTTTATTAAAACCGTAAGTAGGCAATAATCATTTGAAAGATAATATAGCTAAAGCAACATAATTTCATCAATTTTCTAGATTGATTTTTGTCGAACTTTCGGCACCTCAAAATCCTTAAAGAGACTAACTATTCGCGGATTTTGAGGCTTGAAATTTCGATCAAAACTGCATCATAAAATGTGACATAATTATGTTGCTTTAGCTATAAATAGAAATTAAAAAATTTTAAATTATGTGAAAGAGAGATTGTTTTAGCTAAAAACTATAAAAAATGGACTAAAGTCTATAAAGTAGTAATAAAAGTACATATACTAGTTTATTATGTACTGTTTCTTTTTCTCTAGCTCTATCATTGAGGTTCTTAATCTCTCAATGACACTAGATATTGCGCAATATTGGATTCTTTTTACTGATTAATGATCATAAAACTTATTATTGCATACACATAAAAAATTTAATTTGTTTATACATTTTTGGGATTGTATAGTCTAGAATTATTTTAGACGTCAATCTTTAGATTATTGAAATGTCATTTCAATTTACTACAGGCAAACAGTTAAATTGAAGATAATAAAAATTAAGGAAAATAAAACGTGAATGAAATTTTCTTATATGTGTTTTCTTATTTTTTAGGATCAATTCCTTTTGGGTTAGTTTTTACAAAATTGGCAGGAAAAGGAGATATTCGGCATATAGGATCAGGAAATATAGGGACAACCAATGTTTTAAGGGCAGGCTCTAAAATTTTGGCTTTGCTTACCCTGTTAGCAGATATAACAAAAGGTGCTTTAGTTGTTGGTATTGCAAAGTATTTTGCATGCGACAGTATTATTCAGTGTGTTGCAGGTGGTGTTGCCATTCTTGCTCACATATTTCCTATATGGCTAAAGTTTAAAGGTGGCAAGGGAGTTGCAACGGCATTTGGTGTTTATTTAGCTCTCTGTCCTATTATAGGGATTCTTACATTATTAACATGGGTTGTTGTGGCAAAAATAGGTCGTGTTTCTTCACTATCAGCTCTTATTGCTTTGTTTATGGCGCCCATATATTCAATTTTTCTTGTAGGAAAAACGGATATTGTAATTTTTACAATGCTGGTTTATTTCTTAATTGCGTGGACACATAGAGAAAATATAAAACGACTTTTATCTGGGAAAGAATCTAAGTTTTAAAAGAGGTGGGGCGAGAAACCGGGATCGAACCGGCGGCCTCAAGTACCACAAACTCGCGCTCTAACCAACTGAGCTATTCCCGCCACCTAATTACAGTTTGTAACTATTTATCAATAAAACGTCAAGTCATTTTTTAAAATTACGAACTATTCTTTGTATGTTTTATTATTTTTTCTTAGTTATATAATTACTCATCATGAATGAAAAAGCGAATTTCTATCAATCGACCTTTGGGCCCTTTTTTTCGATTGACCTCCGCAGGGAGAGCATACTCGCATTGTCGGTCAACCGAAAAAATCGCCTCAAATCTCGATGCTATAAATCCACATTTCTAATCACGAAGAATATATCAAAAAATACAGTCACTTTATTTTGTCTCTAGATGAAAGACGCCGTCCCAATCTGGTCCGGGAGGCGTTTCTTGGAATACTTTACATCGTTTAATATATATTTCGGCTGTTACATCCTTACCAAAACTTTGTATAATATATTCAAAGGCGGCAATGGCTTCATGCCACCTTTGTTCGTGATAAAGAGTGAATGCTTTGTCAAATTGGTGAGCAAAATCAATTTGTTGATCCGTTGGTATAAGAATAGGATCAGTACCACTCAAGGCAATAAGTTCGTAAATTTTAATGCCAATACTCTTACCCTTTACTGCGACCATGTCTAAAGGGCGTGCAATAACTTGATCTCGAATTAATTGATATGTTTCTTCGCTCAAAATGATATGTGTATGAAAAACTTTATTTACCCCTTCTAAACGAGCAGCCAAATTCACATTGTCGCCAAGAATCGTATAGTTAAGCCGTTCTGTAGAGCCCATGTTGCCAACGATTACATCACCGGTGTGAATGCCAATTCGTGTTTCGAGGATGGGTTTTTTTTCAAAATTCCATTTGCGATTGAGATCCTCTAAGCGCTTTTGACATCTAAGTGCCGCTTTGCAAGCATGAAGCGCGTGATCACGGTCAGTTTGTGGTGCACCCCAAAAAGCCATGATTGCATCCCCGATATATTTATCAATTGTTCCTTGTTCTTGAATGATAATATTTGTAAGCTCTTCTAAATATTCAGATAGGTGGATCATTAGTTTGTCTGGCGAATAGGTTTCGCTAACAGTGGTAAATCCAGCAATGTCGCTAAAGAAAATCGTTACTTTTTTTGTTTTTCCACCAATTTTTACTTCGATTCCCTTGTCGATTAATTTGCGAACAAGACTGCGTGGCACAAATTTACCAAAAGAAACAAGGCTTCGCCGCATGGCGGTAATAGATGACTGCAATAATTGAATTTCGATAATTCCAGAACGCACTTTTGTTGGTTCACTTAAATCAAACTGTGTGATGCTATTTGCTTGTTTAGCCAATTGAATAATTGGTTTTGCAATTCGATGAGCCATATAAGAAATTAACAGTACAGAGATAATAAGAATACCAAGACTCATCATCATTGTTTGCTCATGCGTTCTTTTAATGGCTCCTACTAATTCTTCTTCGGGCATGATGGTCATAAATAACCAGTTTTTGAAGAGAGCTTCTTCAAAAGGTGTAACGACAGAAACATATCTTTTTTCTTCAAAGTTAAACAATGCTTTTGGTTGGTTTTCTTGAAGATAGTGTTTGAAGGCAGCAGCAGGTAGCTTATCTTTGAGGTCATTAATACTCACAAGTTGAGCTTCATTTCCTAAAACTTTGGCTGTTTCATCATTAAAAGGTGTAGCGACCAATTCACCTTTTGATGTAAGAATCAGGCAAATTCCTTTAAATTGAATATCTTTTAAAATTTCTTTTAAACCATTTAATGGAATATCGGCACCAATCACACCAAATTCTTTGCCCTGATTAGATTGTAACGGATATGAATTGGCGATACCTGGTTCTTTGGTCGTGCTAAATATATAAATGTCTGACCATGAATTGCTGCGAGTTTGCATAGCACGTTGATACCAATCACGAACGCGAGGGTCATAGGTAACTTGAAATTGTGGGAGTTGTTCTCTTTCCAAAATATTAGAATCTTGATCAAGATAATTCCATACTTCTGTGCCAGACGCAGCATTACGTTCCACAACACGAACGGCATAAGCAGCGCGTTTTGGTAATAGCTTATTAGGAGAGGATCGATAGGTAGATCCAGGAGATAACTTTTTAACTTGGAAGAAAATACCGGTTTGTGTTGCAATAAAGACACTTTCTAAAAAGGGATTATTTTTGACAACAGCAACACAGTAATCTAATAAAATTTTATTGTTTATGTTGATGTCGGTAATGTCACGAATAATATAAGCACCCATTTGGATGTCTGATTGAACAGATTGAAATCGAGATGTAATACGGTAAACCTTTGCCTGGCTTGTATCCTCAATCATTTTAAATGAGAAATCAACCATGGTTTCAGCATTATGACTATACGTATAATAAATGATTGATGTTGCTGTTAATACCTGAAGAATGAAAAAGCTAGATAAAATATCAAATCTTAGATTGCGATTTCTTAGCATTTTGATGAAAATATTTCGCAAGAATGTCGTGAAAGTATTCATTTTCTATTCAGCTATTAAAGAGGTTTCATCTATAATTGTAGAGAAAAGTGATTAATGATTCATTAATAAAAAAACCCTTATCAAAAGATAAGGGGGAAATGTACTTTATAGGTAAAGTAAGGAGAAGCCATCGTTTGGATAGTTTTTCTCTGGGCTTCAACCCAATCCATTAATAGTGATGCAAATAAAAGCCATCTAGAGTCAATGGAGCAACATTATCGAAATTATATGGTCTTCCACCTGATATTTTGTTATTAGAATAATGTTGTGGTAATGACTGTTCTTACCTATCAGCAGGTGCAGCCTTTCTATTCTTTTGTTTACCTAGGCGATATTTTTTCACTCTATCATGAGATTCTGAGTTAGCAGCTCTATATGCCGATGACGATTTTTGTTGGGTAGCTTGAAGTTGTTCCGATGTTGCATTTGCAAAGAGGTCTTCTTCTTTCTGAGCTAATTTGCATCGTCCATCTCTTGTTGCTGTTGTGGTGGTGTATATCGTTTTGGTGTGCGCTGTGTTGAACGTTTACGTGTATTAGTAGAAGGGGCTTGACCTTGTTGTTGAGTGGCATTGACTTCACTGCATAATGCTAGTGCAGGGAATAACAATATCATTTTATATGATATTATAAAGTAAATTAAAAAAGACTTAAGTGAGGAGTGGTTTTATATTAGATGATTTTGATAATAAATGATTAATGTTGTTGCCAAACCCTACTTCAAAACCCCCTTATTTTGAATAAGGGGGGATTGCTTTTTAGCTACAGGAGAGGGGTTAATCCCAATTTTGTTGGCTTTGTTTAGACCTCAGCCTGAATCACTCCCTGATGGTTGATTTAACTCTGGTGGTAGATCTGTTGGTGGCGGTGGTATATATTCAGGAGGCAGATCCGTTGGTGGCGGTGGTATATATTCAGGGGGCAGATCTGTTGGTGGTGCTATATATGTTGGCAGTGCTGATGTCGGCCGTTGCACTAAAGGCTTAGTTTGTGTCGGAGGAGTAATTCCTATGGGGCATTTATCTAGTGCAGCCTTAATTTTTTTGGATTTTTCATCATTTATACCATGTTGATCAGTTCTCGCATCAAGACATTGTTCTTTACAGGTATTGTATAAAAACATATCAGTACAAAGACGAGGATGATCGCAGACACCTTCTATTTTGCCTAAAAGACCAATCCCACCTCTTGCATGAGTTGTGCAATGGAGAGTTGTTCCATCACAAAATGGTTTTAATCTAAGTCGTGGATCATTTTTATCTTTGATGTTTTTAATATCAGCGCAGATGGATTTTCTTGCTTGTGCTGCTTTCGAGCCAACAGCATTGGCATCACTACATAATGCCAGTGTTAACGGCAATGCGGTGAACAGCATCATCATTTTCGTAAACATGGACATTCTCCTCAGGTTTTAAAAAATACTTTATCTATATCGTGCCACTAAATAAGTTAAAGAAAAGTTAAGTGAGGAGAATTTTTATTGGATTTTACCCTACATGATTTTGACAATAGGCGCCGTAAGAGTTACTTGTGTATACTCATCATGATAGATATCTTTTGCTTGATGAAGACGATCTCTTAATATCTGTGTTGCGCGGTAGATGCGGGATTTTTTTAACCCTGTTGTATCTGCAGTTATAATTGAAAAGAGGTGAAATCCTTTCGTGTTTGCATCTAAATCATATGTTTTTCCAGATGGAAATTTTGTGCAATTGATATGTTTTTGCAAATTTTCTCGCAGCGTATAAAGTTGATTACAAAGAAAGGTTGTTGTAATAAAAATATCTTGTCCTTCTAATTTTACATCGCTTAAATCTAAGGATAATCCTTTGAAGTCATTTTGATGAGCTGTAACCCATTTTGTAACCACTGCATTCATGGTAGCAGCATCAGCTTTTTCAACACGGTAGAGTGAGGCAAACCCAATCTGAAAAATTTCTGGATTAATATCTTCTACACGTGCACCACAATTTTGTACAAAATCGCGATATAAATGATCATCTGTTTTAAGGTCAAGAGGACAGTAAATAGTAAAGCCTTCTGCTGATACACACGTGATGACGGCAAATAAAAACATGGCAATTTGGTATATTTTTTTAAACATTGATCAATTTACTAAAAGGATTACCTGAAATTCATTATAAACAGTTTAACGGATTTTTGAAGAGGTGATTGCAAAAAAAATGAATATTCTCTAAAGTTTGAAAATTAATTTTAATAAAATAAGAGTATTTTTTTCTTATGAAACAAAAATCTCAATTAATTTGGCTGTTTGGAACCTGCTTTCTCATTTGGTTAATGGTTATGTTAGGTGGGGCAACACGGTTAACGCATTCAGGCTTATCAATTGTTGAGTGGAACCCGGTGACAGGTATTCTTCCCCCTTTAGCAGAAGCTGAATGGCACCAAGAATTTACAAAATATCAGCAATTTCCAGAATATAAACTTGTCAATTCACAGATGACATTGTCAGAATTTAAATTCATCTTTTTTATGGAATACGCACATCGTTTATTGGGGCGGCTTATTGGGTTATTTTTCTTTCTTCCTCTTATCTATTTTTGGGTGCGAAAACAGCTTTCACCATTCGTAAAAAAGATGGCCATCATATCGTTCATTATTGGTGCGGGGCAAGGATTTATGGGTTGGTATATGGTGAAAAGCGGCTTAGTAAAAGATCCTTCTGTAAGCCATTATCGATTGGCTGCCCATCTTTTATTAGCAATAGTGTTGTATGCCTTAGTTTTTTGGACGGCTCTTAAAGTCATGTGTGCGGCATCAGGTAAGCTTTTACCACATCTTAAAAAAACAGCAGGTATTTTGCATTTGGGGTCTTTGTTTTTGTTATTGACTATTTTTTATGGTGCATTAGTGGCAGGTCTGAAAGCAGGATTAATTTACAATACATATCCATTAATGGCGGGCCAATTTATACCTGCAGAATGGAATTTTTTACAACCGCTATACTTAAATTTTCTTGAAAATGCTGCAACTGTTCAGTGGATTCACCGTACTTTAGCGATTTTAACGTTGGCAACAATCTTGTGGTCAATGCTATTGCTTAAGCGTCAACGCGTTTCAAATTCATTAAAGCAAACGGCATTACTAGTTATCGGAGGTGTTTTGTTGCAAGTTGTTCTGGGAATTATGACTTTATTATTTCAAGTTCCTGTTTTTCTTGGAACATTGCATCAAGGAACGGCTGTTGTCGTTTTAACGCTGGTTTTATATGTCAAATTTGCCATGCGTCAACAAAAAGCTTAAAAGGGTGACGACTTAACATCGCCACCATTCTGTTATGAAAGAATAAGGTCGATTCGTGTATATCAATGAATTCATTAATAATACCTGAGCAACCCTTTTCGCAAAAGAAGACATATTATATCTTATATCAGTCAGATAACTTTACTGCCCTTGATTTGGATTAACCATTTGTTCGCCTTGATTAGCCATGCCTTCACCCACGTTTGCAGCATCTCCAACAGCGGCTTCACCCATATTTGCAACACCTTCACCCATGTTTACACCTTCATTAAGCATTCCTTCACCCATGTTTACACCGGAGTTAACCATGCCTTCACCCATGTTAGCCATGCCTTCACCTACATGAACGCCTTCATTAAGCGCGCCTTCACCCATGGTTACACCTTGGTTAAGCATTCCTTCACCCATGTTTGTCATGCCTTTGCCGACGTTTTCACCTTCGTTAATAAATCCTTCGGTCATTTGTTCACCTTCTTTGAATACATCTCCAAAATTGGCAAATGCATTTACTGCGCTGAAAGTGACTACAAGTGTTGTGGAAAGTAAAATTGTTTTTAGTGACATAATAGATCTCCTTAGTTTTATGGCATTTCATCTATAATAATAGATAATAATTATTGATAAATGATTAAGAAACACCGTCTTTCAAGAATCTTAATTGAATATATGAGAATAAAGGAGTTATCCCATTATGCAACGGTCTCTAAATACAATTTTTAGGCTATTTTATAAAAGCCTTTAAGCGATTGAGGGTTTCTTCTTTTTCAAGAACGTCCATAATCTCAAAAATACTAGGGGAGATAGTGCTACCTGTCAAAGCAACTCTTAATGGTTGGGCAATGTTGCCCAGCTTTTGATTCGTTTGTTCAGCTACTTGACGCACCAAATTCTCTAACGCACTTTCCGTAAAGTCAGTTGTTGCTTCAATGTTGCTGACGACGGCCTGAATTAATGCTTTTGCCTCAGGCGTTGTAAACTTAATGGCTTTGTCATCCAATTGAGGAAGAACACAGTAAAATATTGCAGCATCCGCAAGTTCAATCAGTGTTTTAGCGCGTTGCTTCAACCCATTCATGCCGCGCAAAAGGCGTGTTTCTTCGGTTGTGGTTAGTTGACGTGATAATTTAGTTGTTAGAAATTCACGGCTAAGGTCAAGTAATCGTTGATTGCTTGTTTCACGTAAGTAATGTGCATTAATATGTGTGAGTTTTGCAAGGTCAAGACGAGCGGGTGATTTGCCAATCGCATCTGTATCAAACCACTGGATGATTTGCTCGCGGCTCATAATTTCATCATCACCATGGCTCCATCCCAAACGTATCAAATAATTACACATAGCTTCGGGAAGAAAGCCCATATCACGATACGCTTCGGTGCCTAATGCACCATGACGCTTAGAAAGTTTAGCGCCGTCGGGGCCGTGGATTAATGGAATATGAGCAAAGATAGGAACATCCCAACCGCAGGCATGATAAATGTGGATTTGACGAAAAGCATTCGTTAAATGATCATCGCCGCGAATAATGTGAGTAACGTTCATATCATGATCATCAACAACTACGGATAACATATAGGTGGGGGTACCATCGGCGCGCAATAAAACTAAATCATCTAATTGGTTGTTTTGAACGCAGACACTGCCCTGAACTAGGTCTTCAATAGTGAGTTCACCGGTTTGGGGTGTTTTAAGACGGATCACTGGCTTGACATTAGTGGGTGCTAATTTTGGGTCGCGATCACGCCAAAACCCACTGTAACGTGGTGGCTTGCCGTTTTGACGAGCTTCTTCACGCATTTGTTCTAATTCTTCTGGAGAACAATAACAATAATAGGCTTTGCCTTGTTTTAACAAATCGTGAGCAATCTCAGCATGGCGATTGGCTCTTTCGAATTGAAAAACAGGTTTGTCATCAAAATCTAAATCAAGCCATTTGAGGCTCTCAAAAATAGCGTCAACCGCAACGTCAGTTGACCGTTCTCTATCGGTATCTTCAATGCGCAGCAGAAATTTCCCTTGATGATGTTTGGCAAAGAACCAATTAAATAAAGCAGTGCGGGCTCCACCAATATGAAGAAAACCTGTAGGGGAAGGGGCAAAACGAGTGACAACGTTCATGTTTATGTATAACGTATCTTTTTAATGAATCTATCTTTGTTATAACTGACCTAAGCCCTAGAATGCACCAGGAATTTTCCATAAAAAACTCTTTTATAGCTGTTTGTGGTTTTTTTAAAGACTGTTATTTAAAAGATCGCCAACGTCTGATTTTGGGATGGCCGGTGATATTTGGGTGCGGGATTTTGGCGTATTTTTCCTTGTCTCAACAACCAAAAGCGTTGACCGTAGGGGCGCTTTTTGCAAGTTCCTTACTTTTTGTGGCAGTAGCGAGACATAGATGGTTGAGTGTTGCTATATGTGCTTTTTGTCTAGGGTTTGGGGTATCGCACCTGCGAACGGTGGGGCTGAATACATTTATGATTGATCAACGAGTTCAGCATTTTTCCTTTACAGGTATTGTTGCTGATATTGAAGATACTCAGCGTGGTGTTCGACTATTGTTGCATTTAAAAGAACAGCCGGCGAGTTATGAGGCAATTCAGACGATCCGTTTGTCTCTTCGTGCATCATTGCCCGTCCCAGATATTGGCACTGAAATAAAAGGTGAGGCGACGTTACTGCCACTGGGTGGTGTACTGAGTGAATCAGGATATAATTTTCGACGTGTTGCGTATTTTCAAAGAATTAATGCTACGGGGCAATTGCTAAGCTATCAAGAAATTAGCCGTAGGTGATGAGCATGTTGAGACTGTTTTAAAAGGATTACGTCGTCGTATTACTGATGCAATTACAAAGCAATTCATGCCAGATCAGGATGTTGGCGGGATTATGGCAGCGCTTATCACGGGCACTCGTGGTGGAATATCGAATGCCACACGTCAGGCATTTGCAGATGCAGGATTGGCTCATCTTTTGGCTATTTCAGGACTTCATCTTAGTTTGATTGCTGGTTTTGTGTTTTTGATGATGCGTCGTGGTTTGTCTCTTTCAATGTATTTTGCTGAATCTTTTGATTTAAAAAAAACAGCTGCGTGCCTGACCATCCCATTTTTATTATTTTATCTAGTGATTTCTGGGGTTGGTATTCCAGCCCTTCGCGCCTTTTTAATGATTTGTTTGGCGATGATGGCTGTGATTATAGACCGTAATCCTTTGTCGATGCGGTTGGTTTGTTTTGCAGCTAGTCTGATTCTTTTCATTTATCCTGAAAGCTTATTATCTGCTAGTTTTCAGCTTTCTTTTGCGGCCGTTGTGGCCTTAATTGGCGTGTATGAAAATGGATGGCGACCTTTTCATTTGTGGGCAGAGCGTGGCGGAATCTTTAAAAAAATGACTCTTTATCTTGTGGGGATTATCGCAACAACTTTAATTGCTAGCTATGCGGCCACACCCCTGACAATTTCTATTTTTCAACGTTTTTCATTGCAAGCGGTGTTGGGGAATTTAGTGGCTATTCCGTTGACCGGTTTTATCATTATGCCGCTCATTGTCATATTTTTATTACTGATGCCTGTGGGGGGAGAGTTTCTGGTAACGCCGTTTCTTAAAGGGGCGATTCAACTACTCATTAAGGTCTCCTTATCTATTGCTACATTGCCAGGTGCGGCCATAATTATGCCAGAACAATCACCTGTTTTTTTGACTCTGTTCATTATTGGGGGAATTTGGTTTTGTTTGTGGCAACAACGATGGCGCTATTTAGGTGTGATCCCAATGATGTTAGCGTTTTGTTGCTTAAAATTTGTGGCTGATCCTAAAATTTTGATTCCTGAACGCGAACAAGCTATTTATGGCACGTTGATGGTAAACGTGCTTTTTGTCTAGGATGTAAAGCCTCAGGCTTTATGCAAGAGATGTTTCTACGTCAAGTCGGATTACGTGAAATAGAGAGAGTAACGTCCGCAACGTTGACGCAAACAATGAACAATTCAACGATTTTTTTGACGGTTAAAAAACTATCAAAATCCAAATTACGTAAGCAATGCCAGGATGTTAACTACCTTCTTTCATCACGGTCAATTTTTTATGCGTGTCCTGATAAGGGTAAAGTTGTGGATCGATCTATTCTTCAACATCAAGGAACGGTGATTGCCTCTTTTAAAACAGCAGGGACAATGGATGTTAAAACGTCTTGTCAATGGCAAGGATGCCGTCCGTGGAGCGAAGCAAAGTGTTGTAAAGTCACCCTAATAATGGATTAAGAAATCCATCACTGAGGTAACGATTGCCTATTTCCTTACCTCAAATTACTCCACTTAATTAGTTGAGCATCTGTTGTTTGTGTTGCTCTTGTCGCAGTGTGTTTATAATGCTCTTTTGCCTCAATAATCTGAATAGCTGTGATACCTTTTTCTAAATCTCCGCCAGTGATGCGAAAGACAAGGCGATCTTGTTTTGTGATACGCATCGAATATAAACCATCTTCAAGGTGTTCAAATTTTCCCCGTTTTGTCTCACCATTGG
>DYSP01000031.1 GCA_020718185.1 Candidatus Odyssella sp. | reverse complement strand
GACTAACTATTCTGCGTTTTTTATGAACCTGATATCAAGAAATCGCTCGTTACTCTTTGCTTTTAAAGCATCCTTGTCCATTACTGGGGTTATATGAGGTATTTTGAGATAATTAACGTGGCAAGAGAACAGCAAAACCGGAGTTTACTTTATATAAATGAAGATTTGAGGATCGCATTGACACTGTTAAGGACTTAAAAGAACCATTATGCAATGGCCTCGATTAAAGCCATTCATCCACCCGTGCCAATTGTCGGTAATCTTGAAACCTAACTTTTTCTTCACCCCATGGGCACGAAAGATAAACAGCTTCATCCCGTTGAAAATACCCCAATAACTCGCTTACGCCATCAGCAGCTTCTTGTAAAAGAGTTGTATAATCTTTTAACAATTTGATTTGCCCACCTTCAAGCCCGCCCTTAAGTTCCCAATACATCGCTTCAACATTGTCAATCGTTTGCTGACCAAAGCCTCCATAATAAAGAATCAGCCCTTCTAAGACTAGCTGAGGTGCAAATCCTAATCGAATATCGCTTTCGGTTGGCAACGCCCCCGTTTTATAGTCAATCAAGTGATAATGTCCGCTGACACGTTGATCAATTCGATCAGCAATTGTTGTAAGAGTGATCTTGTCGTCACCAATTCGCAGGTCAATCTGCCCCCGTACTTCTGTTTGAATATCTTGACTATTGCCCAGATCTTTTATTTGGCCAATCCAATCGCAAATTTGGTCAAATCGATGATGCCAAAATGTGCGCACCATCACATCATGTAAATACGGTTCAAATACTTGTTGACCGATTGTTTTCATGGCGTCAATAAATGCGTCCCCTTGCTTGGGATGATGTTGTGTAAAAGTCAAATCAAGGGCGTGATGCACCAATTGCCCCCATTCGCGTAACGTCAATGGTTGATCAAGAGGATCCAACTTTTTCAATTTTAAAATATTTTTTGCATAGACACCGTAAGGGTCACGCAGTAATCGCTCAATGTCTGTTATTGAATAACACTGTGGTTTTAAATGCCGTGGTGCTTGTGCTTGCGGGGGCAATACTTGTTTTACCTCAACTGGTTGATCAAGCTGCCTTACCGTTGCTTTTAACGCATCAGCTTTAGGAAAACAAAATCCATATTGTTGTAAAACTGTTTGCAATCGTAACCACAATCGGCTGGGGATTGTGGCACTTCCGTCCCGCTGTTCAGATCTAGTAAGATAAATCTCAGGCGCTGAAAAACTTAAGCAAAAGTCATGAGCTGCCAGCCCTAGTCGACGTTGTATAGACGCCAGGCCTAACTTAAGGCGCATCTGATTTGACAACCATGGCCCCTCGTCCATCGTTTGTGGCCAAACAGATTCATTGAGACTTGCTAAAATAATCACATCTGCTTCGGTTTGCCTTGCCTCTAAGGTTCCTAAAATTTTTAGAGGTGAGCCAATTCCTTCTTTACGATGCACAGCTGATTGTTGCATTAATTGGCTAATCAAGGCCGCATAATCTAATGGTGTTAGCAAGGGAAAAGGCGGTGATTCAGCTTGTAATTCGTCAAATAATTGTTTTGCAACTTCTCCATCATTATGGCACCACAAATGTGTTTCCCCTGCCAATTCCAGTGCTGCTTGTAGGTGAAGCGTTAGCCACTGTGAAAACAAACGTGGTGTTTGGGATTGCAAGAAAGGGTTGATACGACTTAAAATTCCTTCGTACCAAGGTTGTAAATCATCTGGTAAAAGGTGGCGGTCTGTTAGTTTAATGCCGCGTTTTTTGCGTAAAACCTCACGCTCTAGTTGCCGTACTTGTCGTAAATGATCACTTCGATCTTCGCTTTTTAAAAACAAAGGATGTTTCAGCAATGCCACCCAATCTGTCATGGTCATATCATGTTTTAACCGAGCAACTAATCCTAAAAACGTTCCTACGACTGTTTCATTAAGGGGTGTGCCTGCCGACACATTAGCTTCAATATCCCAGCGTTTTAAACATGCCTGCACGCGCTTAGTTAGCCCTTGATCCGGTGTAATCAGCGCAGCTGTTCCTGTTTCTCGCTCATAAACAGATCTTAAAATACAAGCAATCACCAATGCTTCTTCATCCATACTATCACAGACAATAGGCGTCATTTGAGGCTGTTCCCCTAACAGTGTAGGAAGCTGGTCGGTTGCGACAAGAATGGGAGCCATGGCTTGCTTAAGAAGCTGTGTTTTAACGTCTGTATAAGGGGTTATTTCACCCCATTCTTGAACATCTACAGGTGAAATATTTAAATACTCGACAAATTGACTAAGTGTATAATTGGGATGCGTTATACCTGGATCTAATTGACAATCTGGATCAAAGCCTGGCAAAACCACCATTCCTTGGGGAAGATTAAGAATCGCTTTGCCTAATGCGGCTGTAACTGGGCGCGTTCCTGTAGTTCCTGCTAAAATTACAGGGGTGGAAGGTCGCCAATGTTTGGCAATATAGCTTAGATTTTGTTGCTGGAACTGTGCGGCTTCTACCCATCCTTTTTCTTTTAAAATAGCCGGCCAATACTGCGAAATAATCTTTAAAAAAGCTAAATTTTGCTGCCAATAAATAGAAAAATCTTCATCAGCCACTGTTTCCAATTGGGCTAGCTCAACATTTGAGATATAAAATTCGTCTAAAAGCGTTGCTAAATTTTTTGCTAAAGGATAAGCCGTAGACACAGTATGACAAAGGTTTTTTTGCTCTAGAAATTGCTGTACTAACTGAGTTAAATGACCCAAACGTTGCCATTTTGAAATTACGCAAGACGACGTGGGCGCAACTGCCAACCCTGGCAAGATGGGTTCTTTTTCAAGCTCAGCCAGCGCATAAATACAGGGTAAGATCAGCGGTTTCTCTTTAGCATATTCTTGGAAAATTTCTTTGAGAGACAAACAGCCTCGTCTGGTAGGTAGCAACACCACCGTTTCCCCCATCATCATGGGCTGAGCAGCAAATCGCGCCATTATCCCTTGTGCCAATTGCCGTAAAAAAGGCCGCCCCATTGAGATATTATAAACACTCATGATGAGGATAAATAATCTTGAAGAGCTTGATAAGCATTAAGCGTGCCAATATCACACCACTTTTCAGAATGCACAAGGCCATACAATCGCTGCTTGGCCTCAGCTTGATGAAATAACACGGTTTGCGGCAAAAACCCTGGCTCTATACCTTCAAAGAGCCGTGGGTGTAAAATTCGAACACCGGAAAAAATATAAGGCGCAGCAGTATTAGGGTCACGGTATTGCAATCTCAAATCGTCTTTCAGATGATAATCGCCATCACCGTTAAATCCAATGGCATAATCTTTTGGATTTAAGGCCAACAAAGCATCCATTGTTGTATCATTCCATCTAGATTCAAGGGATTGCAATAAAGATAAAACTTCAGATTCTTGCCACCAAATATCCGCATTAATGGCAAAGAAAGGTTGATCTGAAAATTTAGATAAGACATTCACCACCGCACCGCCGGTTTCAAGAAGGTCTGGTTCATGGGAAATGATGATTTGATCCCCCCATGTTTTCCTTAAATAATGGTGAAGTTGATCGGCCAAATAGTGAGTGTTCACAATAATTTTTTGAACCCCATGCTTTTGCAATCGCTTTAATACAGTTTCTAAAATTGGTCTGCCTTGAATTGGCAAGAGAGGTTTGGGGGTGGTTAATGTCAACGGGCGCAGACGTTTGCCAATACCTGCTGCCAACACAATAGCTTGATTAATCCGCATGTGATAAATGGCTCATATATGTCTTAAACCACAGAGTTAAATGAGGTAAATTGGCTTCAGTCAGAGATATTTTTAATAGCTGCTCTATCCGCGGCAAATGTGCTAAATATTCTTTTTTACCGTCACGAATCGCCAAACGTATAAAAATGCCTAGAATTTTCAAATGACGACCAACGCTCAACACCGCACTAGACTGACGCAAAACCTCAAGATTAAGCTCAGGAAAAGCAGCACCATATACTTGCCACAGTTGTTCTTTTAAAAGCGGATCAACATCGCGACGCGCATCTTCTAATAACGAAACCACATCATAGCCAACAGGCCCCCACAAGGCACATTGAAAATCAAGTAATCCACAACGTTGAATACCTTCACGATTTGATAGTAAGATTAGATTATCGATATGATAGTCACGTAATACTAATCGATGTGGTTGCTGCGCAAGTGCCGTGGTAAAAGCATCATACAAAACAGATTCATACTGTTGAATAGCTTCTAAACTAGGTTTTTTACGCTCAATTTCAGGATAGTACCACTCTAAAAACAACATGGCTTCTCTTAGTAATTCTTTACTCGTATAATCATCAACAAAATCAACTTTTTGTGGTTGGTGCTGATGCAAATGAATTAAAGTTTTGATAGCTAAAGTATAAAGCGCTCTTGTGTTATCGGATGTTAAAGCCCGCGTGTAAGTTTGATCACCAAGATCTTCTAACAACAAAAATCCTTGATCAAAATCACATACAACAATCTCGGGTGCTGAAAGATTCATGTCACGCAGCAGCTGGGCTATTCGGCAAAATTGCTCTGGCTTTTCGCTGATTGGTGTGTCCATCAATACTAAAGATTTTCCTTCATACTGCCAACGATAATACTGACGTGGAGATGCATCAGCTGCCAGCAATGAACAATATTCAGGCGCATATCCATGCGTCGCCAAAAAAGCTTGACGTTGTTGAGCACGACTTAATGTCTCATTATGGAGTGAAGCTGACATCAACGATACCTGTACTTATAATTGAAATATCTCGTGTTAAATCTGATGAGATGGTGAAGAAAATATCGAGCCGATTTTCAGGCAAATAAGGTTGAATTTTTTCCGGCCATTCGATTAAACATACATCATGATAAAATGCTTCTTCAATGCCTAATTCAAAAACTTCTTCTGCATGTATCAATCGATAAAAATCACAATGCCACACATCACCAATAGCAGTTACATATTGTTGTACAATAGTAAATGTTGGGCTTGGCACCTCTTCAATTGATGAATCAAGAGTTTTTAATACCATCCTTGCAAAAGTTGTTTTTCCCGCACCTAAGTCTCCCCATAAACAAATAGAAACACCAGGCGCTAAGCACTTTGCAACTTGTGCTGCTAATGCAGCCATTTGTTGAATATCTAAGGAATTAAAAATCATTTTATCCACATTTATCTTTAAGAGGCCATTGCATAATACGATATTTTGAGATGATTAAAGAATGATTAAAGAATCATTATGCAGCGGTCTTTTTAATAGTTTCGTCCACCAATAAACAACTCACGTCCAATCAACATCCGACGAATCTCTGATGTGCCAGCTCCAATTTCATAAAGCTTTGCATCACGTAAAAAACGCCCCGTAGGTGTTTCATTGATATAGCCCATGCCGCCATAAATTTGAATTGCATCTAAAGCTAATTTTGTTGCATTTTCTGCAGAAAATAAAATAGCTGCAGCTGCATCTTGACGCGTTACTTTTCCTTGATCACAGCTTTTAGCAACGGCATAAACATAGGCACGACTAGCATTCAACAAAGTATACATATCAGCAATTTTCCCTTGAATAAGCTGAAATTCACCAATCTTTTTGCCAAATTGTTCTCGTTCACGCACATAAGTTAACGATACATCAAGACAGGCTTGCATAATCCCTAACGGCCCTGCCGCCAATACAGCCCGCTCAAAATCTAAACCACTCATCAATACGCGCACGCCTTGATTGTAGCTCCCTAAAATATTTTCTTCAGGCACAAAGCAATTGTCAAAGACCAGTTCACAAGTGTTTGACCCGCGCATTCCAAGCTTATCAAGTTTTTGAGCAGTTGAGAATCCTGCATATCCTTTTTCAACAATAAACGCAGTTATCCCTTTTGAACCAGCTTGCGGATCTGTTTTTGCATAGACCACCAGCACTTCTGCATCTGGGCCATTTGTAATCCACATCTTATTCCCAGTTAACGTAAAACCACCATCCACTTTTGTTGCCCGTAGACGCATGTTGACCACATCCGACCCTGCACCGGGTTCGCTCATTGCAAGTGCCCCTACATGCTCACCACTCATTAATTTAGGAAGGTATTTTTTCTTTTGGTCGTTACTTCCATTAATTTTGATTTGATTTACACATAAATTTGAATGGGCACCATAGCTAAGACCAACTGATGCTGAGGCTCTGGAAATTTCTTCCATCGCCACCACATGTTCCACATATCCCATGCCAGAGCCGCCATCGACCTCATTCACTGTGATACCAAGAAGCCCAAGCTCTCCTAATCGAGGCCATAAATCACGAGGAAAAATGTTGCTTTCATCTATTTCTGCTGCACGTGGGGCAATGTGTTCGCAAGCAAAAGCACGAACTGTTTCACGAACACTTTCGGCAATATCACCAAGGCCAAAATCAAATTGAAGCATAAATTATTCCTTAATTTTAACATTTAATTTTTTTTATCATAATTTTTAACAAAACAACACTATTTTAAATTTTGAAGAATTTGCGTTGTATAAAGAGCATCTTGAGGGTCAATTGGTGGCAAAAGCGTTCCTGAGAGGATTGAACTTGCAAGATCTTTATAAAAATCTTGGTACGCGCCTTTCGCTGACGGAACAATTTTTGAAACCATTTGATCATTTTCCCACAAACTCAATTGACCATAAATGTCAGTTGATTCTTGCCCCCATCCATCATCTTCTACAAACTTTTTTGTATTAAACAAAGTGTGTTCTTGCGGATCACCCCCCCATTTTACAAAAGATCCTTTTGTCCCATGCATCTGAAATTTTGGCCCAGGAGCAAGACACACACTATTAGAACCTAAAACCACACGCAAGCCCTGTTGATATTTCATAAGAATTTGAAAATAATCTGGCGATTTTGCGCCTTTACGCTGCAAAGCAATATCTGCACTAACTTCTTCAGGTCGATCAAACAGTTGAATGGCTTGGTCTATTAGATGACATCCAAGATCCCAGACAGCACCTGCCCCGGGCACATCACCTTCTTTCCATCTATCTTTTACAATGGGTCGAAACCGATCAAACCGCGCTTCAAAATAAGTGATATCACCCAATACTTTTTCAGATAAAATCTGACGAACTGTTAGAAAATCTGAATCCCATCGTCGATTATGGTAAACGGTGAGAAGTTTACTGCGTTGTTTGGCAAGATCAATTAGTTCTTGCCCCTGCTCCACATCAAGTACAAAGGGTTTCTCAACGACGACGTGTTTATTGTGTTCTAGTGCTGCTTTTGCATGCTCATAATGTAAATGACCGGGTGTAGTGATCACAATTAAATCAATGTTGGAATCTTGCAAGACGCCATCTAGATTTGGCGTAACCATTACATCTGTAAATGTTGGGTCTATTTGCTGGCGCGTGACAATTTTTTTAAGTTCATAGCCCAAAAGTGCTTGGAAAAAAGGAATATGAAATGTTGTCGCGGAAAATCCATACCCAATAACACCAACATTTATCTGTTTTTTTACGTGATCCATTTTATAGCTGCTTTTTCTTTTGTTAATGAGCTTCATCCCAATTGTCACCAACACCAACACCCACTACTAACGGTATATTCAGATGCACAATGCTTTCCATTAATTGACGCAATACTTGAGTTGTTTTATCAACTTCAGTTTCTGGAACTTCAAAAATCAATTCATCATGCACCTGAAGCAACATACGTGCTTGAAGATTATGCTGTTGCAATGCTTGGGGGATGCGGTGCATTGCTTGCTTAATAATATCCGCATTAGTGCCTTGCAGTGGTGCATTAATGGCTTGACGCTCGGCAAACCCGCGCATTCCTGCCGTTTTTTCATGAATACCTGGCGTGAAGCATTTACGGCCAAATAACGTTTTAACGTAGCCATGTTCCCGTGCATAGGCCTTGGTTGTTTCCATGTAATCACTAATACCAGGATACTTTTCAAAATATGATTTAATGTAGCCGGCTGCCTCGCCCTGTGGAATAGATAATTGTTGTGCCAATCCAAAAGCACTAATTCCGTAAATAATCCCAAAATTGATGGCTTTAGCCCGGCGTCTTACCTCATTTGTAACTTGATCTAAAGGAATACCAAACATTTCAGAAGCAGTGGCAATATGAATATCTTTTCCTTCTTTAAAAGCTTTAGATAACTGTGGCACATCAGCCATTTCGGCTAGTAACCTAAGTTCAATTTGCGAATAGTCAAGCGATAAGAGTTTACAGCCTTTTTCAGCAATAAATGCTTGGCGTATTTGACGCCCCCTGTCACTACGAATTGGAATATTTTGTAAATTTGGGTCGGACGATGACAATCGCCCAGTTGATGTGCCCGCCATCGAATAAGAAGTATGAACTCGACCTGTTTTGAGGTTAATTGCCGCAAGCAGCCCATCTACATAGGTAGATTTTAATTTAGCAAGTCCACGCCATTCTAAAACTTTGGCGGGAAGGTCAAAACCTTGCTCCACTAGCTTTTCTAGCACATCAACATCCGTAACATACGCCCCGGTTTTAGATTTTTTTGGTGCCGGCAATCCCATTTCATTAAATAAAACTTCTCCCAGCTGCTTGGGTGAACCAATATTAAAAGGTCGTCCTGCCAGCTTGTGGATTTGTTCTTCAAGAGCCACCATTTCTAACGCATATTGATTACCTAATTGCCGCAAAAGTCCTTCATTGACCTTGATTCCTGCAATTTCCATGGAAACAATAATTGGAATTAAAGGGCGTTCAATTCGTTCATACACAGTTGTGACTTTTTCAACAGCTATGCGCGGCGCTAGATAATTATACAGACGAAGCGTAATATCTGCATCTTCTGCGGCATACTGTGTTGCTGAGGCTAAATCCACTTCATCAAATCTTTTTTGATTTTTTCCTGTTCCAACCACATCAGTATATTTAATAGTTGTATGGGCTAAGTGCCGTTCAGCCAGCTCATCCATTCCGTGTCCATGTTGGCTGCCATCAAGAACATAAGACATCAGCATTGTATCAGCAATTGGCATAAGAGAAATGTTATACTTAGCCATAACGCCCAGATCATACTTCAGATTGTGTCCAACTTTTAAAATCGCAGAATCGTTCAATAACGGTGCTAACACCTGTGCAACTTCGGCAATACTCAACTGCTTGCTCAAGGGTTCTTGTTTTTCTAAGATTAATTGGTCTTGACGACGACAATGGGCAACAGGAATATAAATGCCTGTTCCTGGCGCATAACTTAATGAAAAACCAACAATTTCTGCCTGTACAATATTAAGTGAAGTCGTTTCTAAGTCAAAAGCAACAGCACTATATCCCATAGCTGTTTTTACAAAAGCCGTTAATTCTTGTATATCTGCTATACATTTATAGGTTGTTTCTACATCCGTTGTACTTTGCACAACCTCACCAAATTGCTTATCAATCCGATTTGCCAAGCTATTAAACCCTTGCAATCGAACAAAGTCTTTTAGCACAAGAGTGTCTGGACGACGCAAGCTTAGCGCAGAAACGTCCACCGGCAACGGTGCCATGTGACAAAGAGTCACTAATTGTTTTGATAAGCGTGCGTTTTCAGCATGATCAATTAGTAATTGACGACGCTTAGGTTGCTTAATTGTATGGGCATTTTCCAGCAATGAATCTAAATTCCCAAAAGCATTAATCAACTCTGCCGCTGTTTTAATACCTATACCGGGTACACCAGGCACATTATCTACTGAATCACCTGCCAAAGCTTGAACATCAATTACTTTTTCTGGTGTAACACCGAATTTTTCAAAAACTTCTAAATCAGAAATGGGTTTATTCTTAATTGGGTCAAGCATTGTTACACCTGGCCGTACCAGCTGCATTAAATCTTTATCTGATGAGACAACAACAACATCAAATCCTTGTTGAATAGCAACGTCGGTATACGAAGCAATCAAATCATCTGCCTCAAACCCTTCTAGTTCAATGGACGGAATGTTAAAGGCATCACAAGCCTGGCGAATGAGGGGAAATTGGGGAATAAGATCTTCAGGCACGTCAGGACGGTGTGCTTTATAGTCAGGATAAATATCTTGACGGAATGTTTTACGTGCTGCATCAAATATCACCGCCAGATAGTCTTGATCATGATCTGCCTGTGCTTGTTCCAAAAACCGCATCAGGATACTGCAAAATCCGTATACTGCGCCCACAGGTGTACCATCCGGGCGTCGTAAAGGGGGAAGTGCGTGAAAAGCACGAAAAATAAAACCAGAACCATCGATCAAATAAAGTTTTTTTGTCATGTGTTGTCTCATTATTAGATCCAAAATCTACCTCTCACGAGTATAGCGAAATTTAGCAATATTTAGGGGTAACTATCAATGAGGTTCTGCATATTTATTTTTATTAAAGTGGAAAGACCATGTATAAGGGGATAGAATTTCTTTTAATCAATTGTTAAACTAAGATATTTACATTAAATAATGAACATGGTGGTGGAGAAATAAATGGACGATGTCAAAAGCCCGTACAATTTATGCATATTTTGCGGGGAAGATACCGATTACACGAAAACGAGTCGTGACAAAGACCATATTCTTTGTACAAATTGTCTATATTGTGGGCGTCATTATTGTATAACAGAACATCAATATCTCCTTATCCCCTACCCTCCCTTTATCCCCCAAGATTCTGCGCGCTTTGATAAATATAAAGAAGATTGTGAAAAAGAAACAACCGATTCAAAAATTAAATATCACGATATGCCTTTAATAGATGCATACTTAGATGAATAAAAAATAGCCAAATACTCAAACGCAAAATTATCATTATCTTTTTAATGATAAACAGTAAAAAATAGTTGTATTTCATGTTTTTTTCAAATATTCTTCTGTTGCAACCAATTAATTAATCAAACGGGAGAATATAATGCCTCGCATACAAAAATTAAGCGCCAGAATGATTATCATACTTAACTGCTTAATCATCATTGTTCCTTTATGTACTTTATTATTGTGGATATTTAATCAATGGGAAGCCTGGGCACCGATTTTTTCAAAATCGATGATCGTAGATACGCCAGAAGGTATCATCAATATGGGAGCTGTAAATCTTACGACAGAACAGCGAATTTTGGGAATTTGTAGCAGTTTTACGGGTCTATTGCCTTTTCTAATAGGTGCTTTCTTTTTAAAAAATCTATTTCAAAACTATAAATTGGGTCATATTTTCACTGTCAAAAATACAGATACATATAAAAAGTTAGGCTATCTTTTCTTTTTGCATGCCTTCATTACCCAACCTCTTTGCGATACATTGATGACACTTGCTGCTACATTTAGCAATGCCCCCGGACATCGTTATCTGACACTTGGTTTTGGCACCCCAAACCTTGAGACAATATTTTGTGGTATTCTTGTCTTGATTATTTCATGGGTTATGGCTGAAGCCCAAAAACTTCAAGATGATCAACAATTTATAATTTAGGAAAATGACATGAGCATTATTGTAAATTTAGATGTCATGCTGGCAAAGCGTAAAATGAAACTACAAGATTTAGCAGAACATGTTGGTATCAGCATTCAAAATCTGTCTATTTTAAAAACCGGAAAAGCAAAGGCAATTCGCTTTTCAACACTAGATGCCATTTGTCAATTTCTTAATTGTCAACCAGGAGATATTTTAGAATATGCTGACTGAAACCACTAGACGGTGGCTCTACAACATTCAAATATCAGATCTCTTTCTAACCCATAAAAAAACCCCGCTTACTGCGGGGTTTTTCGTATGAATCATCACGTTATTAACGTGAATAAAATTCGACCACTAAATTTGGTTCCATTTGAACAGGATAAGGAACTTCACTGAACTTAGGTCCGCGAATAAAGCGACCCTTCATTGCTTTATGATCAACTTCCATATAATCAGGAACGTCACGCTCAGCAGATTGTGAAGCAATAATAACGTTCACATTTTCTTTCATGCTTGAATGCAGAACAATTTCATCTCCATCCTTCAAACGATAAGAACCAATGTTTACGCGCTTTCCATTAACAGTAACGTGACCATGGCTAACCAACTGGCGTGCCGCAAACACTGTTGCAACAAACTTCATACGGTAAACAACAGCATCTAAACGGCGTTCTAAAAGCTGAATAAGATTTTCAGAAGTGTCCCCACGAAGGCGAATAGCTTCCTGATACAAACTATGAAATTGACGTTCGCCAATGCTACCGTAATAGCCTCTTAGTTTTTGTTTGGCACGCAACTGAATACCATAATCAGATGGTTTAGAGCGTTGTTGTCCATGTTGACCAGGGCCATAACTACGGCTGTTTACAGGACTTTTTGGACGGCCCCATAGGTTAACACCAAGGCGGCGATCAATTTTGTGCTTTGCGGCAATACGCTTTGTCATCAATAAAACCTATTAAAATCTAGCTTAAAAAATAAAAATCTTATGACTGATGTACGATGTTTTACCATCATTTGTCAATTCGTTTTTGAATATATTTATTTCATATTAACATATTTTATTTTACGATGAATATATAATCATTATGAATATCATTATGGAGCAATTATTTATGGGCGCATCAACCAAAGTAATTATGGGATTATTAGCAACTTGCCTTACCTCTATTGCCGTGGTTGCAACCCCCTCACCCTCCTCTACAGCCGTCCTTCTACCCCCACCGGTTCAAACTCCGCCCGAAAAAGTTGACACTGTAGAGCCCGCTATTAAACGACTTCTTTCCGAAAACAAGAAATACTCAAGCGAAACAATTTCTTTTTATAAAGAAAATGGTTATATCCCAGTATGGACATCTGGTAGTGACTTAAATAAGTTTGGTCAAATTGCACTTGATGTTTTAAAAGACGCTGCCAGTGAGGGATTAAACCCTGAAAATTACACGCAAACCCTTACAGCACTGCAAAACAAGCTTTCTGCGGAAGAAATTGACATTATCTTAACCAACGAATTTATTCATTATATAGATGACATTCGCGTGGGTCAAATTCCTCCCTCTCACGCTGCACGTATTATTAAGATTATCTCACCGAAAACTGTGCCTGTTAAACTTATTCAAGAGGCATTAAAAGAATCTTCTGGCGAAAAATTGCGACAAATGGCGCCTGACCTTCCCGATTACCAAGCCTTAAAAAAAGCGTTGCAACACTATACAAAACTTGTAAAAGAAAACACCGATCTTCCTCAAATAATAAAAAAGACTCTCAAAGTTGGTGAAAAAGATAATGACGTCCCAAAGCTCAGGGTCATTTTACAAACACTCGGCGACTATAAAGGAGTTGACATAACCTCCCCTACATTTGATAAAGAGTTGGAAACGGCAGTTAAACAGTTTCAAAAACGGTATTTTATCAACGAAACTGGCGTTGTGAGTGATCAAACGCGAAAAGCCTTGAATACACCTCTCAAAGATTTATTGAATAAAATTATTATTAATATGGAACGCTTACGCTGGCTGCCTGATGAAAATGCAGACAACAAGCACATATTGGTTAATGTTGCGGGGTATGAGGTCAAAGCATATACCAAAAATCATTTAGACCTTCGCATTAAAGCCATTGTTGGAAAAGTGGCAACAAAAACCCCTCTTTTCTATGCACCGATGAAAAACATCATCATTAATCCTTCCTGGGGAGTGCCCCATAGTATTTTGATGCGGGATAAAATTCCTAAAATTTTACAAGATCCAGGTTATGTGCAACGTGCTGGCTTTACGATTTACAATGCAAATGGTGAAACTATTGACCCTGATCAAGCCGACTGGGCACATGAAGGAGCAAGTTACCGACTGCGGCAACATCCAGGTGCTCGTAACGCTCTCGGCCGCATTAAACTTAACATTGAAAATCCTTATACAATTTACTTGCATGGCACGCCTGAAGAAAAATTATTTCAAAAAATAGTTCGTAATTATTCTTCTGGATGCATTCGCTTAGAAGATCCCGCTGCTCTCGCCAGCTGGGTGCTTAGCGACAATGAAAAATATTCTGTTGAGGGTCTTGGTAAAATGGTGAATAAAGGGGCAACAGTAACGGTTCCCTTAAAAGAACAAATAAATGTTTATTTTACCTATCAAACGGTATGGCAAGGAGAAGATGAAACACTATTCTTTAGTCCAGATGCCTATAATCTTGATCCAACCTTGGAAAAACTTTTAAAAATTGACTTAAAAAATGAACCGAAAGAGGAAAAAATCAGCAAGACACGCTTGGCTTAATGCCAAGTTGTGTCAATTATATGTAAAAATTTTTATATGTAAAAATTTCCCTTGAAATATCTTTTAGTCATTCCTATATCTATTTCACTTTTCACAATTTACACAGAGCTTTATAATGAAATTATTTAAATCTACCCTTATGTTAAACCTTAGGCTGTTGACCTCTTCTTTTGCCCTTGATCGCCTTTCTCCAGATGTTTTTCAGCATATCTACCCCAAACTTTTAGTTGTTGATCGAGCACATTTAGAAATGAGTGGCAGCAAAACGCTTAAGGTTCGAACTGATCTAGCAATAGAGGCTCTTATCGAAAAAGAACTTACGGATATCCAAACGGAATTGGATCAAAGGCCAGGTGCTGAAAATATTCGAACATTATACGATGCGCTTCCTATCGATAAATCTTCGCCACGAGCGGTTTATAACTTATTGCATCACAGTGATCTGTTGATATCAGCACCGCAATTTAAAACACCTGCGTTTATTGATTGCCTATGTCATTTTAATGATTCAGTTGTGTGGATGAAATTCGGGGGATTGTATAATAAAATATATGGCTATGATAAGGATCAAACTGCAGCACATGAGTTCTTAGAAGAGCAGGTTGATAAAGGCAACACATGGGCCATTGAAATAAAATTCGAGGGGTTGCGTTATGAGCAGTATGGCTATGATAAGGATGAAGCTGCAATACATACACTCTTAGAGACGGAAGTTGCCAAAGGCAACACATGGGCGATGCCAAAGAAATTCCATGCGTTGCTTCGTGGAAAATATGGCTATGCTCAGGATCAAGCTGCAGCATATAGGTTTATAACTTCCATTTTAGGCATAAAAATGCTGGAAAATTAAAAGATAATAGCAAGAAAAAAGGCTGCTGATCACAAAAAAATAAAAGCAGGCCCTTTGCCTTTTACTTCAAACGCAAATGAACTTTGGTGAGCCATTTCCCAGGATCTCCCTCAAAAAGGGTATCAAATTCAGCCGCAATGGCAGATAATAGATCCGTCAACCATTCTTCATCTGATGATTTAAAGTTACTCAAAACATAGCCCGATACAGCATCTTTAAACCCCGGATGACCAATCCCTAAACGTAAGCGCCAATAGTCTTGACCCAAGCAAGAATCAATACTTCGCAAACCATTATGACCACCGTTCCCCCCTGCTCTTTTCACTTTAATAGCGCCTGGCGATAAATCTAAATCATCATGTACAACATAAAGATTATCGAGAGGGATTTTGTAGAACTTGACAAGTTCCGCAACGGGTCGTCCAGATAGATTCATATAGGTTAAAGGTTTACATAAAATGACCCTATCAGAACCAATTTTACCTTCACTCACATAAGCACTAAATTTTATTTTAAAAGGAGGGAAATTGTATTGTGCAGCAATTGTATCAATTGCCATGTACCCAATATTGTGCCGGTTAAGAGAATACTGAGCGCCAGGATTCCCTAAACCAACAACAACATACATGGGTCGATCTCTTAACTCTTATGCTTCTGCTTTTTCAGCATCGGCAACCGAACCAACGATTGTCACAAGAGTCATATCATCTTGAGTTACCGGGGTAACGCCCGCGGGCAACGCAAGATCTTTAATGTGAATGCCTTGGTTCATTTCTAATTTACCCAAATCAATAACAATTTGTTCAGGAATCGCCATAGCAAGACATGTAACTTCAAGCGTATGATGAACAATGTTGATCGCGCCACCTTTTTTTACGCCAGGTGCTTTTTCATCGTTAATAAAGCTCAAAGGAACGTTAACTTTAATCTTAGAATCTTTGCTAACCCGTTGAAAGTCAACATGAAGTGGGTGATCAGAAACAGGATGTAACTGAATATCTTTTGCCAAAACATGTTCTTCTTTACCATTAAGGGAAAGTGTAAATAGGCGGCTAAAAAAACCAGGCTTGTACATTTCTTTAATTAAAACACGTGGTTCAACAGAAATATGTACTGGTTCTTTATTATTACCATAGATAACCCCAGGTACAACGCCTTCACGACGAATTGCTCTTGCAGGGCCAGTACCAGCAGCTGCGCGGGATTGCACAACAATTGTTTCAACAGAAGTCATAAGTTACTCCGAAAAGTAAAAAAAATAATTATATATTGGTGAAGATATACACTGTCTAGATATTAAATGCAATGCTAACGTACAAAATTTTTATTTTCTTGTAAAACCTATATTTTTTTGTACTTAGAAACTCAGCCATAAATCTTGTAATAATTTTTAATTTAATTTTATATGGACAGATATTAGCGAACTGATATGCTCGACACATAACATAATAATGTAGGTAAAAAAAATGGTTTTAGAGGATAAATTTTTGGGGCTTTTATCAGCAAATAACGTTGATTTTGTTGATTTTCGTTTTAGCGATATAAAAGGACAATGGCACCATATGTCATTTCCAACAAGTGCTGTTGATAAAGACCTTTTGAAAAATGGTATTTACTTTGATGGCTCTTCTCTTATTGGTTGGCGTGCGATTCATGAATCAGACATGATCATGAAACCTGATCTTGCTAAATGCACTGACTCTCTTATGCTCGACCCCTTTTCTGCCCAAAAAACGGCTATTGTTTTTTGTGATATTTATGATCCTAAAACCCAAGAAACTTACGACCGAGATCCACGTGGAATTGCACGCCGCGCGGAAGAATATATTAAAAAATCTGGCCTTGCTACAACTGCTTATTTCGGCCCAGAACCAGAATTTTTTGTGTTTGATGATATTCGTTTTGGCACAAAGAAAACCCATTCATTTTATGAAATTAAATCTGACGAATTTTCTTCTCAGCATTCCTCAGAATTTTCTGGACACGGCCATCGCCCCTTACCTAAAGGCGGATACATGCCAGTCGCCCCTCTAGATTCACTGCATGATTTGCGAGCTGAAATGCTAACAACAATGGCTGAAATGGGTTTAGAGATGGAAAAACATCACCATGAAGTAGCACCGGCACAACATGAACTTGGCTTTAGGTTTGGAACGCTTTTAGACACAGCCGATCATGTTCAAATTTACAAATATGTCGTCCACAACGTGGCTCATACTTATGGAAAAACAGCAACCTTTATGCCTAAGCCTATCTTTGGAGACAACGGGTCAGGGATGCACGTACACCAATCTTTGTGGAAAGATAACAACCCTTTGTTCGCGGGTAATGAATATGGTGGTCTTTCTGAAACAGCACTTTATTATATAGGCGGCATTTTAAAACATGCCAAAGCAATTAATGCATTTACAAATCCGACAACCAATAGTTATAAAAGATTGGTTCCTGGATATGAGGCTCCTGTTATTTTAGCATACTCCTCTCAAAACCGTTCTGCCGCCTGCCGCATCCCTTCCTCTAAAGGTGAGAAAGCAAAGCGTATTGAAATTCGTTTTCCAGATCCACAAACGAATCCTTACCTTGGTTTTTCAGCTATGCTGATGGCTGGGTTAGATGGTATTCGCAACAAAATACATCCAGGAAAGCCGACAGATCATAATTTATATGAAGAAATTGAAATTGCACGAAAATTGCCCACAGTGTGTGGTTCTTTATGTGAGGCATTAAAAGCTCTGCAAGACGACCATCAATTCCTTCTTGAAGGCGATGTATTTACAAAAGATTTTATTAATACGTACATTGAACATAAATGGACAGAAGTTCAAGCCTACAATATGGCACCGCATCCGATTGAATTTAGAAATCTTTATTCTTTATAAACTATGAAAATAAAGTTCCAGTAATATAATAAAAGTTATATTACTGGAATCATCTTTTAAGAGGCCATTGCATAATGAGATATAAAGAATAGGGTTTTTTAGGCTCATACTGGCAATTTTTTCTATTTTTGATCAGAAATTAAAAAAAGACGCTTTTAAAGCGCCTTTTTTCTACCTTTGTCAAGCAGTCTGTTTTTCGACAGTTTTCTTGAAAATTGGTGAAGCCTTAAAGCTAATAACCTGACGTGCAGAAATTTTAGCCGCCACACCAGTTCGTGGGTTACGCCCTAGACGCTCTGTTTTTTTACGAACCGCAAATGTTCCAAAAGAAGAAATCTTTACTGAACGTCCATTTGCCAACGTTTTACTAATTTCTCGTAAAACAGATTCTAAAACGTCCGTCGCCTGCTGGCGCGATACGTTTGCTTTAGTAACAACATCAGAAACGATATCTGCTCTTGTGACTGTTGAATCAGCCATCCTAGCTTTCCTCCATTATAAAAATCAAAAAAGAATAAATTTTTACCAGCGAACGAGTGCTGACCCCCAAGTTAACCCACCACCTATTGCTTCAAAAACGATTAAATCATTTTTCTTAACACGACCATCTGAAACTGCATCGTGCAAAGCCAAAGGAATGGATGCTGCTGAAGTATTACCATGTTTATGAACAGTAATCACTACTTTTTCACGTGGCAAATTAAAATGTTCAGAAACAGAGTTAATAATCCGAATATTTGCTTGATGTGGAATAAACCAATCAATATCTTCAGGTTTTAGATTATTGGCGTCTAAAGCAATGATGACAGCATTTCCTAAACGTTCTACAGCAAGCTTGAATACTTCACGCCCCAGCATTTTTATAGTACCTTCTTGTTTTTGCTGGCCTGGGCCACCATCAACATACAATAAATCTTTTTGAGTACCGTCAGAAAATAAATGCGTTGATAACACACCGGATTCAGTATTTTCTTTTGTCCCTTGCAACACTAACGCGCCTGCCCCATCGGCAAATAAGACAGCCGTAGATCGATCATTCTTATCAACAATACGGCTCATTGCATCAGCACCTATGACAAGAGCTGTTTTAACTTGGCCACAACGAATCAAGCTATCCGCAACAGATAGCGCATAAATAAAACCAGAACACACAGCCTGCACATCAAAAGCAAATGCCGAAGTTGCACCAATTTTATGCTGTACAATCGTAGCGACTGCAGGAAAAATATTGTCAGGAGTGGTCGTCGCAACGATAATTGCATCTACTTGTGAGGCAGAAATACCCGCATTTTTTAAC
>DYSP01000030.1 GCA_020718185.1 Candidatus Odyssella sp. | reverse complement strand
AAAATCTTGAAAAACTACTCAAACCCTTCTTATCGTTCTTTAGTTAAGTGTCTCATTTTTTAATGTATAAATTCATAAAAAAACATTGAATATCAATATCTGTATTGTAAAATTATTTTTTTAATATTTTATTAATATCTATTTTTGAAATGAAAATATTGTAAATATAAAAAATAAACTTTTTTAAAAGAACAAGCGTTATTCATGGTATTACTGATAAAATACAAAAAAAAATTGTAAACAAAAATAAATGTATGTTTTATATTTATGGATAAGTTAAAAAAACTTGCTTGTCATTATGTATTTATGGTTTAATAAAAGAAAACAAAATATAGTGCCAGAAAGCTACGTGCTTAATAAAACTGGCCGTTAAGATTTGCTGGAGATATTTTATTTATGAGTAAAAAATTATTAATTGACGCGGCTCATGTTGAAGAAACAAGGGTTGCTGTCGTTGAAGACTCTTGTCTAGAAGAATTTGATTCTGAACATTTTAGTAAAAAACAACTGAAATCCAATATATATTTAGCAAAGGTCATACGTATTGAGCCTTCACTGCAGGCTGCTTTTGTTGAGTACGGAGGCGATAAGCACGGGTTTCTATCTTTTGCTGAAATTCACCCTGATTATTACAGAATCCCTGTGTCTGATCGAAAAAACTTAACTGAAGAGATCACAAAAGAAAATTCTGATAGTAGTGCTGGTGAAAACTCAGAAATTTCTGAAGAAGACGAACTGTCAGTAAAGCCAAAGCGTAGTTACAAATACAAAATTCAAGAAGTTATTCAAAAACGACAAATTTTGCTAGTGCAAGTTGTTAAAGAGCAGCGCGCCAATAAGGGTGCAGCATTATCTACGTTTCTATCTTTGGCTGGGCGCTATTGCGTATTGATACCAAATGCAGGCACACGTAATGGTGGCATTTCTAGAAAAATTCAAGACGACACAGATCGTAAGAGATTGAAAGAAGTTTTAAATGATTTAGATGTTCCGGAAGGCATGAGTCTTATTGTGCGTACTGCGGGTCAGGAACGTTCAAAAATTGAAATACGTCGTGATTATGAATATTTAATTCACGTATGGGAAGAAATTCGCGCTAAAACATTAGTATCCATTGCGCCATGTTTAATTCACGAAGAAGGCGATCTTGTTAAGCGAGCTATTCGTGATATTTATACGCGTGAAATAGATGAAGTTCTTATTGAAGGTGAAGAGGCTTACAAAGAAGCCAAAGCTTTCATGAAAATCTTAATGCCGAGCCATGCTAAAAAAGTAAAGCTTTATAAGGATGCGCAAACGCCACTATTCCATAAATTTAAAGTTGAGCAGCACATTGAAAAAATGATGTTTCCAAAGGTTGATTTACCTTCTGGTGGCTCAATCGTGATTAATCATACAGAAGCGTTAGTTGCTATAGATGTAAACTCTGGGCGGTCTACAAGAGAACGCAATATAGATGTGACTGCACTTAAAACAAACCTTGAAGCTGCGCAAGAAATTGCACGTCAACTTCGTTTACGCGACTTATCTGGATTACTCGTAATTGACTTTATCGATATGGATGATAATAACCATATTCAGCAAGTTGAACGCAAATTAAAAGAGGCTTTAAAGCCTGATCGTGCGCGCATTCAAATAGGAAGAATAAGTCATTTTGGTTTGCTAGAGCTTTCTCGGCAGAGGTTGCGACCAAGCTTAATGGAAACCCATACTTCTCCGTGTGCGCATTGCCATGGCACCGGAATAGTTCGCTCAACTGAATCTTTGTCACTACAGGTACTACGAGTAATTGAACGAGAGGCTATTAAAGGAAGAGCTGCTGAAATTCAAGCGGCTGTTCCAAAAGGTGTTGATTTATATCTGCTTAACCAAAAGCGTCGAGAAATTACGTTGATAGAGAATCGTTTTGATGTGTCTGTTTATGTTACACGTGAAAATATTGCCTTGGCACCATTTTTCCGTGTAGATGTGGTCAAGGTAAAAGAAAATGTAGCCATTCGAGATGATTCTCAAACAGTTGACATCATAGCAGAGCAATCAAGTAAAATCGGAACTGTGACAGCAGTACAAGAGTCGGGCGAAACTGAAACTGCACTAGAAAGCGCCCTAATAATAGACATAAAAGAAAGCATCCTCAACACAGAGTGCCTAATGCAGAGCAAACTGCAGATATGAATCAACAATCAGAAACAGAAGTTGTCGTACAAAAACCTATTAAAAAACACAACGTTTCTTCAAAAGATAAGCTTGTAGATAATATTGCAAACCCCGAAGAGAGCGATACATCATCAATTCAAGGCGCAGATATAATTGCTCCTCAGTTTGGGAAAAAGCGTCGTCGCTACCGCGGAAATCGTAAACGAAAAGATGGTGTCATAGCAGCTGAAGGAAGTGCTTCAGTAGAAATGACCAAAACAGAATCTTCAGATACTTCGCCAAAAAAAAAATTGGCTTAGGCGGCTTTTAGACTAACTGCGGAGCGAATTTATTAGTTCCCATAGATCTTTTTTACCGCTATAAGCTGTGATGATATTGTTGAATTGCTGTTGACGCTCAATCATTTTTGCCATTTGAGGTATCGTTTCAATTGTGCTGCTTTCTAGTGCTCCTACAGCTACATTTCCTGCGATAGCTTCACCAATGTATGCATAAGTCACATCCCCTGATTTTTTTATGTTTGGTAAATACAAGCCGTATTCTAGCATTTCTAGTCCATCTGGATTGTTGAATACGCCGACTGCTAAGCGACCAACCAATTCAGATTGACCATTATCAAATTTTGCATACAGATTTCCATTTTCTTCCGTTTCTAAAGACTTGAAAACGCCTGCTGCATGACCATCTACTTTAACTTGTAAGCGTGATTGTCCGCCTTTCAAACGTATAACTCCATCAGGTTGCCCTACGGTTCCTAGATTCATTTTTGCATTGATAGAAGAGCTTTCTGGGCATGTAATGCTTAATGCAGGGGGAGTTGCATTATCATTAAAACTAGCAGGGCATCCATTAGCATCAAACTTAATTGTTACAGGACTGCTTGCACTATAGTCACCATTTACAGTTGATCCAACAGGTGCTTGAATTTTTAGTGACCAAGATTGGCCACTACTGCTTCCATCAGACCAATCGGCATTTCGTGTGAATACATAATTAAGTGTTCTAGGGGTGCCGGATGAGTCAAACACAGTGATGACTCTAGTAACACTATCCCCTTCTGCTCCACTTAATCCACATCTAAATGAAATTTGCGAAGTTTCTACTGCATTTGACGTCATGTTTGAACAATCTAAAACGCTTAAATCTCCAGGCGTTGCTGGCAATACACCATTTACAGCTGGGGTGTACAATAATTTCATTCCAAAATGATTTTGCATTTGATTTTTTGCGTTGTAATCAAATGTTCCAACACGTGTAAAAAATTGATTGCCATCTGCATCTTGTACCGGGAAAAAAGACGCATCTCCTAGTGATGATAAATGCGTTTTTACTTGTGAGTCCATTGGAGTTCCTGCTCCTCGAATATAATACTGCACATCGTTTTCTAAAATACCGGCTGCTTCTCCCCCCATATAAGAATAATAGACGTTCTGAAAAGTATTACGGGAGCGTCCGGCGATTGTGGATTCAGCAGCTAAGTTATGGGCTGTATCATTGGTGGCTTTTGCTATGTTGTTTAGAGCAACTGCATCTCTGTTTAAAGCCCCTGGGTTGAGTTATCAAAGCGTGAAACGGCATCTGTCATTATGCGTCCTCACTTACTGTGCTTTTAGGTAACAATGTGGTGTCACCCCCATAAACAGAAAGCATCTGTTGAATGGGTTTGTTTCCGCTGTAATAAACGGGAAGTCTTCCATTCTTAGCTGGATCAAAACGTACTTCTTCTATTCTTTTTGGTACGTACAAAGAAACAGGAATGTTTTTTCCTTCTTCATCTTCAATTGACGCATGAACTGTATAACTACCGGTTTCTGCGACTTCTCCGTCATCATTAAGTCCATCCCACCTTAAATATTGAATGCCTGGTTGCTCATCAATCCTCCATTCTCTTAATGTTTTGCCACCCAAATCTGATAATGTAACATGCACAATTCCTTCTTGTTCAGGCACATCAATCGCAAAGTCTATGGCTCTGTCTTTGAATTCAAGTTTGTTATCCTTAATTAAAGCGTCTTTTCCTACTTGATTGCTCATAGACAAATATAATTGTTGCAGGGCCATTTTGTTGCCATCTTCTTGCATTGCAGCACGTTGCATATTGCCGGTGGCATTAAGCATGTCTAACATGCTTCTTAGCATATCTGTGGTGTTGAATTTATCGTCCCCCAAAGGCACTCTTCCTTTTACGTAAGCCAGCACCATTTCCTGGATGCCTTTAACAGTTTTCTTAATGTCTTTTTCAAGTGGACTGCCTTGACCTTTTGTAAACGTATCAATGTCCGCATTTTTCAATAAATCATTAAAAGGCGTTTGGCTAATTTCTTTTTCTTCGGGAAAATAATTTTTTAAATTAATATTCGAGCGGAAATCTTGAGAACCTATTACGCTTACATTACCTGGCATTTTTTATTCCTTTATATTGATTTTATTAAGCTGGGGCCATTAAATTGCATTCTAGATGGGTCAATGGCGTACCCTTCTTTAGTTATAATGCTCATAAATTCTTCTCGGTGCTGAGCAAATAAGGCAACAACTTCATTATTTGATCCTGAAAACATTACGCGTATAGCCCCTTTGATACCATCTTGGTTTGTTGTTTTTCGATCAAAGCGCATGTGAATATCCACAATTCCATCGGGGTGTTGAATCGGCACGGTAATGTGTGGGTATTGAGTTGTTGCTGAAATTTTTCTTTCACATCACGAAGCACATCAATTTCTTCTCTGCGTAGCAAACTTGCATGTTCACTGCGAGAGACAGCATTTGCTTTTATGGGTGCTTTTGATTTTTGATTTGTTTCATTGAATCCATGGGAATCATTTTCGCTATTTTCATGTTGTAACTGTGCATGAACAGCGCCTACTAAACCCATTGAAGTTTTATCAGCGCTTATTGAAGAAGCTAGGGTAATTAGCGGGTCTGTTGCCATGCGAGAACCATATCCTTTGTCGGCAACTTGTCTTGGGAGTTGTACAATAGGAGCTGAATTTAAAACTTCTAAAAGTCTTGGGGTGTCGGTTAATGGGATGCGATTGTGTTTATCAAAATACTGTATTGCATCAGGTTTAGTATCAAATGTGGGTTTAGATTTATGCTTATCATTGCTTTTTTGCAAAGAATCATTTTCTGGGCCAAAACGATGATTTTACAATGTTGTTGCTAACTTTGTTGCATCAGAAATTTTGCCGTATATTTGAGACGATGAACTTTCTAAAAAAGAATTAAAATCTTCATGAACTGGAGCACGAACGCCTACGCCTTTAATTTGAGATAAGAATCTTAAATCGGGCGGTAGATATTTTACTGTAGTGTCTTGTTCTGGTGTATTTTTCTGCGCGCGTGTAAGAGCATGAGCTTTCACTCCATGGGGTGATACATTTTGCACCATAACCTACTCTTATTTTTGCTTTGTTCTAGTAGTTGCAAAGGTTATGCCATGGCAATAAAAAAGCCCTACACAAGGTAGGGCTTTTTGAAGAAAAATTTCTTACGAAACTATCTCTTTTTTGCTGCATCTTTAGCAGCAACTGGAGCAGCTGGAGTAGCGTCAGCAACTACTGGAGCATCAGCAGCAACTACTACTGGAGCATCAGCCGCCGGAGTAGCATCAGCAACTACTACTGGAGCATCTTTAGCAGCAACTGGAGTAGCAGCTGGTTTAGTGTCAGAAGCAACAAGAGCAGCTGTAGTAACGATAGCAAGAAGAGCTTGCTTTAACATGGTATTCTCCTTAAATTAAATTTGAATAAAAAACTTACAGCGTCATTCTATTAACCGTAAGCTTCATTAACAAGAGGTATTGTGTATTTTTTTTCACTTATGTAACACATTCAACCCAAGATCACGGAAAAGCCTTATCTGAACTGCATTTTGGCAGTGTGTCTTTTTGGGTGCAGTCTAGATATCAAATTCAAGGTCGTGGACAACGTGGCAGAAAATGGGATAGTTCTCCTGGCAATTTGTTCTTAACTGGTTGTTTTTCTTCATCTAAAAAAATTTTACCGGGTCAATTATCAATTTTAACTGGCGTTTTCTTTGCAAAAATATTGAAGCAATTTTTGCCTGCACAAAACATTGCTCTTAAGTGGCCAAATGATTTATTGCTCAACCGTAAAAAATGTGGGGGCATTTTGATCGAGATAGATGAATATATTTATATAGGTGTTGGCATAAACATTACCTCACACCCTGATAATACCCCGATGCAGGCTACACACTTACAAGCTTGTGACCCTGTTGATACGAATGCTTTAATTCTAAAAATTATTGATACATTTCCTAATCTAGAAGAATTGGGAAATTTTGAAAAAGTGCGACATCAGTGGTGGGAATTTGCAAAAGACAGTCTGTCTTGTTGGAGATTAAGAGAGCCAATAAAGGGAGATATTTTAGGGGTTGATGAGCAAGGTCAATTGTTAATAAAGTCAAAAAATGGAGATATTATTAAAAGACACCAAACATTTAGTGAATAAGGATTTAGATATGCAGACTGCTCTTGTGACATTGTGAATTCTGGACCAGACTGCAAGGTACCTAATAGTTGAAAATCTAGAGAGGATTAGTGGAAGATATCGATGATTGGCAATCTAAATTACAGCCATGCACTTACTCAAATAGGTTGTTGGATAAAATACTTTCGAAAAATGAGACAGCTGAGCACCAAGTAGATATTATCGAAGTTAAAAAAGCAATTTTTTATGCTAAAAAATATCATGGGGATCAGCTTAGAAAATCGGGAGAACCTTACTATTCGCATCCACTAGAAGTGGCTTATAAAGTCTCTGATTATCTTTTTAAAACACACATGATAGTTGTAAGTATTCTTCATGACACAATTGAAGATACTTCGCTTACTTTTAGCATGATTGAATCTATTTTTAGTCAAGAGATTGCCAGTAACGTTGATGATTTGACTAGAATCAAAGCAGATCGAAAAATTAGCGCAGCTGAATTAATTGAAACTTTGTGGACTGAAAAAAAATACGATCTTGTGCTTGTTAAGTTATTTGATAAGCTTCACAACATGCAAACTATTGGAGCAATGTCGCCTAAAAAAGCACAATCTACTATTGATGAAACTTTAAGGTATTTTTTGGTATTAAGTGAAATGATGAATCTGCCAAATCTTGGTGATTATCTTTATAACGAATGTCACAAAGCAAACGTGATTTCAGGGATAGTTGAGGAAGACTATGTTTTTGATAAGCAATTTAAACTTCCTAGTTTCCTTTTGTAAGCTCTTGATCCTCTAGTTTGTGGAAATGAAGTAAGCTCATAAAAAATCCTATACCAACCGGTATGAATATGCAAAAAAGTCCCCAGTACCCTAAATGAGCAGTGGTATATACCAAACCAAATGATGTTATTAAGTATGTTAGTAATTTTGCAACTGCACTTAAAAAGCTAGTGTAAGTAAATCTTTTAAAGATCGGAAAATATTTATAAAATATAGGGGTTGCGGGAACATGATCAAATACAAATAAAGCTGCCAAACACTGAAAAATTAAAATAGAAATTGAATTTGGTGCATAGCTTAGCACAATGGGAAAAAAGAACAGCGTCATAAAAAATAAATAAAATTTTATTTTAAGAATTTTAAAAGGCCGTATTCTAAAACTCAAATATGCAAGGCTCATTATTCCAAATAAATCTACTATAGACACCCAAAAATTTTGACTAATAACCTCAGCAGACGAAATCCACATTCTTGCTTTAAGACGTCGCCACAGTAAATATATATGAAGTAAAAACAAGGTGGTCTTGCGCACTGAATAAGAAAATATGAGATGGAGGTTAATACAGAAGGTTTTTCATTAAGATATTCTTTGTTTACCTCATCTATTTTTAATAAGTTGTCCTCAAGCCTATTTTTGAGCTTACTTTTTTTATTCGTAAATTCATCTGCTTCTTTTAAACTTGTTCTTGCTGCCGTTCCAACAAGAGCAATTCCCGCACCAACCAAAAATGCAATACGCCAGCTAGAGGAATCACTGTAAATATTTGTGTTGGTAAAAATTGATGCAACGCCCAATGCTGCAGTCGTTCCTAAAGCTGAAAATACAGTTATCAGAGCCACTAGTGAATATTGAAGAGGAGGCTTTGAGCTTTCAGTTAAATAGATTTCTGCGCCACGGGCTTCTGCCGTTGCTGCCATACCCTGCACTGCCCGACATGCAGTAATGACCCAAGAAGCTGTGATTCCTATTTGCGCATAAGTTGGAAGGCTGGCGATGATAGCGCATGATATTGCCATTAAAAAGGTTGTCATAATTACCACAACTTTTCTTCCTATATAGTCACCTATATAACCAAACAGAAGTGCTCCAAATGGTCTGAAAAAATATGTTGAACAAAAAGAAAATGCTGATAATAATGAGGCTGTGAAAGGGTCTACTTTTGGAAAAAACTAAGTTATTCAATAAAAAAGCCATGTGAACGTAAAGCATCAGATCAAAATATTCTAAAAATGCACCAACAGAAAGTAAGCCAACGGCTTCTCTTTGATTTGTTGTTAATTTTGTCTGGGAATTGCTCATTTTTTGAATCTACGTTTATTACAAACGTACTATGAATGATCGGCGATATTTGCTTGTGTGTCAAGATAGTTTGCGATGCTGTATTGAAAATTCTTGTGATCGATCATGATATGTTGTAGGTATAAGTATAACCTTTAAACTTTATACTATGGCAAAAGAAGATCTTATCGAATTCACAGGTGTTGTCACTGAACTCCTTCCTAACGCAACATTTCGTGTAAAATTAGACAATGACCACATTATTTTGGCACATACATCTGGAAAGATGAGGAAAAATCGAATCCGTGTGTTGATGGGGGATAAGGTTACTGTTGAAATGACACCTTATGACCTTACAAAAGGGCGCATTACTTTCCGTCAAAAATAGTACTTGGGTTCTATGCTAAAAATCCCGGAACATGTCCGGGATCAAATAGTTTGATAATAAGTGTGTTGTTAATTTATTCCGTTGTGCTGCTTGTTTCTGCTGTACCAATCATTCCATCTGCAACGACTCCAGAATTGTCACGAATTGCTGTGGCGATGCTTGTTGCTATATCAGGATTTTCTTTTAAATACTGACGAGCCGCTTCACGACCTTGACCTATGCGAGTTGATCCATAAGAATACCAAGATCCAGCTTTTTCAATAACGTTGGCTTTTACACCTAGGTCAATCAATTCACCGGCTTTGGAAATGCCTTCGCCATACATGATGTCAAAATCAACAACTTTGAAAGGAGGGGCCATTTTGTTTTTCACAACTTTTACACGTGTTTGGTTGTCCACAATTTGGTCGCGGTCTTTCAGGCTGCTAATGCGCCTAATATCAAGGCGAACTGAAGCATAAAACTTTAGCGCATTACCGCCAGTTGTTGTTTCAGGGTTTCCAAACATAATGCCAATTTTTTGACGAATTTGGTTAATGAAGATAACCATACAATTCGTTTTAGAAATTGAGCCTGTTAATTTACGCAGAGCTTGGCTCATTAAACGAGCCTGTAACCCCATATGAGAATCACCCATGTCCCCTTCAAGTTCCGCTTTTGGAACAAGAGCAGCTACGCTGTCAATTACAAGGACTTCTACTGCTCCACTGCGAACTAGTGTATCCGCAATTTCTAGTGACTGTTCTCCAGTATCAGGCTGAGAAATAAGTAATTCATCAATATTAACACCCAATTTTCTGGCATATCCTGCATCAAGCGCATGTTCTGCATCTACGAAAGCGCAGACACCTCCAGATTTTTGAGCTTCTGCTATAACGTGCAAAGCAAGTGTGGTTTTTCCAGATGACTCAGGTCCATAAATTTCAATAACACGACCTCTGGGTAATCCGCCAATACCAAGCGCTATATCAAGACCTAATGATCCTGTTGAAACAACATCTGCTTCTGCCGCAATTTCGCGTTGTCCAAGACGCATAACTGAGCCTTTTCCAAAAGCACGTTCAATTTGTGAAAGTGCAGCTTCTAGAGCTTTTGATTTATCTGCGCGTGGTTCCATGAGTTTCTCATCTTTAATTGCTTAAAACGTCCTTAACCTTAGCAGCCAGGTCTTTTAAGGTAAAGGGTTTGGGCAAGAAATGAATGTTGGTATCGTCTCCTAGGTTTTTTCGGAAATCGTCCTCTGTATATCCGGAGATGAAAATAGTTTTTAAATTAGGAACAATTTCTCTGGCTTTTTTGTTTAGCTCTGGACCATCCATTTGTGGCATGACTACATCAGTTACTAGCACATCAAATTCTACTCCTTGCATAATAGTTTCTAATGCAACCTCTCCATTGCAAGCCTCAATGACCTGATAGCCTTTTTCTCTTAAGGCGCGAGCGCTAAACATACGTACGGCATCTTCATCTTCTACAAGTAATACAGTTCCAGATCCGCTCAGGTCACCTTTGTGTGTCTCTGCAATTACTGTATAGGGATCTGCGGCACCACTATATTTAGGTAAACATATTCTAAACGTGGTCCCTTTTTCTGCTTCACTTTCAACAAAAATAAAACCACCAGTTTGTTTAACAATTCCATATACAGTGGAGAGTCCAAGTCCGGTTCCTGCACCTACTTCTTTTGTTGAAAAGAATGGCTCAAAAATATGTTCTAGGTTTTCTTCGTCAATTCCATTTCCTGTGTCAGTTACTTCAATGATGACAAAATCACCAATTGGCATGGTTTCATGGCCAACTGGCATTGGTTTGGTATTGCTAATATTATTTGTTTTGATGACTAAGTTGCCGCCATCCACCATGGCGTCTCTTGAATTTACAGCCAAATTAATGATGACTTGTTCAAATTGGCTAACATCGACTTTTACTGGCCAAATATCACGTCCATGAATAACATCCAGATCAATTTTTGCACCTATTAATCTGCGCAGAAGCGAAGAGAGCTCAGCCAGTGCATCTGTAATATTTACAATTCTTGGTTGTAAGGTTTGTTGTCGTGAAAATGCAAGAAGTTGCCTTACTAAATTTGCTGCACGATTAGCGTTTTGTTTAATCTGAGAAACATCTAAATATGACGGATCATTTGGCATGTATCGCTGCAACAATAAATCACAAAATCCAATCATTGCGGTGAGAAGATTATTGAAATCGTGCGCTATTCCACCTGCAAGTTGCCCAACAGCTTGCATTTTTTGAGATTGAATAAACTGCTGCTCTAGTCTTTTTTGTTGAGAAATGTCCATTAACTGTAGTAGATATTCATCGCGTTCTTTATTAATTTGGCTAAGGTAAGCAATGCAGTGAGTTTTAGCATCATGAAAGGTAAGTTCAACAGGTGAAAAAGTATTTGCATTTAAAGCGTCAACGAGTTGCGTGTGTGCGCTATGACTTAGCAAGTTCAAAAAGCTAGAATTTGAGCTAACGATTGCATTTGGTAAGGTGTTTTCAATTAGCCCTTGGAACGCTTGATTGAAACTTTGTATTTCTCCTGACTTATGAATAATAACAGCAGGAATGGAAGCTTTTAAGAATGTTTCTTCGGCATGATTATTTTTAGTTTCGTCAATCGTTAATCCATCAATTCTACAAATAATTGATGCACCTGTTGCTGTTGCTAAGGTTGGTGGAAACCAAATGGCTTTAAATGGTGAATGTCGAAATGGTTTGATCTGAATGATTTTTATTTTTGCCGCTTGCCAGTCTTCAATGCCATCCATGACATGCTCAATTCGACAATTAATAATTTCTTCCTTAGTTTGCTTTAGCCAGTCGCACAATGTTTGGTTGCACGCAATAATTTGGCGAGATTGATTTAAATAAAACACAGCGAACGGAGCTTTATCAATAAATTGCTCTAAGTTAAAAAAATCTTGCTGAATACTGACAGTATCATCTAGATGTGTCGTGACATCTTCAAAACCGATGAAGATTAATTTAATAGGGAAATGTGGCAAATCTTGAGTTAAAACTCTTGCTAATAAAATACGTTGTTTTTCTTTGGTGTTTTGAGAAAATCTGAGTAGCAATTCTCCCATGTTAAGCTCTTCAATCCAACGTTTAAGCATTGGCCACTGTTCGCTTTTTTCGAATTTTTTATCAAGCTTTTGAACAAATTCATTAAGAGTGGGATAAAGGTGAGGATGAGAACTCTTAATAAGCTGACCATTAATAGAAAAGATTGCATACTCACTGAATTGTTCCATCGCTTGTTGCAGTGCATGTGCTTGATAAACTTGAATATTTTTTTGTTTTTGCTTTTCTTCTTCGCGAATAAAAATAGGTAAGTATGCTCCAAGTCCAAGCACGCACAAAAACAATAAAGTCATTTGCACAGGATCAGATGCTAAAAGCAAACTAATACCGCATGCAATTATTATAGCAATTAGGAAGAATCCAGAAAAATGTAGCCGTTGTAACACTTTAAGAACTAAAACGCATTGAAACAAATACCAATGAGGTAAATGTTACCGGTAAAATTAAAAAAGTGATAGCGCCATGTTAAAAAATGTTAGAAAGAAGTTTGACAATCATTAATTGTGAGCTCACAAAGCTTTCTTCTTCGAATTGAAATACTTTGTGAAAGAGTCTACTATTAGCTTGCGTGCTATGTAACATTTGGTTGGGCTTATGGACTTTTTTTACCACGAATCAGGCCTTCGTTTGCCGAAAACAGTATCACTGCTTCCAGTTTATGGATCAATTTTAATGCCACGTGCACATCTGCCCGTTCCCATTTTTGAGGAGCAGTATTTGCGTTTGGTCTCAGATGCAATTCGTGAAGATGTTTATGTGGGCGTTATACAGCCAATTCTAGATGATGACTATAATAGCAGAAAACCTTTGCCTTTGTTTACTTCTGGAACATTGGGGCGTATTACAGAAATTGTTGAAATTGAAGAACAACGCGTCGTTGTTAATATAATGGGCGTTTGCCGTTTTGACATAGTGGAAGTGACTGAAACAGCAACAGGTTGCAGAAATGCTCAAGTTATCTATGAGCGATATCTCCAAGACCTGCAAGAATTAAAAGAAATTCAAATTGATAGAGAGCGGTTGCTGCAAGCATTGGATGGATACTTTCGTCAGTATGATGTAGCGCCAAACTGGAAAGAAATTGACCAGACAACTGACGCTAAATTAATTGCTGCATTGACCATGGTGTGTCCTTTTGATGCGCGTGAAAAACAAGCCCTGCTTGAAGCACCTAGTTTGGAATTACAATCAGAAATGATTACTCAACTTATTGAGTTTGCAAATTTTGAAGGCGCGAGTCCTTCTATGACAAGGCATTAAACTGTGGATAAAAAACTTCTGGAATTATTAGTCTGTCCTGTTACAAAGACCAATCTTATTTACGACAAGGAATCTCAAGAGCTAGTGAGCCTTGCTGCGCGTCTTGCTTATCCTATTCGTCAAGGAATCCCCATTATGCTAGGGGATGAGGCTAGACAGTTGTCAGATACCGAAATGGAACGCATAGCGCCGTCTAAATAATTTTATGTTATACACAATTCTTTTAACTCTTTGGTCTGCAGTGGTGCACATTTGTGCACCTTTTTTGATTTCCAGACGTCTAAAAAAAGGGCTAGAGCATTCATTGCGCTACACAGAAAGATATGAAGTATCTGATCAAGCTCGCCCAAAGGGAGACTTAATCTGGTTTCATGGAGCTAGTGTTGGGGAAAGCCTTTCAATATTACCAATCATTCAGAAAATAACGAAACAAAAACCAGATGCGCACTTTTTAATTACAACAACAACGACTGCTGCTCAAAGAGTTGTTAGTGCACGAATGAGCAAAAATACTGTTCACCAGTTTATTCCATTTGATGCAACCGGATGGGTGAATAAATTTCTAGATCACTGGCAGCCTAAAGCCATTTTTTTTATAGAATCAGAAATTTGGCCAAATATTTTATGGCAAGCACATCGCCGTAATATTCCCATTACTCTTCTTAACGCACGATTGTCAGAAACCAGTTTACGCAACTGGTTGTGTATTAAAAAAATTTCTAGGAAATTATGGGGGTGTTTTTCTGCCATCTACACTCAAAGTGATATTTTTACTCTTAGGTTTCACAAACTAGGCGCAAGTTGCGCAAAAACTTTAGGTAACATAAAGCTTTTAAGTGAAAGGCTTCCTTTTGATGAAAGTCAATATTTACATTGGAAAAAGCAAATTAGTAGTCGTCCTTGTTGGGTAGCTGCTAGCACGCATAAAGGTGAAGAAGAGCTTGTTTTTAAAATTCACAAAGTCCTTAAAAAAGATATTCCAGATCTTTTAACCATTATTGTACCTCGGCATGTTGAGCGATGTGATGATGTTATGCAAAAAAGAGAAGACTTAACAATTACACGATATACAGACCAACACCTTCACGACCAGGATATTTTGTTGGTAGATGCTATGGCTAAACTGGGCATATTTTACCGTCTAAGTTCAATTGCATTTATTGGAGGGTCGCTTGTTCCCGTTGGTGGGCATAATCCTCTAGAGCCATCTATGATTGGTGCATTTCCTTTATGGGGGCCACATTTCTTTAATGTTAATGACATGATGTATTTATTTGAGGAAATGCCATGCCAACAAAAAGATATTGATCAATTAACAAACGCTTTAAAAGATTTATTAAATCATCCTCAAAAAGTTGCCGTGCTAGTGGAAAGCTTGCAGCAACGTATTATGAATAGCCAACAGATGGTCGATCAAAAAATTGATGAGCTTGTTAAAATTACTTAGAATTTTTGCTTTCTAATTTTTTTTCTAAACTATCTAGTTGCTTTTTTAAATTTTCAAGAAGAAGTATTTGTTTGGCGTCAGTATCATCGTCACTTTTATTAAAAATTTCTTCTTCTGCAGATTGCATCGCACCCACAACAACACCAATAAACAAATTTAAAATAATAAAAACCATAAGCACATAGAAAGATATGAAGTATGCGCTTGCATATTTTGCTACTTTTTCGGTTGAGCGCATTACATTTGCCCAGTCGTCTCCAGTCAAAACTTGGAACATTGTCTTCATTGAAACTCCAATGTGTTGGAATTCAGATGCTCCAAGATCACGGAACATAAAGACACCTAATACGCAAAATATATAGAAAAATAACAATAAGAGACACAGCACATTTGCAACACCAGGAATTGCTTTCCAGAAACCGCTAAGAATTTGCCGCATTTTTGGAGAAGCATCCATCATTGCCATTAAATGCATGACACGGAATGTCCGTAGAACTGGTAGAAAATCATGACTATCAGACATTGAACCAGCCACAATAATTAGGTCAAAAACATTCCATCCACTGCGGAAGAAGGAGGTTCCTCCTGCAAGTAATTTTACTATTAGTTCGGTAACAAAGACGCCCAATATAAATTTATCAGTGTGATGTAAAATTTCTAAAATATGTTGGGGAATATTTTGAAAGGTTTGCAGGCCTAGTGCCAAAGCATTAATGACAACAATCATACCAATAAAATAGTGACCTGGTTTTGATTCCATTAAATCGTAAAGCTTGATGATGTTTTTATGAAGTTTCATAATCAAAAAATTATCTTGGTCTATTGGCTTACTATAAAAGGATAATTATGAAAAATTTATTAACGACGAATTGTGATCTTAAGCAAAATAAAAAACATTGAAATTCTAATGACTATCTTACTTCAAGTGTGATTTTTAGTTTTCTTGCTATATCAAGCACCCATTTTTCAGCAGATTCAAGATCATCAAAACAATGAATTACATCATGTTTTAGCTTAGAATTGATCAGAAATTTACCCCAATAATGACCATCTTCAATCCATATAGTTTGGGCTATTGCATTTTGGACTTCTTGAAAAAAAGGCACTCTAACTACTTTTTCAGTGAAAAAAGCGCTTGAAACGACAGAAAATACTGCAGGTTCTGATGTATCGTCCTTTTCGATTTTGCTATTTGTAACGTTGACTGAAGAAGTTGCTGGTGTTTCTGAAAAGGGCAGAGTAGAACTTGATCGACTTCTGGTAAGTGAATTGGAGCTTAGGCTTAGTTCTTCTTGTAAAATTGCTGTATTACTGCGCGGCTGAAGAAATCCCAGTATTGATTTAGTTCCTTCTGCTGCTTTACGTAAGCGTTTTTGAGAAGATGTCACTTTAATTTGCTGGCCTGGATTAGATAATTGAGAGGTTTTTCTTTTAGGGTTTGCGATGATATTACTATCACTTTGCGAAAGATTTTCCTTTGATTCATCATCCATTCCGTATATGTGCAGAGAAATAGCAATTAACAGAGCGGCACTTTTAAAAAAATCAAACACAAAATATCCTTAAGCTAACAAAAATTAAACTATAAGAATGCATTAAAGGTATATTATTTAAAAAAATCAAATATTTTTATTTTATTAAAATTATAAAGAATAATTTTACGCTACTTTTCAACCATCATTTTCTTAATGCTACCAATGGCTTTTGCAGGGTTTAACCCTTTTGGACATGTGTTTGTGCAATTCATAATGCTGTGGCAACGGTACAAACTGAATGGATCTTCCAAAGCATTTAAACGTTCTTTTGTTTTTGTGTCTCGGCTATCAGCAATAAAACGATATGCTTGTAACAAGGTGGCAGGTCCTAAATATTTATCACTATTCCACCAGTAACTTGGACAGCCTGTTGTGCAGCTAAAGCACAATACACATTCCCACAATCCATCTAGCTTGGCGCGTTCTTCTTGGCTTTGTTTGCGTTCTCGTTTTGGAGCATCATTGTTTTGCACCCAAGGTTTGATTGAAGCATATTGATTAAATGCATGGCGCAAATCAGGCACGAGGTCTTTTACAACTTCCATGTGGGGAAGGGGGGTTATGCGTATAGTCCCAGAAATAGCATCAACGTGTTTTGTGCAAGCTAGGGTGTTTGTGCCATCTACATTCATGGCGCAGCTTCCACAAACGCCTTCACGACAAGACCGGCGAAAAGTTAGAGTGCTATCAATGGTGTTTTTGATGTATAGCAACGCATCCAAAACCATTGGTCCTGACTTTTTAATATCAATGGTAAATTCATCCATTTGCGGATTTTTGCCATATTCTGCATTCCACCGATAAATGTAAAAAGTACGCATTGATAGCGCATCACCTGACTGTTTAAACACTTTACCTTTTTGAATTTGTGAGTGTTTAGGGAGTCTAAATTGAACCATCATGTCCTCTTATATTGTTCAAAGTATATGCGAGCATGGTTAATAAACTCTTTTTTGAGGTGTAATCACGTCAACTTCATTAGTCAGGGTATACATATGCACGGGACGTTTATCAAGCTGTACGTTAAGGTTAGCATCACACCAAGAAAGTGTGTGAGCTAGCCATGACGCATCATCACGTTCTGGAAAATCTTCTCGAGCGTGACCACCGCGGCTTTCTGTACGATAAGCTGCAGAATGAATGGTAACCGCTGCTTGAACCATTAAATTTTGTAATTCAAGTGCCTCTACTAAATCGGTATTCCAAATTAACGAATGGTTATTAACCTGAAGATTTTCTAAAGTTTTTACGCACTCTTCTAGCTTGATTTTTCCTGCATCAAGCATGTCTTGTGATCTAAACACTCCGCAATGAGTTTGCATAATTTGCTGCATGTTTGTACGTATATGGCCGGTTAACAGGTCTCCAGCAGCATTTCGTGTTTTATCAAAACGATCAAGAATTATATTAATGATAGAATCATCAAGCTTTTCATGGGGTGTTCCGGTACGTACAATTTCTTTCGCACGTAGAGCAGCAGCACGACCAAAAACTACTAGATCTAATAATGAATTAGTCCCTAGTCTGTTTGCGCCATGCACTGAAACGCAGGCTGCTTCTCCAATTGCTATTAAGCCTTTAACGATTGTTTCTTTTGAATCGCAAGTGACTTCACCATGATAATTTGTAGGAATTCCGCCCATGTTGTAGTGAACTGTTGGCTGTACGGGAATAGGTTCTTTGTTCGCATCAATACCAGCAAATACTCTGGCTGTTTCATGCATTCCTGGTAAACGTTCAGCAATAATCTTGGGATCTAGGTGTTCCATATGTAGTAGGGCGATATCTTTATTAGGACCGCAACCGCGACCTTCTTTAATTTCAATTGCAATTGCGCGGCTTACGACATCACGTGATGCTAAATCTTTTGCGTTTGGAGCGTACTTTAACATAAATCGCTCACCAAGGCTGTTCGTTAAGTAGCCGCCTTCACCTCGTACTGCTTCTGAAATTAAACATCCAGCCCCATAAATTCCTGTAGGGTGAAATTGAATAAATTCCATATCAGCTAAGGGTAGTCCCGCGCGCAAAACCATAGCATTACCATCGCCAGTGCAAGTATGTGCGCCAGTACATGTAAAAAATGTACGTCCATGTCCGCCAGTAGCCAGTACTACCATGTGAGCTCGAAACCTGTGAATGGTGCCATCATCCAAACACCACGCAACTACACCTCGACAAACACCTTGTTCATCCATTAACAAATCAAGAGTAAAATACTCAATAAAAAATTCCGTATTGTGATGCAAACATTGTTGATACAAGGTATGTAAAATTGCATGACCAGTTCTGTCTGCTGCGGCGCATGCACGCTTTGCCATAGATTTTCCATGGTCAATAGTATGTCCGCCGAATTGACGCTGATAAATATTTCCATGTTCATCACGGGAAAACGGGACTCCCATGTGTTCAAGTTCAACAACTGCGTCAACGGCATTTTTGCACATGTATTCTATGGCATCTTGGTCACCCAACCAGTCAGAACCTTTTACTGTATCGTAAAAATGGTAGCGCCAATCGTCGCCATCACCAGTGTTGTTTAGTGCCGCTGATATACCACCTTGTGCTGCAACTGTATGACTTCTTGTTGGGAAAACTTTTGTAATACATGCGGTTTTTAATCCTGCAGCACTCATGCCAAGACTTGCTCGCAAACCAGCTCCGCCAGCACCTACCACAACGATATCAAACTCGTGATCGATAATTGAATAGGTCATTTAAGTATTGCTATCTGTATAAGAGAAAATATTCCAAAAACACTTAATATGCTGAATATAGCTCCAACCATAAAAACAACGGCGATTCGACTTTTTGGATTTGGAATGTAATCTATGCAAATGGTCTGAATGCCCAAATATCCATGATAGAAACCGCTGATTAACATGATGAATAATAGAGACACTTAACTAAAGAACGCTAAGATGGTATAATTTTGTCATGGAGGAAATCA
>DYSP01000029.1 GCA_020718185.1 Candidatus Odyssella sp. | reverse complement strand
ATTACCTCCCGCGGCACCGGTCCCTCCAGCACCAGAACTACCACTACCACCAAGTGCTGTAGTACCAGCACCACCAGTGCCCCCTATGCCAAAAATACCATTCCCACCATTGCCGCCGCCACTAGTATTTACACTGCCATCACTACCATCACCACCAAGTCCGCTACTGCCACCTCCACCGCCACCACCACCTGGATATATGACGCCGGAGTTACCGCCTCCACCAGCTCCTCCATTGCCAGAATTGCCACCCTTCCCGCCCTTACCAGACACACCGCCAGCACTGCCTCCACCGCCACCACCTCCATTTCCACCAGCCAAAGCAGGAGAGGTGAGGATGTTGAGGGAGATGATGGTGAGAGGGGCGCTGGAAAGCAGGAGTCCTAAGACTAAAGAGGCTGATTTTTTAAATGGGGAGGAGGTGGAGGAAAGTAAGGAAGATACAGGTGATGTTAAGATATTGCGTAGCGCGGTAGAGTTCATTAAAAAGCATCCATAATTTAAAAATAACTATTTATGTTAATTTTAATTATATTTTTATGAATAAAAAATGATTTTTAATCAATAGTTAATTTTTATTGTTCTTAAAGATGAAGGGGGTAGGGGATATCTGTGATTGATATTATAAGTCTGAAAAATATAGGTTTTTCTCTGTTTTTTATGCTTGTTATTCTCCTTAATAGACCTTTAATTTTAAATTATTGATTAATTTTATTGTGATTATGAGATGTTTATTGAAATAATATTTTCTAAGCTAATGCGTATATCGCTTAAAAAATTGGAAATGAACGGTTTATTATGACAGAAATGAGACAGTTATGTGACATCTATGTACTAAAATAACGCGAATATCGTTTAAGAACACACATAACGTCCTGTTTTTCTTTGAAAAACGTCATTGCGAGGAGCATAGCTCCGCGGCAATCTAGGCTGTTAAGATACATGGATCACCACGTCGGCTGACCGCCTCCTCGTGATTACGCCGTTCTTTTAGAGATTTCTTGCATTTCCTATCCGATATTCGCGTTAAAATAACTTAGTACATACTAGATCTCAACCGCAGCTTGGATGACAAAATGTTTTTCATATTATATTTCAAAGTAAAAGAGATCTACTTGCACATGGCGACACATCACAAGAAGATTTAAGGTGCAAGGTTAGTGGCACTTTGGTGCCACCTCCCATCAGATTTAACGTTAGAAATTAAGATTGTTATTATATTTTTGGTATTCATCTCTTATTTTATCGTTACTCTTAATTTGGCATTGGGCGGTATATTTTTTAGGGCAATTTTCCATACATTTTTTATAAATATCTAAACTTTTTGTGCATTTATCCGAGGTACAAGCACTGCAAGAAAAGGGGGCTTTAAGCTTGTTAAAAAATCCTTTTACTTTTTGAGAAGATTGGTTTTTAAAACTAAAAGTAGCCGTTGCACCTTGCTGGATACAATTTTTAATCAATAATTCTGCGTCACCAACACTTCTTTTCAACATCATATTAGTGCCAACAAGGGTACCATCCGCATCTTTTTTAGGGGTTTTAATCTGATTAATAATTTGATCAATACTTTTTATGACATGTATAAACTGTTCTTTTGTTTTTATATCTTTTCCTTTAGTAACATTTAGATATTCATTGATTGTTTGAGCACACATCCCTCGTAAATTAGTCAATACGTAATTTACTGAACTATAATCTCGTGCTCTTGGCGCTGCTTTAGCATCTCTTAATTTAAGATTTCCTGCGTTTAGATAATAAACTGCGTCAGGAGCTGCCTCTAATAGCTTTTTTGTAAACATATCTTTTTTAATGCCAGCCGCTGTATTGGCATCGCTCAACGTTTTAGGTGATGCAGGGGTGTTTAAACAAGGTTGGAGGTCTATTTTATTTTGACAATTGTTTAAACATTGTTGTTTTACGGCTATTGTTTTGCATTCTTGAGATATACACATCTCTTTGCATTGTTCTTGTGATAGCTCTTTGGGGCCGCTAAATTGAGTCGCCCAGCCTGAGGTGTTTGCGCACAAAAATAAAATGGCTAAGATAATTTTTTTCATTGTGTAAATCTCTTATTACATGCTGCTAAAACCTATTTTGACTAAATTAAGTTAATATTTAATAAAGAACTTAATTTTATTTTGATTGAGATTTGTTCTTTTATCATCGAACAGACAATTCACATATTTTTAACGAATTGTATGCAATTCTTAACTTAATAAATTAAAAATTGTTTTGGATTTTTTTTCGTTATGATGATTTTGATTGGCGCGCTGGTTGTTTTGGTTTCTGTCATCGGGGCATATATGGCACATGGCGGCCATATTTTTGTTTTATGGCAACCTGCTGAATTTGTCATTATCGTCGGTGCAGCTGTAGGAGCCTTTATTATTGGCAACACAAAATATGTGCGATCTAACTTAATGGCGAGTTTAAAGATGGCATTTAAAGGCACTGCTTTTAATCGAGAAGATTATCTTGAGCTGTTGACTTTACAATATGCGGTTTTTAGGCTGATTAAGACAAAAGGTATGCTTGAGCTTGAAACCCATATTGAAAATCCTACCGAAAGCAATATATTTTCACACTATCCAAGGTTTATGCATCATCACGAAGCGGTAACATTCTTTTGTGACTATTTGAGAATGTTAACAATGGGAAGTGAAAATGTGCATCAAATGGAAGAATTAATTAATCAAGAAATTGACATTCATCATCACGAAAGAGCCCTGATTGTAACAGCTTTACAAAACATGGCCGATGCCATGCCAGCCCTTGGCATCGTTGCTGCTGTGTTAGGGGTGATTCATACGATGGGATCAATCAATCAACCACTCGAAATTTTAGGTAAATTGATTGGTGCGGCACTCGTTGGCACATTTTTAGGCATTTTATTATCTTATGGATTTATTGCGCCTATTGCCAATTTGGTTAAATCTCTTTTTGATTCTGAAGCAAAATATTTTCAATGTATAAAATCAGGAATATTAGCATCTATGAACGGCTATGCACCTGCTATATCCGTGGAATATGCAAGGAAATCCATTGAATCGCAAATGAGACCCGATTTTTATGAATTAGAAAAAGCAATCACCAAAGATCCGGTATAATTGATATGAGTGATGAAAAACTACGCCCAATCATTAAAAAAATAAAAAAAATAGAAGGTCATGGGCATCATGGTGGAAGCTGGAAGATTGCCTATGCTGATTTTGTGACAGCAATGATGGCATTCTTTTTGTTAATGTGGCTTCTTAATGCGACTTCTGAAGAGCAAAAACGAGGAATTGCTAATTTTTTTGACCCCATTTCCGTTGGCAAAAGTGTAGGCGGTAACCAAGGAGTTATGGGGGGGATGTCAATCAAAGACAGTCAAGGAACATTAGATAGCCCAAGTTCAAGAGTTACCGTTAAACCCGCTCCACCAACCGAAAAAGGGCAAGGAGGAGCCGGAGCAGGAGATGCTAAAACGCAAGAGCAAGACACCACTAATTTTGCCGGGATGACCGATGAGGAAAAACAAAAAATCATTGCTCAACAAGATATTGAGTCAAAGCTTGTAAGTACAAAAGGTTACAAAAATAAAGCCGAAGAGGAACAGGCATTTAAAGACATCAGCGAAAAAGTAAAGCAATCTATTCAATCTAATCCCGAACTTCAAGAACTGCAAAATAATGTGAGTATTGAAGAAACAAAAGATGGTTTGCGGATAAATATTATTGATCAAAGTCATCTTTCGATGTTTCCAAGTAGTAGTAGTCGTATGTACAAACAAATGCAGGATATTTTGACACAAGTTGCAAACGCCATTAAAACGGTGCTAAATAAAATTGATATTTCCGGTCATACAGACGCCGTTCCCTATATCAATAATAGCTTGTTTAGTAACTGGGAATTATCTGCTGAGCGTGCCAATGCAACGCGCCGTGTTTTGGCACAAGGTGGTGTAGTGGATAATCGCTTTGATTCTGTAGTGGGTAAGGCTGATAGAGACCTGTTTGATGCAAATGATCCTAATGCCGCCTCAAATCGCCGAATTTCCATCACGCTGCTGCGCGAAGTCAAGATTTAATTCTTGTGCTCATCTATGGATTGTGATAAAAAAAGCTTTAAATCCACACACAGGGTCGGTGCTTTTACCATCCGGTGCTATTTTTTTAGGTGTTTCATCTGTGAAAAATAGCTTCCAACTCTGTGGAGGTACAACCGGAAAAGGAGTTTTCTGAATGGCTATGCCAACATACACAATGCGCCAACTTTTAGAAGCTGGTGTTCACTACGGTCACAATACACGTCGCTGGAATCCGAAAATGTCTGAATTCATTTTTGGTGTTCGCAATGGTATTCATATTATCGATTTAGAACAAACCAACCATTTGCTATCACGTGCCATGGAAGCCGTCCGTAATACAATTGCAGCAGGTGGCCGCGTTTTATTCGTCGGAACAAAAGCACAAGCATCTGCCGTTATTAAAGAAACAGCAAAACGTTGTGGTCAATATTATATTAATCATCGTTGGTTGGGTGGCACACTCACAAACTGGAAAACAGTTAATCAATCAATCAAACGCATGAAAGAAATGGAAGAACGGATCGAAGGCGGTCTTATTGGTCTTACAAAAAAAGAATCTCTTAACCTTGAACGTAACTATACAAAGCTTGAAATGGCTCTTGGTGGTATTCGCGACATGGGAGGTCTTCCAGATTTAATTTTTGTGATTGATACAAATAAAGAAGCCATTGCCATTCAAGAAGCACGTCGTTTAAATATTCCTGTTGTTGCTGTTTTGGATAGCAACTCTGACCCAGAAGGTGTTAGTTTTCCAATTCCTGGAAATGATGATGCATTACGTGCTATTAAAACGTACTGTGAACTTATTTCAGGCGCAGTTCTTGATGGTCTACAAGCTGAAATGGTTTCTGCAGGCATTGATTTGGGTGAAGCAGTTGACCTTCCTGAAGATGATATCGACGCTGTTCAACAGGCCTAATTTGAAAGGAAATTAAGACAAAGCAACGGTTTTGTCTTAATTATTGCTTCTGATCTGACACATTATTTTTGGAGATTTAATATGGCTGAAATATCTGCAACACTTGTTCGCGACTTACGCGAAAAAACCGGCGCCGGTATGATGGATTGTAAAAAAGCATTGATTGAAACCAATGGCAATTTAGAAGAGGCTGTTGATTGGCTGCGTACTAAAGGTCTTGCAGCTGCTGCTAAGAAAGCAGGTCGTGTTGCAGCCGAAGGGTTGGTTGGTGTTGCGACATCTGGCACAACAGGTGCGATTGTTGAAATTAACGCTGAAACAGACTTTGTTGCACGGAATGAGACTTTTCAATCATTTGTAAACAATGCGACACAAACAGCATTGGGGCAAACATATACGGTTGACACATTAAAAACAGCACCAGTAGGTGAATATGCGAGTCTTGAAGCCGGTCTAACGCATTTAATTGCGGTGATTGGTGAGAATATGAATTTGCGTCGTGTAGCTCGCTTGTCTGTTAATACTGGTGTTGTTGCCACATATATGCACAGTGCAACAGCGCCAAACCTTGGTAAAATCGGGGTTCTTGTAGCTCTTAAATCAACAGGTGATAAAGATAAACTTAATGATTTAGGTAAAAAAATTGCGATGCATATTGCTGCGTCTGCGCCAATTGCTTTGGAAATTGCCGATGTTGATGCGTCATTATTAGAACGTGAAAAAAATGTTTTGATTGAACAAGCACGTGAATCTGGCCGTTCTGAAGACATTATTCAAAAGATGGTTGTTGGACGTGTGGCTAAATTCTATGAAGAAATTGTTCTTCTTGAACAAACGTTCGTTATGGATGGCAAAACAAAAATTTCACAATTTGTTGAAAATGCAGCAAAAGAAATTGGTGCTCCTATAAAGCTTTCAGGCTTTGTTCGCTATGTTTTGGGTGAAGGCATTGAAAAAGAACAATCAGACTTTGCAGCAGAAGTACAATCACAAGCAGCAGGTAATCGCTAATAAATATAAACATTTCTGCTGCCAAATGGGGCAGAAATGGTTTTTTGTATATTGATTATCTTTTATTATATTACGATCAATTGATTGTCAAAGATAGTTCGTATATATCCATTGAAATTCAAAAATAATTTTTTTGAATTAAGGTGTGATACAGCCTTGTAACCTAATAACAAAAGCTGAAAATATTTATGTTAAATCATCAATCACATAAACGTGTCTTATTAAAAATTTCTGGTGAAGCTCTAGCTGGCCAAAATCCTTCTCAAAACCAAGGGCTTGATCAAGCCATGTTGCATAAAGTGGCAATAGATGTTCGATGCGTTGTGGAACGGGGAATAGAGGTTTGTCTTGTTGTGGGTGGAGGAAACATTTATCGCGGCGTTTCAGGCAGCAAAGAACATGGCATTGATCGAGCAACATCTGATCACATGGGGATGCTTGCAACGGTCATCAACGCACTTGCTTTGCAAAATGCAATTGAACATGTCAATGTGCCATGCCGAATGATGTCTGCAATCCCTATGCAAGCCATTGGTGAAGTCTATATTCGCAGACGAGCCATTCATCATATGGAAAAAGGACGAGTGGTGATTTTTTCCGCTGGTTCAGGAAATCCTTTTTTTACAACAGATACAGCTGCGGCATTGAGAGCGTTAGAAATGGGATGCGATCTTTTGTTAAAAGGCACCAAGGTTGAGGGTGTTTATGATAAAGATCCGGTAAAATATTTAGATGCTGTGCATTATGAAACGCTCAGTTATAGTGATTTGCTATCACAGAAATTGGAAGTTATGGATGCAACGGCAGTTGCCTTAATTCGTGAACATAATCTTCCTTTGGCAGTCTTTTCAATATATGAAGAAAATAGTTTTATCAATGTTCTAGATGGAACTACAAAATATACATTAATAACGGAATAGTAAATAGGGGGTAATTATGTCAGATAAACGTTTGGAAGATGTTGGGCGCAGAATGGACGGAGCTCTCGAAGCTTTGTTACGTGAATTTACAGGGCTTAGAACCGGTCGCGCTTCTGTTAATCTTTTAGATGGTATCAAAATTGATGCGTATGGATCGTTGACTCCTCTTAACCAGGTAGGAAACGTGGCGGCACCAGAGGCTCGACTTTTGACAGTGCAAGTTTGGGATAAATCAATGGTTAAAGCTGTTGAAAAAGCAATTCGAGAAGCTAATCTTGGGCTTAATCCTATGGCTGATGGTCAAACTATTCGTGTTCCCTTGCCACCTCTAACAGAAGAGCGTCGTCAAGAGTTAACAAAAATTGCTGCAAAATATGCAGAAGAAGCAAAAATTAGCATTCGTAATGTTCGACGTGATGCTATGGAAATGTTGAAGAAACTTGAGAAAGACGGTGAAATTTCTGAAGATGAACATCATCGCCTCTCTGAAGAGGTTCAAAAGTCAACAGATGTACGCATTAAAAAAGTTGATGATCAATTGAGCGCTAAGCAAAAAGATATTATGCAAGTTTAGATATTGACATCTTAATAAAAAGGGAGCCTTTTGGCTCCTTTTTTATGAGTAAACTATGTCACTAATCTAGGTTGGGGGAGGGTGTCGCAGATTGCCATTTGCTGTTGCTAGGTGGAACAACCTGTTTTTTTACTGGTGGGACTGGAGCTTGAGGTTTTTTTAGAGCATTCAAATAAGATTGACCAACGTCATCTTTACTTGCATCGTAATCATTGCTTTTTTGCCCTATTACTTTTTTTGGCACTGAATTACTGGATTGATAATTTGCAAGTTCATATTTGCGATATTGATCACGAACGTCTTTGGCCATTGTGCCTAGGACGGTATCCCGTTCATCAATAGGGCACTTTACTAACTGTTTAAGAACAAAGAAAGTTTTATCATCTACTTTTCGGTTTTCTACGCAGGATTTATAGCATTTTTTATAGCCATCGGCAGTACATTGTTTGCCGCTATCGCAAACGCCATTGGTTGTTATGCCAAGCGCATTTTTATGAGTTGTACAATTTGTCGAAAAAGGATTGATTGATTTAGTAGAATTAATCCCTGGGGTTCTTGTTGGTTGATACTTATCAGCAGGTGTTTCCACAGTTTTAACATTCTTTACCTGATATTTATCACGATTTAATCGAAGATTTGCTTGATCAAAGATTCCCTTTGCCTCTTTATCGGCATTAAGAATGGCATTTGGGCGCTTGAGAATAATATACTTTCCTGTTGGATCCATTACATTATTATGACAGGCTGCCAATTTGCCAAAGATGTAGGTTGTTTTTTCATCTTCTTTCTTTCTATTTTGGATACAGTTTATGTAACATGCTTTATATTGCTGTGGATCATTACAAAGATTTCCATCATCACACAGACCAAAGACTTGCCTTCCAATTATATTTTTATGGGTTGTACAGTGTTTGCCAAAGCGTTTGACAAAATCTATAGAAGGTAAGCCACCTGATTTAGGTGTATAAGGTGTTTCTGACGTTGTCGCATTAGCTGTTGAACAAATGCTCATTATTAGCAAGCAGATTTTTATAATATTTTTCATGAGTCGCATCCTAGCTATGACAATTATTATTTAATAATACAAAACATATACTAAAATTTTGTTAATTTTTTGAAAAGCATAAAAAAGAGGAGCGTATAAGCTCCTCTTTTTTGCTAGGTTATGTTTTGATAATTATTTGTTGCCACGACGCAAAAAAGCTGGAATTTCTAACATATCTGCATCAATGTCCGCTGTTGATTCTGGCGTTGAAATAATCGATACATTTGTTTGTGTTTCTATCGGTGCAGGTTTATTACGCGAGACACCTGTGAATCTTTCAAATAAAGACGTTGTTTTTTTACGTTCAACTTGTGGTTCGATGGATGACTTAAAATTATCACAATTTGGTAATTTTAAGTCAGGTTGGTTTGTTTCTGCATAAACAGTTGTTTCTACAGAAATATCTTCTTTTAACTCATCCACAATTTCATCAATCAATGTTTTTGATGAATGAATATTTTCTTCTTTTTCATTGATTGTTGGTTGGATGGCTTCTGTTTGTGTTATCTTTATTTCTTCAGCTGTTGCAGCTTTAGGTGCTTCGGCAAAAGTTTGCGGTTTTGGTGAAAATGCCGTGGAGGCAAAGCTGAAATCCCGTGAGGCAAAACTGCTTGCATGAGCTGGTTCTGGTTGAGATGCTGCTGCTGGCGCATGAGCTGTTATCGGATTTGGCCTGGAATGACCAATCCCGGTTGCCACCACCGACACGCGGATGCTACCGTTCAGTTTTTCATCATATGTTGATCCGAAAATGATATTAGCCTCAGGATCAACTTCATCGCGAATGCGGTTCGCCGCTTCATCAACTTCATAAAGTGTCATGTCAGCACCACCGGTAATGTTAATCAAAACACCACGTGCTCCACTCATCGACACATCATCTAATAACGGATTTGAAATAGCAGCTTCAGAAGCATCTAAAGCGCGACGCTCACCTTGAGCCTCCCCTGTTCCCATCATCGCTTTGCCCATTTCAGCCATAACTGCGCGAATGTCAGCAAAGTCAAGGTTGATTAAGCCTGGCATCATCATTAAATCAGTGACGCCGCGAACGCCCGAATAAAGCACATCGTCTGCCATTTTAAAGGCATCGGCAAACGTTGTACGTTCATTGGCAATTCTGAATAGATTTTGGTTTGGAATAATGATGAGCGTATCAACATATTGTTGCAACTCATCAATGCCGCTTTCGGCTGTGCGCGTTCTATGAACACCTTCAAAATGAAAAGGCTTTGTAATGACGCCAACTGTCAAGATTCCTGATTCGCGTGCAGCACGTGCAATAACTGGGGCCGCGCCTGTACCAGTTCCCCCACCCATACCACCGGTGATGAAAACCATGTTGCTGCCCTGAAGATGCTGAAGTAGTTCGTCCATTGATTCTTCAGCGGAGGAGCGGCCAACTTCTGGTTTAGAGCCAGCACCAAGACCCTGGGTAACGCTGAGACCCAATTGAATACGACGTTCAGGCGGAACTAATGATTGGGTAAGAGCTTGGGCATCAGTGTTAGCCACAACAAACTCAACACCTTCTAGCTTTGCACGAATCATATTGTTGACCGCGTTGCCTCCAGCGCCACCGACGCCAACAACGGTTATCCGTGGTTTTAAATCTTTGTGCATTTTATGCCTTACCCTCTTTATTAGAATCTGCTAATGCTATAATTTTTATAATTTATTCATATCTTATAACGTCGAATCAGATCATGCAATTATATAAATTATATCAGCACAAAAAAACTTAAAAAGACCAATGCACAATGATCATTTTTAGTACTTTGTTGCAGCCGATGATGATGCAACTGGTTCCGCATTGTTTAATGGCGACTCCACAGTACGCAAAAGATCTATTTTGATATACGAAAGAAATGGATTTTGATTTTTTTCTAACGTATCATAAAATTTATTATATATATCTAATGCCTGCTGGTTGTTTTGAATTTTCTTTGCATTTCCTACAAGTAACGCATAAAGCTCAATCCCATCCTCAAGCGTAACAGTCTGTTTAGGATAGTTCTGGATCAATCGACACAGCCTTGAAAATTCTTTAAGATTAACACCGCCTTTTGTAAATGCATTTGATGTGAAAATATAGCCTTTTAAATAAGGAGGATATGCGCTTTTTATTATCTCTGTTGGCATGACGGCTACCTTCCCATCACGCAGCATGGAATGTTTTAAAGTATTATTTGCATAACTATTAATATATGCAGTTCCATCTGGAGCTATAATAATATCATCGTTATAATGCATTAGAATTGAGTGTATTTTAGTTACTTGATTATTCTTCATTAAATAAAGGTTACTTATATAGTCAAAATCTGTTCCTATAAAGTACAAAGTTCCATCTGGAGATAATGTTAGATTGTGTATGCTCCATAAATCAGGTCTTATCTCAGTTGCTTTTCCATTTCTTATTGAAAAGAGTATATCCGCAAATCGACGATTATCTTTAATGCGTCCTACACCATACAAAGTTCCATCTCGAGCTAAGACTAGATCGGATATCCTATTCACTTTTTCATTTTCGATTGGTATTTGAGTTACTTTTTTATCTTTTATTGAACAAAGCATAGCGATTTTACCATATATTGCGATATTTTTTCGAAGACTTTTATCATAATCATGGTGTGTAACAGTCGAAGTTTCACTTTGCCCTGCAATATACAAAGTTCCATCTGGAGCTGAAACTATCTCTGTTAAATGCTTCATTTCTTTGATTGGCATCTCAGTTTTGCCATCTTTCACCAACAACAAGCTAATATGATCGTTTTTTTTCCACAATATATAAGCCTCCATCTGGAGTTGAGACTACTTTATGTATATGCATTCCGATGAATGGTATACTAGTTTTTTTGTGTCCTTTATTGACCATAGTGCATACCTGTCTGCAATATATATAGTCCCATTTGATGAAGGTATAGAACTTATTATATGACCTGTTAATCTAGTTATTTGGCCATATTTCATTAAAAAATTTTGGGGATAGTCCATGTAATGCTCATCGACGAGGGGGGGTGCATGCATATATAGAGAATTGTCTTTGTCTAGATCTAAAGTTTTTATAATAGAGGTATTATTGCTTGTAGGTAAGCGATGTTCAGTTATTTTTCGATCCTTTATTGACCAGATCTGTTGTTGAAGCCCTAATTGCTATCAGGCACCCTTGTCGTTGTCAAAATATACATAGTTCCAACCAAATTTGGTGCTGTGAATCTCAGACGAAAATTTTGTGTGTTAATTCCTTCGAGTAGTTTAGTGATTTGCCCATTCTTTATTGACCAGATTGCACAATCATAGAGCGAAATGTTGTTGTTGCAGTATACATAGTTCCATCCGGAGCTATAGTGAAAAATGCGACTGTCATAACCGCTATTAATATGGGCAATCTGCTGTATTCCCAAAAATAGCTCAACTCCTTGAGAAGTTCGTTTAGCAAACAAAATATCTCCAGGAACAGGCATAGGTTGTTGCATTTCAGCCTTATGATTTGGCCGTGGCGAGAGGTTGGTCATGAGTTTGCAATGAATCAGCTGCATAAATAGAAGTGGATGACAGCATAAGTGTTATGGCTAAAAAATTGTAAGATTTCATAGGGCAGCCTCGAGTAAAAATAAATTGTTTAACGCGAATATCGTTTAAGAACACACATAACGCACTGTTTTTCTTTGAAAAACGTCATTGCGAGGAGCATAGCTCCGCGGCAATCTAGGCTGTTAAGATACATGGATCACCACGTCGGCTGACCGCCTCCTCGTGATTACGCCGTTCTTTTAGAGATTTCTTGCATTTCTTATCCGATATTCGCGTTATTTATTATCTTCATGATATAGCTCAATAGTTAAAAAAATATATTAAAAAAACTATAGGTTAAAAATTTTTATATTAATCTAGTTATAACTTGCCCGCCGCGTTTAAATCGAATGCATGCCCTTTTAAGAGTAAAAATGGCTCGAAGATTTTAAGAAATGAAAGGTTTTTGCAATGTCTAAAAGTTTTCTCGAATCCAGCCCATTACGCGCGTTAGAACAGCGCCGTCATCATAAATGGGGCGAATTTGATTTTCGTCGCCCATATAATCACGCAAAGAAAATTTTAATAATCCACCACATGTGGCAAACATCGGCGTTGCAACTACATCGCTTCCGCCGGTAATACCTTTGGGATAGCCAATTCGGATTTGTTTTCCCCACATATTGGCGGCAAGTTCACGAAGGCCTGGTAATTGACTGCCCCCACCAGTTAAGACAACACGTTGACAAACAAGGCGATCCATTCCTGATTGTTGTAAACTTTTCCATATTAATTCCAAAATCTCTTCAGCGCGGGCGCGAATAACTTGGGTTAATAATGATTTGGGAATTTGAGTTGTCACCGGATGTATGCCGTCGCCCAGTTGTGGAACAGAAATACTTTCTCGGTCGTCTGATGAAGAAACAATCGTGGTGCCATACAACGTTTTAAGGCGTTCTGCTTGAATCAACGGTGTTGATAGTCCGCGTGCAATATCACTTGTAATGTGTGAACCACCAATGGGAATACTATCAATGTGAACCAATGCACCATCTAAAAATGAGGCAATGCTTGAGCTGCTGCCGCCAAGATCAACAACAGTCACCCCAAGTTCTAATTCATCGTCATCTAAAATGGATAATCCAGATGCATAAGGTGAAACCACAAAACCATTAACGTCTAAATGACAACGGCCAATACAATTGGCAATGTTTTGCATTAAAGAAACTTGAGCAGATAAAATATGCAGGCTGGCAGTTAGTTTTTGACCAACCAGGCCGCGAGGATCTTTAATGCCTTCGACATCATCTAACGCATAGGCGATAGGCAGAACATGAACAACCTGTAATTGAGGATTTTTAAAGGAAGCACGAGCAAGAGCCATGAGATGGCGAATTTGTCTGTCATCAATGACTTGTCCTTTGAGGTCAATTTCCACATCCAGTGTGTGTGATTTTGTGCAAGAGGCTGCGAGATTGACATAAACCTCTTGAATTGTATCTCCTGCCATTTGTTCAGCGGAATGAACAGCATTTAATATCGAATTTTCTAATTCTTGTAAATTCGTGATAATGCCATTTTTGATGCCGCGGGAAACTTGATAACCAAGACCTCTAATTTTAAGGTTTTCGGCAGCGTCACGTTCATCTAGTTTGGCAATAGCACAACATATTTTGCTGCCCCCGATATCGATGGCAGTAAAAATATTCTTTTTACGTTTTGGTGTTTTTTTAAATAAAATACTCATGATTTTAGATTACCTAAAATCGATAAAATATCCTAGTCATTCTTTATGAATTATTAACAATTTTTTATCGTGTAATATATTTCTTCTTTTCTGATTAATTCTTTGGTCATAATTGGACTCGGCTTGATAAAAATTTAATTAATATCTATGATAAAACTAAGGATAATCTTATGGAAAAGTGAGGTTTAAGAGTGAGCTTTTCACGATGGGTATCGATAAAAGACATGCAACAGACAAAACGGGGGCGATGGATTTTACGAATCTTGCTGTTCGTGCTTTTAATTGGTCTTGCAACGAGTATTCAACTGCTCACAACCTCTAAGTCTAAGACACCATACGCAGCAAAAGAAAGCAATGATAGTAAACACGCAACCTTGGTGACCACCGCAACAGCAAAAGCAGCAACTGTACCTGTTTATTTATCAGCACTTGGCACAGTGACCCCCTTTTACACGGTCACAATGAAAACTAAGATCAACGGCCAATTACAAAAAGTATTGTTTGTTGAAGGGCAAATGGTTAAAGAAGGTGATTTATTAGCACAAATAGATTCACGTCCGTATGAGGCTCAACTTATGCAATTCCAAGGGCAGTTAGAACGTGATAAGGCGTTACTGGAAAATGCTAAAAATGATTTAATAAGAGATCAAACTCTTTATAAGAAAAAATTCGCCTCAAAGCAGATGCTCGATACGCAAAAGGCTCTTGTCAAACAATACAAAGGCACTATTAAGTCAGATGAAGGGCAAATTGCAGCGATTAAAGTGAATTTGCTTTATTGTCAAGTCGTTGCCCCTTTTACGGGACAGGTCGGGTTAAGGTTGGTTGATCCTGGAAATTATGTCCAAACATCAGACGTCACCGGGCTTGTAGTTTTAAACCAAGTGGCACCGGTGACCGTTGTTTTTACAATACCCGAAGATAGTGTTCCGCTTGTTGTTAAAAAAGTTCAACAAGGCGAAAAACTTGAGGTTGACGCCTATGATCGCGCCCAAGTCAATTTGCTTGATAAAGGTGAATTGATGACAATGGACAATCAAATTGATATAACCACAGGTACTATTAAATTAAAGGCTTTATTTGAAAATAAAAAAACAACGCTTTTTCCCAATCAATTTGTGAATATTCAATTGCTTGTGGATACTTTAAAAGAAGCAATTTTAGTCCCCACATCAGCTGTTCAATTTGGCGCTAAAGGCGCATTTGTTTATGTGGTGGATGAAGGGCAAAAAGCTCGTCTTCAGTATGTGACAGTTGGTGTTACTCACCAAGATAATACAGTGATAAAAGAAGGAATAAAGGTAGGGGACGTTATTATTAAAGAAGGAACAGATAAGCTTACAAATGGTGCAGAAATAAAAATATCATCTAAGCTGGAGGATAAGATATTGCCTGATGTTGAAAAAAAGACGGCTTCATGAATCCATCCCACCCCTTTATTTTACGTCCTATTGCCACAACACTTATCATGGTGGCGTTATTACTACTGGGCATTTTGTCCTATCGTTTGTTACCTGTTTCATCACTACCTCAGGTTGATTGTCCAACCATTCGTTTAATGACATTTTATCCCGGCGCTAGCCCAGAAGTAATGGCATCACTCGTGACTGCACCCCTGGAAAAGCAATTGGGGCAGATGACAGGTCTTAATCAAATGACATCCAGCAGTTCGAATGGATCATCAATCATAACCGTTAAGTTTAATTTAGATTTAAGCCTGGATGTGGCTGAACAAGAAGTTCAAGAAGCCATTAATGCTGCTGGTACTTATCTGCCAGATGATTTACCAACCCCACCTATTTATAATAAAGTGAATCCGGCAGATACGCCGATTGTGACGTTGGCTCTCACATCGAAAACCTTGCCATTGACACAGGTTGAAGATTTTGCAGATACGCGTTTTTCTCAAAAAATAGCCCAATTAACAGGTGTTGGATTAGTCAGTATGAGTGGGGGACAACGACCCGCCGTGCGTATCCAGTGTAATCCCACAGCTTTGGCGTCTTATGGGTTAACTCTTGAAAATATTCACACGGCTATTGATGCAGCAAGTCTTAATCGTCCAAAAGGAAACCTTGATGGTATTGCACAAAGCTTTACAATTAATGCAAATGACCAACTTCTCACCAGTGATGAATTTAAAAAAGTCATTGTTTCGTATAAAAATGGTGCCCCTGTACGCGTTAGTGATATTGCAACGGTTAAAGAGGGCGCAGAAGATGTGCGACAAGCAGCTTGGATTAATGATCAACAAGCAATCATCATCAATATTCAACGTCAACCTGGCGCAAATGTGATTGACGTTGTGGATCGTATTAAAAAACTATTGCCAACAATCAGCGCTACTTTGCCGGGCGATGTCACGGTTACCCTGCTCACGGATCGCACAAACACAATTCGCGCTTCGGTTGCCGATGCACAACATGATTTGTTAATTTCCATTCTTTTAGTCATTTTAGTAGTGTTTGTTTTCTTACGTACTTTTTCTGCCACATTGATTCCAAGCTTAGCTGTGCCTTTATCCCTGATTGGCACTTTTGCTGTTATGTATATGATGGGATTTAGCCTCAATAATTTAACATTAATGGCGTTAACAATTGCTGCAGGCTTTGTCGTTGATGATGCCATTGTGATGATTGAAAATATTGCGCGTTATATTGAAGAAGGTGATTCTCCTTTAGAGGCTGCTTTGAAAGGCGCCTCGCAAATTGGATTTACCATTTTGTCACTGACTGTTTCGTTAATTGCAGTCATGATTCCTTTGTTATTTATGGGTGATATTATTGGTCGATTATTTCGTGAATTTGCCATCACATTATCTATCACGGTCCTTGTTTCCGCTTTTGTCTCTCTGACTTTAACGCCGATGCTTTGTGCTAAATTTTTAAAACTTGCACCGCCTGTTCCCTCTAATCGATTGGCGCGGTGGTCAAAACAGATTTTAGATGATCTGATTGATGGGTATGCGCGTTCCTTAAAAGTGATTTTACAGTATCAATCGGCTGTCTTACTAGCTGCAGTAGGGGTTTTGTTTTTTACAGGTATATTGTTTTTCTTAATCCCAAAAGGGTTTTTCCCTATTCAGGATACCGGCGTGATTCAAGGAATTACTGAAGGGTCGCAGTCAACTTCCTTTACTGCGATGGCGACAAATCAACAAAAACTGGTGCGAGTTGTTTTAGAGGATCCTGATGTAGAAAGTCTTTCCTCATTTATTGGGATAGATGGTACCAATACCACGCTGAATAGTGGGCGCTTATTAATTAATCTCAAACCTATTGAAGAACGCAACAACTCAGCAACCGACATTATTCAACGGTTACAAGAAAAAGTACAACATCTTGAAAATATTAAATTATATATGCAACCGGTTCAAGATTTATCGATCGATGATCGTGTTAGCCGCACGCAATATCAATATAGCCTTAATGCACCTGATGCAAAAGAAGTCACTTATTGGAGCAATAAAGTTGCAGAACAACTAGCAAAAGAGAAAATTATGCAAGATGTAGCCAGTGATTTATATAATGAGGGCTTGCAAAAAATGATTACAATTGACCGGGATCCGGCTTCACGCCTTGGGATATCGGTTCAAGATATTGATACGGCTCTATATAATGCTTTTGGGCAGCGGCAGATTTCAACACTTTATACGCAAGTCAATCAGTATCATGTTATTTTAGAAATTTCACCAGCCCTTCAACAAATGCAAACAGCGCTCAGTCAAATTTACTTAAATAATGCAAATGGTAAGCCAATTCCGCTCAGTGTTTTTACGACAATCACTCAAACAACTGGCCCGTTGATTATTAATCGGCAAGGACAGTTTCCTGTGTCGACAATTTCTTTTAATTTAGCATCAGGGGCGGCTCTTGGTGATGCGGTGTCAGTTATCGAAGACGTTAAGCAAAAGCTGGATATACCCGCAAGTGTTGTTACTTCTTTTGAGGGCGTAGCAAAAATTTTTCAAAACTCTATCAACAATGAAGGATTCTTAGTTCTGGCTGCGATTATTGTCGTCTATATCGTTCTTGGTATTTTATACGAACATTATGTGCATCCGCTTACTATTCTCTCAACTCTTCCTTCTGCAGGGATGGGAGCACTTATTGCTTTGATGTTGACAGGGCATGACCTGAGTGTCGTCGCCTTAATTGGGATTATTTTGTTGATTGGCATTGTCATGAAGAACGCGATTTTGATGATTGACTTTGCGCTTGAACTTGAACGCACCGAAAATAAATCAGCTGAAGAAGCTATTTATCATGCGTGTTTATTGCGGTTTCGTCCAATCTTTATGACCACGCTTGCAGCAATTTTTGGGGCTGTTCCTCTTGCTTTTAGCCAAGGAATGGGGGCAGAGTTACGCCAGCCTTTAGGCATTGCAATTATCGGAGGATTGTTATTGAGTCAGCTGTTAACTCTTTATAGCACACCGGTTATTTACATTGCTTTTGACCGTTGGATGCACCGCTTTAAATTATCAAAAAACCGCGATGACCATCAACCAGCATTGGTGGATCTATGAATATTTCAGCACCCTTCATCCATCGCCCTATTGGTACCATAATGTTAGCAGTAGGGTTGGCGTTGTTGGGGATGCTGGCTTTTAAATTAATGCCAGTTTCGCCGTTACCACAAATTGAATTTCCAACAATTAATGTACAGGCAACCTTACCAGGCGCGACGGCTGAAATTATGGCAACGTCGATTGCAACGCCTCTGGAACGTCAGTTGGGGCGTATTGCGGGCATTACGGAAATTACATCTTCAAGCGGTTTGGGAACGGCAAGTATTGTTTTGCAGTTTGATCTGAATCGTAATATTAATGGAGCGGCTCGAGATGTACAGGCAGCTATTAATGCGGCACGTAGTTATTTGCCAACCGATCTTCCTAGTAACCCTACTTATCGAATTGTTAACCCGGCAGATGCACCCATTCTTATTGTTGCTTTGACTTCAGATACATATAATAACGGTCAAATGTATGATGTTGCTTCAACCATTTTACAGCAAAAATTATCCCAAGTAGCGGGTGTGGGGCAGGTGGTTGTAGGTGGAAGTGCATTGCCAGCAGTTCGGCTGGAATTAAATCCAACCGCACTTAATAAATATGACGTTAGCCTTGAGCAGGTGCGCACAGTTGTAGCAAAAGCAAATGTGAATCTGCCAAAAGGATATATTTCAGATAATCATCATAGTTACGACTTAATTGCTAATGATCAGATATTTAAAGCGGCGGATTACCGCCCACTGATTATTGCTTATCAAAATGGTAAACCTATTCGATTATCTGATCTAGGGGATGTCATAGAATCAGTAGAAGATGTTCGAAATGCGGGTTATACCAATGGACAATCATCGGTTGTTCTTATTCTTTTTAAGCAGCCAGGCGCAAATATTATTGAGACAGTTGATTGTGTTCGCAGTGCCCTTGTGACCTTAGAGGCAGCTATTCCAACAGACATGAATTTGAATGTGGTAATGGATCGCACCACAACGATTCGTGCATCACTCCGGGATGTGGAATTTACTTTAGTGTTAGCCATTTTTTTAGTGATTTGGGTAATCTATCAATTCTTGGGAAGTTTTCGCGCGGCATTGATTCCTAGTGTCGTTGTTCCTTTATCATTGCTTGGAACTTTTTCTATCATGTATTTATGTGGTTATAGTCTTGATAATTTATCCTTAATGGCCATGACAATTGCCACTGGGTTTGTGGTTGATGATGCAGTGGTTGTGTTAGAAAATATTTCTCGCCATATTGAGGCTGGATTAAAACCTTTAAATGCTGCCATTCAAGGGGTGAAAGAAGTTGGCTTTACTGTTTTATCAATGAGTCTTTCTTTGATTGCTGTCTTTATTCCTATTTTATTAATGGGGGGAATTGTCGGGCGTCTTTTTCGAGAATTTGCGATTACATTATCAATTGCGATTCTGATGTCAATGTTTGTTTCCTTAACGGTGACACCGATGATGTCGGCACATATTTTGAAAAAGGAAAAAAAAGAACCATCGTGTAAACGGGTGATGGGATGGATGATGCGTCATTACCGCACAAGTTTAGCCTGGGCTTTGCGTCGCCCTAAAGTCATGCTAAGTATCACAGGTATCACGATTATTTTAAATGTTTTCTTGTTTATCATTATTCCAAAAGGTTTTTTTCCAGAACAAGATGTAGGACGCATCATGGGCAGCATTCAAGCACAGCAAGATATTTCATTCCAAGCTCTCAACAACAAGTTAAAAGAATACGTTGCTATTATTAAGTCTGACCCAGCTGTTGAGACGGTTGTAGGCTTTGTGGGTGGGCGAAACGCGTCTAAAAATTCAGGGTCAATGTTTATCACTTTGAAACCGTTAGAAGAACGGCAAATAGCTGCTAATGAAATTATGGAACGATTACGAGGCAAACTTGCCACTATTTCTGGCTCGACTCTTTACTTACGTGCCGCGCAAGATCTTGTGATTGGAGGAAGGCAATCCAATGCTCTTTATCAATATACGTTGACAGCTTATGATTTAG
>DYSP01000028.1 GCA_020718185.1 Candidatus Odyssella sp. | reverse complement strand
TGAGGCTTGAAATTTCGATCAAAACTGCATCATAAAATGTGACATAATTATGTTGTTTTAGCTATACTTAATGCAGATATTGCTGATGAACGGGTTATTCCTCATGAAAAACCTTTAGTTTATGAGCAAAACTTCCAAAGAAGCACTTTTTTAAAACTTATTAATGGAGCAACTCAAACAATTGATATACACAAACAAAGTGTTCAAGATGATGGGATAACTAAGGCCATAGTCGGTGCTGCAAAAGCAGGGATTATAATTGAAAATCAAACACAAATAAAATTAATCAAGAATCAGTTTGAAAAAGATTGGGCACAATCAATCATAACCTCTAATTTACGCTAGATTTCTCGATTTATTCTCTTTCAGATTATGTATTTTCCATTTAGCTTCCCCTGATTCAGGGGGGCTAAACAAAAAAGGTATACCGTTTGATGAACTTAACTTTTCATATCCGAGATAATGCACTAGAGCTTTAAATACTCCACCATGTGAAACAAATAAAGGTAGACTCTGTTCATTTAAAAGATGCTTAGAAACAGTACTGATAATACGCTGACTAAATAAGGTAAAAAGCTCTGCACCTTCGGGGGTATTACCATCATCAAACAACGATTTCGTAGAATCAAAAGGCTGTCCTTCGGCTTCCCCCCAAACTCGTTCAACAAGATCATTCTCAAGGATAATAGATTTAGGAATAGCATGCGAAATAACTTCAGCTGTTTGCAAGGCACGTTTTCTGGGGCTACTAACAATAATATCAAACTTTTCATCTTTCAAACTTAAAGCTGCATGACGAGCCTGTTCCATACCATGTGCATTTAGAGATATATCAATGCTTCCAATAATAATCCCCTGCCTGTTTAATTCTGTTTCACCATGACGAATGAAGTAAAATGGCTTTAAAGGAAGTTTCATTGTCATACCTTTTGCTTGTTAATTAATTTCTTACTTCATTATATCATGTACTCTTCCTAAAACCACCAATCAAACACTTACAAGGCTATATAGGCTCAGTAACATCCATCAACCACGCTGCTGTTTCAGGCTCTAAAAAGGGCAATAATTGGTCACGAATTGTTTGATGATAATCATTAATCCATTCTCGCTCTGCTCCTACTAACCATTCAGTGATGATAAGACTTAGATCAAGTGGCACAAGGGTAAGTGTTTCAAAACAATAAAAAGATCGATCTGTTTGTAACTTTGACTCACACACCAGCACTAAGTTTTCAATGCGAATACCATAAGCATCTGTTTTATAATACCCAGGTTCATTAGAAAGAACCATCCCCGGCTGCAGCGCTGCATCAGAACCAAATTTACTAATGCGTTGTGGACCTTCATGAACATTCAAAAAGCATCCTACGCCATGCCCTGTCCCATGATCATAATCGTCCCCAATTTCCCACAAGGGTTGACGTGCTAGAATATCTAATTGTCGACCACATGTTCCCTTTGGAAAATGACTTTTAGCCAATGCAATATGTCCTTTTAGAACACGAGTAAAATAAACGCGCTGTTCTTCAGTTGGTATACCAATGGCTATAGTGCGAGTGATATCTGTTGTACCTTCTAAATATTGTCCTCCTGAATCGAGCAATAACAGCGATCCATCTTGCAATAATTTATTCGATTTTACATCTGGCCGGTAATGTACGATGGCGCCATTACTGGCATAGCCTGCAATAGTTGGAAAACTTGCCCCCTGATAAGTATCTTCTTGTTGACGAAATGATTCCAACCGCTCAACCACATCTAATTCAGTAAGAGGGTCTGTATTTTGTGATAACCAGCATAAAAAACGTGAAACAGCTAAACCGTCTTTCAGGTGAGCTTGGCGCATGCCGGCCTGCTCCACTGCATTTTTGCAAGCTTTTGGTAACGAACACAAATCATCACCAAAAACTAACTGATTGGAAGAAAAAAATTGACTTATTTGAATAGGTGTTGATGCTGCATGAATTAAAATCTTTTGCTTTTTTTGATCCTCAAGAAAAGAAAAAAGCTGATCTTCGGCTAAAATTCTAACACTTTGTGCCCATACTTTGGAAATATGTGGGGGAATTTTGGCTGAGTTTATAATCAGTGTCACAACACCTGTATCATCCAAAAAGGCCATAGCATCTACCAAAGGCGTGTAAGGAAAATCCGCACCTCGTATATTCAACAACCAACATATGGCATCAGGCGATCCAATATAGGCAAGCGAAGCACCTGTTTTTTTTAAAGTTGCAACTGCAGTATTAATTTTTTCAAGATAACTTTTCCCCGTATACTGGTCATCTAGCAAAAAAATAGGATCAAGAGGACGCGCAGGTCGATCAAGCCATACTTGATCAATTGGATTTTGTTCAACAGCTTGAAACACCCAATGGAATCGATTTGTTTTTTCGCACCACCGCTGTTGCTCCTGGATAGTATGAAGCCACGGATCATAAGCAATAATCGCTGTAGGTGGTAGTTTTGATTCAAGATAGGTAAAAAGTGAGGTTTCTTCGGTATGAATAACAGTTACATCAGATGGAACCTGTTGTCGCGCCTGCAACGTATAACGCCCATCAACAAATAAAGTGACTTCATCCGGTGTGACAACAGCAATTCCTGCAGACCCTGTAAACCCAGTGAGCCAAGCGAGTCGTTCATCTGCTGCAACCACATACTCCCCTTGATAACGATCAACTCTGGGCACTAAAAATGCCTGGCAGTTGAGCTTATCACGTACATTTTGTTGCAGTAAACGCAACCGATTTTGAAAATGCTCAACCATGATGACTCTTTACTTTATCAAACTAAGTGCAGCCCAATCTGCCACTTTCTTAACACTATCTAAAGTCGCACCAGCAGCTTCATATGCTGTCACAACTTCATCAATTTGACGAGTTAATAAGCCAGATAAAACAATTCTACCACCTTTGGTCGTATTAGCCACCATCTCAAGGGCCATATCACACAAAGGACCGGCTAAAATATTTGCCACAATAAGGTCAAATGGGCCATCTTTTTGAATCACGTTGCCGGCAAATCCTTCATTACAAACACTATGAATCAACTGATTACAATGATTAGTTAGGGCATTTTGCGCAGTTACTTTTACTGATTCTGGATCATTATCCACAGCTAAAACAGGAATTTGCCATAGCTTTGCAATTGACATCGCTAATACGCCTGACCCACAACCCATATCTAAGGGGTTAGTGAATTTTAGATCTTTATCGTGAAAATCACACAAAGTTTGTAAGCACGCGGTTGTCGTTTCATGTTCTCCCGAACCAAACGCTGTCGCCGCGTTAATTTCCATCCCTATTAATCCTGGTGGAATTTCGCCTTTTGTATGACTTCCATAAATATAAAAACGCGCAATTTCTAAAGGGGGGAAATTCTTCCAAGTTTGCTCTAACCAATCAGCATTTGCCAGTTTTTCACAATTTAATGGAGGCGTTTCAACACCCAAAGTACGGGCAACATCTGTCACTATTGATTGAAGAAAAAGAAGATTAGGTTGTTGCTTTACTGTAGCTTCAACAATCCAAACATCTGGATTTTCACTTTCAAACCAGCCAACAGACAACATGTAGGGTTCTAGTGCATCGGCAAATTTTTCAATATATTCTAAGGGGGCTGGGCATGTTAAATACCAGAAAAAAGACATCGTTTATGTTCCTGATTAATAAAAGGGCACTACCCAGCGAGGGATAGTTTTTGTGCCGCGACTTGTGCAATCGGATCAGTTATTGCATGGTTATCAAGAGTCGCTTTGATTTTTTGAAATTTTGCAAATTCTTTGCCTTCTAATTTTGCTGTCGGAAGTTGTTTTACCAATTGCGGATTTACCTGAACCCCTTTGTGGATAACTTCATAATGCAAATGTGCGCCGGTTGATCGACCGGTAGAACCCACAGCTCCAATCAGCTGACGTTGCCTTACTTTTGTACCTGGCTTCACATGAATTTTGCTTAAATGCGCGTAGGCAGTGCAATATTCTGAATTATGACGAACCAAAATATAATTACCGTATGCACCATTCCAACCTGCTTTAATAATAGTTCCATCACCTGCTGACATCACCGGCGTCCCCGTCGGAGCACCAAAATCCACTCCCTTATGCATTTTAGTATAATTTTGCATGGGGTCTTTTCTACGACCAAATTTAGAGGTGATACGCATTCTAGATGGATCTAAAGGTGTTTGTAGCAATGATTTAACAACACTTTCACCTTTTGTATTAAAATAACCTGTCGTGCCAGCATTTGTTTGAAATGCATAAATTTTTCGCCAATTTCCCTTAGGTGCAAAAGCCGCAAATTTCAGCTCTCCCGCCTTAATAACATTTCCTTCAGCATCTTCCATAACTTCATACATAATTACAAAAGCATCACCTGATTTTGGGTCATGCTGCCAGTTAATATCATAACTAAGGGCTGAAATTGCTTCTTTGACAATACGTGCGGGAACCCCTCTTTTAAGAGCAGCAGAATAAAAGCTTGAGTTGATTGTACCTGTAATTTTTCTTTGAACAATTGTAAGTTTAACTTCGAATTTTTCGGCGCTAAATTCACCATTTTTATAACGTAAAGCAATGTCACTGCCAGCAGAAGTTTTAAAATCCACTGATATTAGAGAAATACCTGCTGCTTTATCATCATTTTTATAAACAACATGCAGTTGTTGCCCTACTTTTAAGGCTTTTGGGTTATAGACTTTGCGCAAAGCTTCAACGGCTAAGTATGCTTGTTCACGTGTCATCCCAATGGAAGACAGCACAGACATTATCGTATCACCACTACCTATAACTAATGTTGATTGTTTTTCAGTTGATTCTTGAATTATAGAAATGGGTGCAACTTCAGCGGCCTTGCTTTCATCAGGTACTGTAACAACTTCATTATTGCTAGGTGCAGTAACAACAGGATCTGTTATCACAGGCACTACTTTTGTACGGTTGGTAACAAAACTTTGTACTGAAATAACTGTGGCCAACGTAAAACAAAAGAGGCTAATAATTCTGGATCGCGACAATTGCAGCAAACATAATCTCCTAAAAAAAACAGTAGAAAAAAGTAAAATTAAGATTTTATTAACTTCTCTAGACTGCCAAGGTGTGATTTTAATGTCAACACCTAATGAAAAAAATTTTTATTTGTACACTTTTTGCCTTCTTTGATAAATATTATTATATTTTCAACAAAAAAACGACATAATTTTTATTAAAATAATTATTTAACCCCTACAAAGATATCAATTACTGCTTTGTTGGCATCTTTTGCGCGTTCATCATATACTTCAAAATCAACATGATACAAACGTTTTCCATTGTCTGAACTTTCAAATAGTTGCCATATTTTGTGCCAGGCATTCATTAACACAAAAGGGATAATTCCAGGCTCTGTTGTTACTTTATAATAGTTCCCTGCAGGAATTTCTAGGCGAATCATTCCTTGTGGCGGCACAGCATTTTCATTGACTTCTTCGCCAATAAAATACGAATAATCACCTAAATATTTATTCGTGTAATTAAAATAGGCACAAATACTCACATTTGAATTCTTACGATTTGGAATAATATCTGCTTTTTTTTCACCAATATAAGCCCCAACTAATTTTGTAATTTCAGAAGTAAGAGGACTAGATTCTTTTGCAAAATTTGTTGTGACAGTAATCCCTATTAACACCTTAGGTGCGACCGTTTGAAGATTATTTTGCATTTTTCCCTCCTTATTTCATAATTATTTCAAATAATGGTCGTTTTTAACATAAAAGTCATTCTAATTTTTACGCTCATATATGATTGACGTGTGGATGAAGATGCTTTATCTATTAACTTAATTACAAATTGAAGAAAGTGGCAAATATGGCTCGCGTTACCGTTGAAGATTGCGTTGAAATTATTCCCAACCGTTTTGAATTAGTTTTACTTGCATCAAGAAGAGCACGTGAAATTTCTGCTGGTGCAGCGATTACTGTCAACAGAGATAACGATAAAAATCCGGTTATTGCTCTTCGTGAGATTGCTGATCAAACCGTTAGAACGAGCATCTTAAGAGATAGTGTGATTCGTTCCATGCAACGCGTTGTGTTTCGTGATGCAGCCGATGAAGATTTGGAAAATGATTTCTTAGATGCCCTATCTAACACCGCTATTAACATGGCTGAAGAAGATGAAGATGAAGATGATCTTCTCGGCACACAAATGGCACACGCTGAAGCAGAATCATCACTTGGCGTTTTAGAAGACAATATTGAAGAAGAAATATAATAATTTTAAACAAGGCAACGCGCCAGTCTTTGCCTTGTTAGTTACTTTCCCTTGAAAAAGAACCAAAATCCATGCGTTTTGTTCTTAAGATAACGTGAATTCGACGTAAGGAATCTGAAGGATAAGGAAATCCGCGTCATCGCGAACGAAACAAAGTGCAGTGCGGCGGATCCAGCCTGGATTACCACGGGGCGATGCCCCTCGTAATGACGGATTTCTTCGTTTTTATACATTTTCTGCAATTCTTATATCGAACTCAGGTTAAGATAATAACTCTATTTTTTATTTTAATAGCATCTTTATCTATTAATGAGATTATTTTAAATAATTCAGAAGGAAGTTTTTCTCAAAAGGTTGCTTTTACATTTTTTGATTTGCTATCATCTATAAAAGACTAAGATAAGATGGATCTTTGCATGGAAAAAAAGATATTCGTTGTGGTGTTGCGTTATTTAGTAGATATTGAAACCATAAATGCGGCGCGCGCCAGTCACCTTGAGTTTTTAAAGCAATATTATGATACAGGGGGTGTTTTTTTGCTCTGGAAGACAAAATTCCAGCAATGGCGGCATCATTCTTGCTCATTCTGAAAACAGAAAAATACTTTTAGATATTCTTCATCAAGACCCTTTTTATACACAAAGTCTTGCCGAATTCCAAATATTTGACTTTACTCCCCATAACTTTTCCAAGGATTTTGGCCAATTTATAGAAACATTGAGACCATTGCATAATGAAAGATGAGGATCTTAAGAAATTAACATCCCATCTTTTACTTGCACGACACGATCCATTTTAGCTGCAATTTCTGGGTTATGAGTCGCAATTAAAGCAGAAAGCCCTGTTTCACGAACGATTTTCAACATTTCACCAAAAACGATGTTAGATGTTTGATAATCAAGGTTACCTGTAGGCTCATCCGCTAATAAAATTTTAGGCTGATTAGCAATCGCACGGGCAATAGCAACGCGTTGTTGTTCTCCCCCAGACAATTTTTTAGGGCGATGATGAAAACGATGACTAAGACCAAGAGAGTTTAGCAATTGCTCAGCGCGCTCGGTTGCCGCCTTTTCTGTTTGCCCAGCAATTAACTGTGGAATCACAACATTTTCCAATGCCGAAAACTCTGGTAATAAATAATGAAATTGATAGACAAAACCAATGTAATGACGTCGCAGTGCTGTTTTTTCAAGATCTGAAAGGGCAAAAGTATCTTGGCCATTTACAAAAACTTTACCACTGCTTGGGGGTTCTAAAAGCCCTGCGATTTGTAAAAGTGTTGATTTTCCCGCCCCACTTTGCCCTATGAGCGCCACAATCTCACCAGGTTTAATCGCAAGACTAACATCTCGTAAAACGCTAACATCTTCATCACCTTGTTTAAATGTGCGGCTTACAGCTTCAAGAATAAGAGTATTTTGTGTCATTGTCTTAAAGCCTCTACAGGGTCAAGTTTTGCGGCACGCCAGGATGGATAAAGTGTAGAAAGGAATGTTAATAACAACGCAATAATAACGGTCACTGTGACTTCCATTACGTCTATTTTACAGGGCAACTGCGTTAGAAAATATACTTCCGCATTAAATAATTCGGTTCCCGTTAGTTTTTGCAAACCTTCACGAATTCTTTCAATATTTAAAGCAAAGGCCAGACCAGCAGTCAATCCGAGCAATGTTCCAATAACGCCAATTGACACGCCTGCTAACATAAAGACGGTGGTAATATTTTTTTGTGTAGCACCCATTGTTCGCATAATGGCAATGTCACGTGTTTTATCTTTTACCAACATAATCAGACTTGATAAAATGTTAAATGCGGCAATTAAAATCAATAAAGTTAAAATGATGAACATTACGTTTCGTTCCACCTGAACCGTTTGAAACAATCCGTTATTTGCATTTTGCCAATCAAAAGTCTGATAATCATTGCCAATCGTAGCGTTCACTTTTAATCCACGCGCATGAACAGCATCTGGTTTATCAACAAATACTTCAAGGTTAGAAACACTTTCTGGTAATTTAAACAGACTTTGCCCTGCTTCTAGAGGGATAAAAACAACGCTTTTATCATAATCATTAAGCCCTACTTCAAAAACCGCGCCTATATAAACTGATTTTTGTTGTGGTAATGTTCCAAAGGCTGATGCATTTCCCTCAGGGCTAACAATTGTGATTTTATCACCAATTTTAAGGTATAAGCTATCTGCTAGTCGTTTTCCAATAGCTACCCAGTGCGTTTTTTCACCTTCATGTTCAAAGCTGCCAAATGACTTAAGAGAGCCATCCCGAATATTATCTGCAACCATTTTGCGTTGCACTAAATCTTCTGGTTTAATAGCGCGAACCATAAGACCACGTGCTTGATTTCGATAAATCAACATTCCTTGTCGTTCAATGACAGGATAAACAGCCGTAATACCCTCGACATTTTTGACTTGCTGAGTTATTTGATCATAATTGGTAAAAGGTTGACCTTTTGTTAAGACTGATATATGGCCATTTAACCCAATAATACGTCCTAACAATTCCTCTCGAAATCCATTCATCACAGACATAACAATGATCAATGTCGCCACACCTAGGGCGATACCAATCAATGAAAACCAGGCAATAACTGAAATAAACCCTTCTTGTTTTGAAGATCTTAAATAGCGGTATGCGATAAAGCGCTCAAATTTTGAAATCATATAACTTCCTCAGAAAACATCACATTTACCTTATCGAATTTACTTTAATTTTAAAATAAGAAAATGGTTGCTAACCCTAGAAATATAGAAAAACCGAGCACATCAGTTGTGGTCGTCAATAATGGGCCAGATCCAATGGCTGGATCAAACCCGAGTCTGTCTAAGGCTACCGGGAAAAGTGTTCCTGCTAAACCAGACCAAACCATATTGAACATGAGTGCACCACCCAAAACCAACCCCAAAACAGCATCTTCATACCATAAAGTGACGATAAGAGAAAGGAGACCTGCTAAAATGAAACTATTAATAAAAGCAATACCAATTTCTTTAGATACGGCTCGCAACACTTGGCCTTTACGTAAATCACGTTGGGCTAAAGCACGAACAGTCACTGTTACAGCTTGCATACCTGAATTCCCCCCCATAGAGGCGACAATTGGCATTAATATGGCCAGAGTAACTGCTTTTTGAATAGATGCTTCAAAATGGGCAATCACTGTTGAACCCAATAAAGTATTGATCAAGGTCACCACTAACCACCGGAGGCGATTTAAGGATAATTCAATCACCGGCCTTGTAAAGGTAGGTTCTGAAACACGGCCTAAGCCAAGTAAGTCTTTTTCTGTTTCTTCTTGGATAATACTGATCATCTGACTGGCTGTTACCATTCCCACTAAGTGATTATTGGCTTCGACAACAGGAACAGCAGGAAGTGTATATTGTTGAAAATAAAAAGCTAGATCTTCTCTATTCATAGAAACGGGGACAATTTTAAGATCGCCTTCCATCACATCGACAACTTTTGTTGTTCGGGGTAACTGCAACAAACGAGACAATGGCAAAGAACCAATCGGGCAATGTTTGGCATCAACAATGAACACTTGAGAGAGATCTTCTGGAAACTCCTCAGAATTTTTAAAGGAATCAATGACTTGTCCAACTGTCCAGGTATCTAGCGCCACCACCATTTCACGCAACATCAAACGCCCAGCAGACTCATCGTCATAATCTAAAGAAGATTCTAAAGATTGACGATCTAGTTCAGGAATATCTTCTAGAACACGTTGTTGAAGTTCGTGATCCAAATCATCATAAACAGTAACCGCATCGTCACTTTGCAAGTTTGTAATAGCAGATGCTAATTCTTTTGAAGGCAAAAGATGAACGATTTCATCACGAAGGTATTCGTCTAATTCGATTAAAATTTCAGGGTCAAAATCGGGGCGTAAAATATCAATAAATTGAACGCGTTGTGCTTGGGTCAATTGTTCAATAATATCAGCTACGTCAGCAGCATGCAGGCCAGAAATAAGATCCAGCACCATTTGATCGTCATTTGATTGCAAGGCATTGCGCACAAGTTTTATATGATCAGCGGATACACTGTAATCATAATCAGAAATTATTGACGATAAATGTGGTGGTTTTTCCATGCGCCTCTTTCATAAAAAATATAATTTAATGCATTCTGCTCTTACTTATTTAAAGAGCATAGATGTGTTTTATGCAATCCTTTTTATTGTTTTATTTGCCTACTTTTTACTGACTGACGTTTTAACATTACAATAAGTAACAATGTACTAAATGTAGCTAAGACAATTAACAATGCCACAGGTATAATCGAACCATTAAAAGTAAGGCTTCCCATAGCTACAATCCCAGCAACAATGACGTGACGCATTGCGTTATTCATTCCTGCAGAAATTCCCCGTAGTTGAGGCACCGCATTTGCTGCTTCAACAGAATAAATAGGCCCTGCAAATGTTACTCCTGCGGAAAAAACAACCATACAAGCACAAATTAAAGCAGGATCAGGATACAGATAAGCTGTTATTAAAAGAGATATCGCACCACAGCTAGCCGCTGATAAGCCAATTTTTTTTGTTATGTCCGGGCCAAAACGGCCGATTACTTTTACACTAACAAACGAAAATAGAGCAAAAGAAATCATGGTCGTTGCTTGGTAAAAACCATAATAGTTTCTTGATACGCCTAAATATTCAATAAATATTAATGATAAATTAGCAATAAAAACAATGAGTCCTGCAAATAAGAGAAAACATATGGTCGTTCCTGCCATATAGGGAAAATTTGTTGTAATTCGTTTATAGTCTTTACTGACCTGTCTTACAGAAAAAGGAATACGATCTTTTAATAACAATGTTTCAGGTATTAAATAAAAACTTCCTAAAAAAGAAATAGTTGAAAGAATAGCGATTAGTAAAAAATTTGATTGCCAGCCAAAATATATTGTTAAAATTGACCCAAGTATAGGGGCTCCCGCCATTACACCAGTGATAAAAATATTTAAAACACCACACATTTGTGCTGCTTTTGAGGAATCAAATTTATCAAGAATGATAGCAAATGCAATGACCATCGGAGCTGCTGCGCCGAGCCCTTGGATAAATCTTGTTAGCAGAAAAACGTCAAAATTATTAAAAAACACACATCCCCAGCTGGTTACAGCAAAAAGCCCTAACCCCATTTGAATGGTCATTTTTCGACCAAAGGAATCCGATAAAGGTCCAAAAAAAAAGACTTCCCAAGCAAATTCCGACAAAATTCAAACTAAGAACTTGTTGAATTTGCTCATCACTCACACCAAAAAATGCTCTCATATCTGGAAAGGCAGGTACATAAATGTCTGTTTCCATGCAGACCGTTGAATATACCAAAACAATCATTCCTAACAGGGCAAAATCAGATGCTTTATTCATGATCAATTCCTATTTGATTTAAAAAATGTTTCTCATAGTGTTATGAAGCAATAAAAGCGCAGCTAAAATTGCTTCATTTTTATGATAATTTATTGATTAGCCAACCTTACTTGCGCATCAACTGCCGCTAACGCTGCCATATTAATCAAGCCTCTGACTGTAATTGACGGCGTAACAAGGTGACCTGGTTTTTCAGTTCCCATTAAAATCGGGCCAACAGTAAGACCATCCGCCAACATCTTTACAATATTAAAAGTTATGTTTGCGCTGTCTATAGAAGGCATAACCAAAAGATTTGCTGAACCTTTAAGACGGCTATTGGGAAAAATACGTTCGCGAATGACTTCTGATAAAGCTGCATCGCCGTGCATCTCTCCCTCAACTTCTAATTCAGGATGCGTATCTCTTAAAATAGTAAGTGCTTTATGCATTTTGATAGCTGATGAATCATTACTAGAACCAAAATTTGAATGTGACAGCAAAGCAATTTTAGGAATAATGCCAAATCGTTTTACCTGTTCAGCTGCTAAAATTGTCATTTCGGCAATTTCATCAGCATCTAGATTATGGTTTACATACGGATCCGTGATAAAATACACACCACTCTCTAAAATTAACATGCTTAAGGCTGCGGCCATGTCATGATCTGGGCTCAATTTTAAAACATTTAAAATATCACTTAAATGCTGATCATAACTACCAAAAGTTCCCGCAATCATTGAATCTGCATCATTTAGGTAAACTGTTAATGCGGCAATAATCGTTGAATTGGTGCGAACCAATGTTTTGGCAATGTCGGGCGTAATACCTTTTCGTTGCATCAATTCGTGATAAGCTTGCCAGTATTCTTGATAGCGACTGTCATTACCCGGATCAATAAGGTCAAAATCTTTTTCAGGTATTAATCTTAGACCTAATCGTCCAATGCGCATTTGAATAACATTGGGGCGTCCCACTAAAATAGGGCGGCAGATTTGTTCATCACACAATGTTTGAACACAACGTAAAACGCGTTCATCTTCACCTTCTGCAAAAGTGATTCGCATCAATTGTTTTTTTGCTTGATTGAAAATAGGACGCATAACCATAGAGGAACGATAAACAAAATTCGTTAATTGATTTTTATAAGCATCAAAATCTTCAATTGAACGCGTTGCAACGCCTGTTTCCATAGCAGCTTGTGCAACAACAATGGGAATTTCAAATGACAAGCGTGGATCAAACGGCTTTGGAATGATATAATCATCACCAAATTTTTGAATTTCACCGCCATACGCATTGGCAACCACATCTGAACTTTCTGCGTGTGCTAAATCAGCCAAAGCTTTCACACAAGCAATTTTCATTGCCTGATTAATACAAGTTGCGCCAACATCTAACGCCCCTCTAAAAATATAAGGAAAGCACAATACATTATTAACTTGATTTGGATAGTCTGACCGGCCTGTTGCAATCACTGCATCGCTGCGAACTTCTTTCACCAACTGAGGAGAAATTTCTGGCTCCGGATTAGACAACGCAAGAATTAACGGTCTCTTCGTCATACTCGCAACCATTTCTTTGGTAACAATACCAGCAACAGAAAGACCCAAGAAAATATCCGCGCCGTGCATGGCATCAGCCAACACACGGTAAGGTACATCGGCTGCATATCGCAGTTTACTTTCATCCATACGGCTGGTACGGCCTTTATAAACAACCCCTTCGCTATCGCAAAGAATAACATTTTTAGGATCAAGACCCATCCCAAGTCGTGCAAACCCTCCAAATATGCCTGCAAACAGCTCTCTTTCTAGAACAGGATCCTGTATCTGCAATTGTCGAGCAGCAGAAAGAGACCATTGCCCTAAACCACCCTCAAGTTTAATTCGATCTATCAAAAAATGTTAATCTATGAGCACCAGAGAGGAAAAATCCCACTACAGATTTAAGATTGATTAAGCTTGATATATCAAAAAGCTGTAGTGTATGAGCTCCTGAAAGGCAATGATGGTCAACAAAAGTAAGACCGACAAACCCCGATGTATCAATATTCTCTAGTGCATTTGCGTCCCTCAGAAAATTTTCTCCAAGAGAAGTAATGCGGGTTAGCGCTGATGGATCAATGCTTTTTAGTTTTTTAGAAGTTTTAAGAAAATTACCTCCAATTTGTGTGACATTTCTTTGAGTGTTCAAAAGAGCAAGATGTAAAAGAGATTGAGGAAGTTGCTCAGTTGTTACGGATGCAACACCATCGCTCACAAAATACTCACCCAAATTCAGAAGAAGCGTTGTGTTTGGGTGTTTTGTGAACAACTCATTTACGTTATCTAAAAACTTAGGATCCGCATTATTGAATTGTGTATCTGTCATTAAGATGAAAGTCTTGTGATCAAATTTCAACACATCTTGAGATGCAAGAGCTTTTTCAACACTCATATAACATGCATTTACAACATCGCTATCAGACTCCTCTTCCCCTTCCAAAACAATATTTTTTCTAAGATTTGCCAAAATATTATGAATTAACATATTCACATTTCTTTGGTTAGAGGTACCGGTATGGAATAGATCAATAGAGGCAAGCAAATACTGCAAAATCATTTGTTGGTATTGAGTATTTTGAGCCCATACAGATGCACTAAAAAAATTGCTAATATCTTGAGAAAAGTCATCATTTTGTAATAAGTCAAAAAGTGGCACTCTTTGAATAGACTCAGGGGTAGCCACGAGATTTTGATAATGAAATAATAACTTTCCAAGAGATAATTTGCAGCTAGCTACAACAAAAGGGTGCTTTTCAAAATAACGCTTGAAAATATTGCTAGATTCTGGGTTTTGTTTAAACTGTTTCATTTGGGTAAGCGACACATCATCAAAAATAGTAGATGTTGTTGGATTATGTTGATCTATTTCTTGAAAAATAGTGATATCTATAAGTGGAAATACGTCAGCAGGTGTAGCAGCCGGCTCATCGTCACGTAGAGGTATTGACGTGCGTGATGGTGGCAAATCTTCTTTTCCAAAAGGAGCATCATCTGCTGCCAGCAATGGAGAAGACAAGCCCGTCGTCACCAAAAGAAAAAACAAAACTTTACTCATAAAAATCTCCAAAATTAAAATTATGTTTTTATATAATCACGAAAACAAAATAGTCAAGAAGATATATATTTATTTTTATGAATGAATTTATAATTATCTTTTGTTTTGTTGAAATTGCCTCAGAGATTGACCTTATTTTTTAATTTGTTGCTATTTTACCAAAAGAGAAAATAAAACTTTATTCATGAAAAAATCTAAAATTAAACTAACATCTGCATAGTATTAAACATAGAAATATGAAGCATTGATAAAACAATAATAAAATTTTATTTTTAATTTATAAATAAAAGATTCTAACATTTGAAAAATTATTTTTTTAATACTTGAAAATTTAAATTTTAATAAGTAAAAATCCAATATTAGTTATTAAAAGTTTTATTACTCGATGTTTTTTCAAAATTTATTTTCAAAATTTACTCTAATTTTTTCTATTTTTTCTGCTAATAATTGTTTTTCTATGGAGCTAGAACTAAATTCAGATTCATACCTTGAAAAACGAAGACATTTAACACCTGAAAGAAAAGTTGCACAAGCAAAACGTCAAAAAACAACCAATCAAGAAAATGTAAGCATAGACTTTAATAAAGCTTATCTTTTACAAGATGCATGGGTTACACAAAATCCTAAACTTTTATCACCTGCGTCAAAACTAAACTATATCTCTTTAATTCGAAGCTATCCACACCGAATTCAAAATCCGCAGTTTATATTAGCCGCCACTAATAGAGAAGTACTTACATCACCCGTGGCACGACGACAGCTTGATCGCAGGCAAATGAAAATTTTACAAAAAAAAGGTACTGTTATTCCACTTCCTGCTAATGCTTTTTCAGAGTATGTAGCACTTCCTCCTGAAACATTAGAGGCAAAACAACGAAGACAAGAACAGTTTCATACTTATTTCTTAAGCATTAATAAAGTTGACTATTCTACGTATCAAAATTTAGCTTTAAGAGAAGCAGCATGCTGGATACCTTTTTGGAATTATATTGCCAAGGCAAAAAAAGAAGTTTTAGAAGGGTTACGTGAAAAAATTAGACTGAGGAACTCGAAGACGTTGCGCTAGCCACTGCTCTTCAAGAATACCAAAGCTTTAAAGTGGGAGAAACATCATTTTATTATCATCCAGATTTTATTGATTTTTCATTGGTAGATAGTCTAGGACGCACAAATACAGAAAGACTCCAAGCAGGCTTAAACCCTATCGGACGTGATGGGTATGTGATGGAAATTCATCACCTCACAATGTTTAACGAGAGCATTCTTGTGTTATTATCGCGTTCTTGTCACGATGGCCATACCCTTAAAGAAGTAACGCAAGACCCAACGGCTACTTTTCATCCACAACCCGCATATTATGCACGTTGCTTAAGCTCAGATATAGAGCGTGTATTATTTGCAAAAATAGTTAAATATATTTGCATTGAACTTGGAAAGATGGCTCCTGTGATTATTAGCAAACTTATACCAGCTTATATTCCTGTTGATGATCTTGATATTGAAGATTTTTTAGGAACGACAGAGGAAGATGAAGTAGAAATGCAATCGTTGAGTTCATCAATCTTTAGGAAAGATGAAGACAGCATTTTTTCTAGTATACCAGCTGCTGGCGTAAAAAGCACAACGACACTGACGGAGGGAGATGATGAGGATGACTTTTGAATCTCCTCTCAACGCTCATCAACTTATAACGATTTTTCTTCAGGAAGCTTCGATAACAATGCTAAAAGGCCTTTAATGGATTTTCCTTTCGTCAAAGTGCCTGTATCATAAAGTTCAAAAACAAGAGGGCTAACGAATTGATAAACCCAATACCCACCTGCCGCTTGATCAAAAGCAAATGCATGATAACCGGGCAAAGAGCGTTGGATTAATTTTGTTTCTTTACCCAATCTAGATGCTGCCCCTCCATAAATATCAATAAGATCTAAATCGTCTTTAATACAATTTCCATATCCCTGATAAAATTTTTTTACCTCTGGATGTATATTTCCATAAATATTTTCATATGATTGAATATCTTCATCAGTTGGACAGGGTTTTTGCGGATGTCTAGATAATTTATATTTAGAAGATTTCACTTGCGGCTTTTCGTTTCTGTCATTTTCTGTATCTGCTGCATTAGTTGGCAAAGAAATAGATAGTAATAACAATAAAGTAAAATTTTTAAACATATGCAATAAAACTTATAAAAATAATTTGCTTATTTTGTTTAACAAGTATAGAAAAAATTTTCAATTATTTATTTTTTAAATTTCAATTAAATTTTTCAAAAAAATAGAATAAATTTCGCAGATTATGTTAAGAAATTTTCTATTATAACTCGATAAACTGCGAGAAGAGAAAGAGGAACACCGCTTAATGTAGAAACATTTTTTTTCAAATTCTCTGAGAGCAAAAGTGCAATAGCTTGTTCAGAAGTTTCTAAAGGAATAAAAGAGAAAGTATTGATTTTTTGTTGGGCAAGCATTACAGATTCTTACTCATCTTGTGTACAAGTTGAGTAAGCTATGCACCTCACAACCTCGCTTAAAACAGGATTTTCTTGTTTTGCTGGAAAATAAAAACAAATTTCCCCCCACCACGTATCGCCGTCAATGGATTTACCTGGAATCATATTTGCCTTGAGATTAGCCTTAAGTGAATTTTTGTTACTAAGAAGTACTATTGATAAAATGTGTCAAATTGGTCGTTGAGTTACTGCTCGGTTAACTGTTGCGGTTGACTCCAGTCATCCAAGGATAGTTGCTTTGACCAATACGTTGTTTTTTCTATATAGTTTAGCACTAGCTTATTAATTTCTTGCATTGCCTCTGGCATATATCCACGCCCCCGATATTGCGGCAAAAGATAAAAAATAACTTCACAATAATTCTTTTTAGTAGGAAAAAGAAAACTATATAATCCAACTAAATGATGATCTTTGTCCAAAATTGGTAATCGTACATTGCCTTTCATAAAACATTCTTCTAGCAGATACCGTTCACATAATTTTTTACGCGTAATCGTCTCGACAATTAACTCATGCTCATCCATTGCTTGAAGGACGATATAAGGAGATCTATCCTCACGTGAAGCACGTAAAAGCTGTGATTCAGCTTGGGGGAAAAACTCACCAATAATAAGACGCTGTGTTGTTGCTAAAATCGAAACATCTTTAAATCTTAGCTCTTCAGTTTCAGCCGCACAAACTTCTTGGCACACCAAAAGCAACGCAAAAAGGATGCTGACTCTTCTTGTAAAAACCATGAGCTATACTTGAATTTAATTTTGTTGTTGTAGATAGTGAGTTACAAACGTATAGAGAAGCAAATATTGTTCTACTGTACCCATCAAATTTGGTCGTTGAAGAGATAATTTTAAAACAACTTCTTCAATACTTACCTGTTCATTTTCTAATTGATCAAGCAAATCAGCCAAAACATAAGCGGCAATAAAAGTACCAGTTCTGCCCACACCACTTGCACAATGACACGCAATAGGGCCTTTGACTTTAGTCTCCTTATAAGTACGACGAACCTTTTGCACAAGGTCGTATAGCTCTTCCACCTTCATTCCCTGATCATCTTGCCAATAATTTGTATAAAAGTAGGGAATCTGAACTGGTTCTACTGGCCAGTTTTCCTTAGATACATCAAGGGTAATGAGGTCACTTCCCTGCCCTTTTGTGATCTTGTCTTTCCAATAATTTATTGTCCCTTTATCAGCATATTCTTCTTCTGGTTTGAGACGCACGAGAATGCTTACTTCATGGTTGATAAGCAATTTAAAAAACAACGGAACAAATTCTTTCAAAGGTTCCATTAAGGCAATAAAGTGATGATTATTAAGTAAAATTGTGCTCGCATTATATGTTGCATCCGTACAGTTATAAGCAAACGCAATATTGTTAATTGTTCGGTAACATCCCTTTTCTAAAAGTGTTTGATCAATCATATAATCTTCGTGACACACATGTGGTGAGCCTTGGGGATTACGATACCAAAGATTCTGCCTAAACTGTTAAATTTGAGAAAATTCTTTACGAATTTCTTCTTCAGATTTTTTTTGATACGGTGCAAATGACCCTTTAATTTTCTTAAGTTTAGCCCAACGCTTTACAATTTGATTTTGGATTTCCAAAACGCGTTTTTGCCTAAATTCAAGAGGAAGTATGGGAAAAATATCAGCAGTAGCCGAAGCAATGTTTACTAATGTTGTTGCGGTGATCATTCATAAACCAACTTTTAAAAATAAGTTCACTTTATATGCTTGTAAAATAAGTTATATGATACTGATATTTTATTAAACAAAAAAATCAATTTCTACTTGAAAATAAAATATTAATATCCATATAGAATTAACTAATAATTTTTTAATAAGCATCAAAAAACAATGAATAGAACACTCATATATTTATATCTTATCAACACTGTATTTTTAGCTACTGAATCGAGCGGTCAACAAAATATCCATTTAATAGATCTTACACAAAAAATTATAAAACCCCTCTGTCAGAGACCTTTACCACCACGACCAGCAGAAGAAACTAAGTTTCCTGAACTTTTAACCACTCTTATCCCTAACAATGACTGGGATACGTTTTCAGATCCAAACATACCAGAACGTCCAAGAACACCTACACCTTTTACGAATCCCTTATCCTCTGTAGAAGAAGATGAGGAAGGTGAAGATTCTATCGCTTCTACTTTTCATAGGCATTTTAATCCCATTAGTCTTTCCAAACCGCAATCATTAACACTTCCGCATTTAAATTTTGGAGTAATTCTAAATAAAGAGCTGAGCATTAGAGAAAGAATAATAGGCAAAAACTGGGATATATTGGATCAGGAAGAACCGATTCCTTTGCGTGTTTTAATGATTCTTAGAACAAGTTTAAACAGGCAAGTACTTCAGGAGAAGCGTGCAGAATATAAAAATATGATTGATAAAAAAGTACAAGAACATGAATCATAAAAAGTGATGAAGAAGATGATAGGTGGCATAATTATATGCAACTTAAGGCTACTTCCTACGTTAAAAAACCATAAAAATTTAATTTTCTTTGAAGTGATTAACATGGGATAACTAGGATGAGCTTAAAGCTCACTTAAAATCTTTAATTAACGGAGAGTTAGTCATGACTCAGATGAGAAAAGATCAAACAGACAATCGTAATAAAAATACTTCCGATAAAGATTACCATACAAAAGATGACCATACAAAAGGCAAGCAAGGATTTGCATCAATGTCGAAAGATCAAGTACGAGAAATAGCTGCAAAGGGTGGCCGACACAACCACGAGCATGGCACCGATCCAACGAAAAAAGAAAAATGATATTATTTCAAAAATAAAAAATAATTTAAGATATTTGTCAAACTTGCTCCCTTTTTATAAGGGAGTTTTTTATATAATTTTAAAGAGTGTGGTTATTCATATGTGTTCTAAATAACAACGTTACCCAGGTTACTCCATTGAACAAACACTGCCTGCCTTGTTTGTGTTGCTTTTGTTTCAAGATGATTGTAATGCCCTTTTGCTTCAATAATCTGAATGGCTGTGATGCCATTTTTTAAATCTCCGCCAGTGATGCGAAAGACAAGGCGATCTTGTTTTGTGATACGCATTGAATATAAACCATCTTCAAGGTGTTCAAATTTTCCCCGTTTTGTCTCACCATTGG
>DYSP01000008.1 GCA_020718185.1 Candidatus Odyssella sp. | reverse complement strand
TTTTATACTGTAACTATTCCATTTTTGTAAATCTAAAATTCTAATCAACTATACTGGTTAGCCGAAGCAACCAGTCAGCAATCAAGATATTTTCATCACCGCGCACAGTTTGATAACGAAAACATGTTTGGCTGATTTGAAATATCTCACAGGCCAAACGGGTGCTAATGCCATGCTCAGTTATCGTTTGTTTAGCCATCTTTCGGCGCTCAGAGGGCTTTAGAACTTTTTTCGTAAAGCCTCCTGAATGATTTCGGCTTTCAATTGTGCTTCGGCATACATCTTTTTGAGACGCTGATTTTCATCCTCTAATTCCTTCATCCGGGAAATCATCGAGGCATCCATGCCACCATATTTAGCGCGCCATTTATAAAAGGTTGCACGGCTCATGCCATGCTCACGACATAAATCTGGAATCGCAACCCCTGCTGTGGCTTGATTTAAAATGTCCATGATCTGATGATCGCTGTAACTTGAGTGCTTCATTGTAAAATCTCCTCTTCTTTTCTTTACGAGAATTTTCTACTTTTAAACACACCTTTTTCTAGGGGGGATTACCCATCTCGAGCCAATGTATCGCTTTTTTCTGTGGTTTTAGAAGTTTTCTCTCAAAGCCTCTTGAATGATTTCGCCGGCACCGTCAACTTAACCTGAGGGTGCCTTTTTAATAAACACTTCTTTTTTTTAAGGGGGATTACCGAACGAATCTCGAATCAATTATGTCTATGGACGTTTATCGCCAAATGCGCGCTAGAGTGCTTACTAAAAAAGAAAATTAATTTGGGCTTCTTCTATATTTCCTTCACAAAAGCGGATGAAATCTAGAAGAAGCAATGAAAACATACATCGTCAAATATTAATAAATGATGAATGAATTGAATTATTTTTTCCGCGAAGGAATGCCAAGATCTTCTCTTAGTTGATGAATACCGATACGGTCACACTTGTGGATGTGGACTAAATAACTTAAAATCACCTCTTTTTGATCTAAGGATAATTGTTCCATCCCCATTAAATCAGCAACTTTTTTCATCATAGCGCCTGTATACATAATCTGACTAGCTGGCGCCCAGGAATCTTCCTTAGATTCCAAACTCGCTTCATCTGATGAGGATGTAATATATCTACTTTCTCGCGACTCACCTAGAAAGATTTGCAAATTTGTCTCGACATCTACCATATTTTTGGCAATTTCTAACAAACTTGGTAAAATTCCATGCCCTCCTACAGTGTAACTTGAAACCATGGTTAAAGTAGGATTTGGTTTGTTGTAGGCTGCAAAAATAGTACCTCTAATCGGCGCACTTCCTGTAAGATTAATATCTAAATCAAGTCGTACAGCTGACAGAGTCTCATTTTTATCATTAAGTAATGATATATTACTCGTGTGAATTTTTTTTGAAGAAAAAAAGCAAGGGCTATAAACATCTTGGTCGGCACCATGATAATAAATAAATAGGGAAATATTTGAGCACGTCGCAGGCACACCTATTGTGCCAAGGCTAATTCGTTCATTGAATGTTTTTATAATATCCTTAGCATTTATTTGCCCAATATAATGATAAGTTGGTTCAATTGGTGTGTACACAAAAGTCTCTATTCCTTCAATATAATGATCAATTGGTTTAATATTTTCTGTGTACATAAAGGCAAGTTTATCCTCATTTTCCCATATAATCTTTTTAAGTTCTGATGACTTTATTTGGGTAGATACACGAATTGGAATCAAAGAACTTTCATTGTCATCTTTTCTAAATTCTTCCATTGAGTGAACAATTAATATGTTGCTAAAGTTTAGAAAAATAACACACAAAATCCCTATTAAAAACCTTCTGACAGAAGACTTTCTCATTAAATTTTCTCCTTAATTAAAAAAGAGGAATTAACAATATTGAGCAATTATTTTTTCAGCAATCCTATTGCTGACCGAATTTCATACATATGCTTTTCAGCCAAGTCATTAGCTATAATTGCGCCATTTGACAAAATTTTATCCAGTTCTGTCTCTTCTTTCATCAATTCTCTCATATTATTACCAATAGGAACTATCGTGTTTATCAAACAATCAGTTAATTTTTTCTTAAATTCTGAAAAGTTATTTCCTGCAAATACAGAACAAATTTCTTGTGGGTTCTGCTTGCTCATAGCTGCAAAAATATTAATTAAATTTTGTGCTTCTGGTCGTCCGGCCAATGCAGCAACCGTTTCTGGAATTGGTTCCATATCGGTTTTGGCTTTGCGGATTTTTTGCTCAATCATGTCTTGCGTATCCATCATATTAATGCGCGAATAGTCAGAGATATCCGATTTGCTCATCTTACTTGTTCCATCCCGCAAACTCATCACCCGCATTCCTGCCCCTTGGATAATGGGTTCAGGCATGGGAAATATATCTGTATTGAAACGATGATTAACAGCAGCGGCCAAATCACGTGCTAATTCTAAATGTTGTTTTTGATCTTCCCCAACCGGAACATGGCTTGCCTTATACAACAAAATATCTGCTGCCATCAAAACAGGGTAAGCATATAACCCTAAATGCGCTAATTCCTTATGCTTACCTGCCTTATCTTTAAATTGAGTCATCCGATTTAGCCATCCAAGCGGTGTAAAACAGCCCAAGATCCACCCCAATTCACTATGATTTGGAACATGACTTTGGGCAAAGATAGCTGATTTTTTTGGATCAATACCGGCTGCAATATAGGCTGCTGCAACTGTTCGTGTATTGAGGGCTAAATTTTCGGTTTGCTGGAGCGTCGTTAATGCATGAAGATCAACAATACAAAAAAGATTTTGTTGTGATTGATGTTGCATCTCAACCCAATTATAAATCGCCCCTAAATAATTACCTAGATGAATATCCCCAGTCGGACGAATACCCGATAAAATGCGTTTAATTGTCATTATAATAATCCTTTATCGACGCGAAAGTGCTTGTTTAATTTGTGTTAAATTAATAATGTTCAATAAAAAAGCAAAACCTACGTAAGTAAATAATCCTACAAAAATTGCGCCTATAAGGTACATCAGCTGGATTAAAAGTCCTTCTTGGCCTATGCATAACTTATCCCACAACCATAACGCTGCCGCCATGGCAATGGTGGCTATAGAAACTTTAAAAATAAGTCGCCACATCTGAGGATGAAAACTAAACCAATGATATTTTTTAAGGCGCACGTATAGCAGTATCACATTCACCCAAGCAGCAATTGACGTAGCAAGCGCTAAACCCACATGGGCAAGATAAGGCATCATCACTAAATTCAACACTAAATTAATCCCAATACAAAGACATCCAATTTTAACAGGGGTTTTTGTGTCTTGGCGTGCAAAGAAACTCGCGACAAAAATCTTGCTTAGCACATAAGCTGGAATCCCGACAGCAAAAGCAGTGAGTGCTGCTGCTGTGGCTATCGTGTCCTGCGTCGGCAAACCATAAATTATATTGATGATCGGATAACTCAACATCATTAATCCAGCCGCTGCTGGAAATGTGAGTTGAATAGCAAATTCGATCGCAATTTTTTTGCTTTGTTGTGCTTTTTCATAATCACCCGCCTTTAATTGACGAGATAAAGACGGCAACAATGCCGTTCCCATCGCAATTCCAAGAATGGAAAGGGGGAATTGGTTGAGGCGATCCGCATAAAACAAAAACGAAATTGATTTTGCTGGAAGAAACGATGCTAAAACCGTATCAATAAAAATATTGATATTCATTACACTTGCACCGATGATTCCAGGCCCCATTAAACGGCACAATTGCCGTATTTCGGGTGAAAAAGTTGGAAGCTTTAATTGGATGCGAAATCCAGCCCGATAACATGCATAATACATCCATAAAAACTGAACCACACCTGAAATAAAGACCGAACTCGCAAGCGCAATTCCATAACTCACTCCTAAATCGAGCGCCAACAACAGCGATGCAATCATTAATACATTCAACAAAATGGGAACACCAGCTGCACTGGCAAATCGATCAAGTGAATTTAAGACACCAGATAAATGTGCCGTGAGCGAGATAAATAAAATATAAGGAAAGGTGATTTGTGTATAAGTAACTGCAAGATCAAATCGTTCTGGCGTTGTCACAAAACCAGGAGCAAGAACATGAATAATCGAGGGTGTAAAAAAGACAACTAAACTGACAAAAATGATTAACACAAAAGCTAAACAGGCAAACACACGCTCAGCCATCATCTTAGCAACAGCAGATCCATCAGCCACCAAACTATGTGAAAAAAACGGAACAAAAGCAGCATTAAAAGCTCCTTCTGCAAAAATTCGTCGAAAAAGGTTTGGAAACTTAAAAGCCACAAAAAAAGCATCAGTGACGATAGATGCCCCTAAAAAATGTGAAATCATCATCTCACGAATAAGACCAAAAACACGACTAACAGCTGTAAAACCACCAACCGTCATCGCGGCTTTTAAAATACGCATGTTTAATCTGCACCCCGCAGCAAGCGTGATTTATCCCGATTCCAATCTCGTTCTTTAATTGTATCGCGCTTATCACCCATATTTTTTCCTTTTGCCAACCCTAGGGCTATCTTTGCTAATCCCTTTTTCGTGAAATAAACAGAAAGTGGTACCAGTGTCATTCCTTTGCGTTGAATAGCAGAAATGAGTTTTTGAATTTGGCGGCGATGAAGTAATAGTTTTCGCGGCCGTTTGGGTTCGTGATTAAAGTGACTTGCTTGACCATATTCAGGAATATTGGCATTAAAGAGATAAATATCGCCTTTCATTTCGCCTGCATGAGCTTCATTGATGCTGGCTTTACCAAGCCTTAATGCCTTGACTTCACTGCCTGTCAGCATGATGCCGGCTTCAAATTCTTCAGTAATAAAATAATCAAAGCGCGCCCGCCGGTTTTGCGCAACGACTTTACGAATAGTCTCTTCAGGTTTCATTTTTTTCTCGGTTTATTCCTTAAGGCCAATCTCATTTATGACTTTATCCAATTTTTCTCTGGCACCAAGTGACGCAGCTACAAGAGGTAAACGAACCTCATCAGTGATCATTCTTAACTGTGAAGCCACATATTTTACCGGTGCCGGGCTCGCTTCTATAAAGACGATTTCATGTAATGGTAAAAGTTTGTCGCGCAATTTTGTAAAAGTATCAAGATCACGTGCCTTCCATGCTTGTACCATTTGACTGCACCATTTTGGGGCAACGTTTGCTGATACTGAAATCACGCCATCCCCACCTTGTGCCAAATATGCCGTGGCAATGGGATCATCACCCGATAAAAATGCAAATGGTTTTTTAATCTGATGGCGCATTTTAATAACGCGTGTTAAATCATCGCACGAATCTTTAATCGCCACCACGTTAGATAAATCTGCCAACCTAACAACTAATTCTGTTGATAAACCAACAGCCGCTCGCCCAGGGTTATTATAAAGAATAATGGGAAGTGCCGTTGCTTCATTCAATGCCTTAAAGTGTTGAAAAATGCCTTCCGCACTCGGTCTTACATAATACGGCGTGACAACTAAGGCGGCAGTTGCCCCCAAATCCTTAGCTTGCTTCATCATTTTTATGGTTTCATGGGTAGATGGTGCGCCACACCCAATGATAACGGGCAACCGCCCTGCGTTTTCTTGAATCACGGTTTCAACCACCAAACGACGTTCTTCCTCAGTCAGTAAAGCTGCTTCGCCCGTCGAGCCACACACAACAAAACCATCGGTTCCTTGGTCAATATGCCAATGCACCAACTTTTTTATTGCAGCAATATCAATTTCTCCATTGAGAAATGGTGTAATTAGCGCGACAATGGATCCTGAAAACATTTATTTTCCCTTATAGATTTTTGGTGGTTGATTTGACAATATCGGTTCGTGTGAATTTTGCCAAGACTTTGATGCACTTTTTGCTAATAAGTTTACTGAGTAGTCCTGTAATGGCAACAATAGAAACGGAAATAAAACGTTGTGGTGATAAATTAAAAAAATCACTCAATGGTGATTCCACAATAACGATTACAGATCGTCAATGCCCTTTAAGTATGTCTCTTCATCAATGGGCACTTTGTCAAAGAAAAGCTCCGAGCTTTGAAACTATCCGCCAATTTTTAACCACTCATCCAGACTGGCCACGTCAAGATACGATTCGCCAAAAAGCAGAAGATGATCTTGCGAATTTTGTTCAACCTCCTCAAGAAATCGTTCGTTGGTTCACTAAGTTCCCACCACTCACTGGTAAAGGGGCGTGTGTTTATATGAGTGCCCTTCAACAGACAAATGCGCAAAATCTTTCAACAATAGCTGATAAACTATTGCGGAGTGTAACTTTTTCGCCAATAGATCTTGAAAAATTTTTGCAAGCTAACCACCAATTTTTGAATAAAGATGACTTATTTAATAAAGCCAATGTGTTGCTTGATAAACAAGAAGATCTTTCTTTATTACCGCTTCTGATTCCTTACTTAAGTAATCCACAAAAAAAAATCATTAGTACACGTCAACAGCCAAATCAAGCAATGTTGCTGACACCTGATTCTCCTAGTGGTATTATTTTAGATCAAATCCGTCTTAATCGTAAATCTGACAAAACAGAAGTAGCTGTTAAATTATTAAATGAAATAAAAGAAATTCCTGCCACTCAATCCGAATCATTTTGGGTTGAGCAAAACATCCTAGCACGTCGACTGATTGAGGAAAAACGTATGGACGAGGCGTATCAACTCATCAACAAACATCACTTAAGTGAGGGAGAAAACTTTGCAAATGCTGAATGGCTCGCAGGATGGTTGTCGTTGCGTTTCTTAAATAAACCCAACCAAGCAATGACTCATTTTCAAAAACTGCGTGACAAAGTAAAATCGCCAATCAGTGTGGCACGGGCCAATTATTGGCTAGGACGCACTTATAAGTCTTTAAAAGATTCTGAAGCTGCCACTAATGCATTTCGCAAAGCAGCAGCACATCTTGGTACCTATTACGGCCAGCTTGCAGGAAAAGAGTTGCATGGAAAAATTAACCCTGTTTCTTTAAAAAAACCTGTTGCATCAGCTGAAACACGTCAAAAATTTGAAAAACGTTCATTGACTCAAATCATCCACCTATTATTAGCTTTAAAAGAAACAAGTCCAGCAGAAGCGTTTGCTATCAGCCTCGGTAAACAGTTGAAAACGCCATCTGAGCAAGTTCTTTTAATTGATTTGATGCATGAAAAAGGAAATAAATATTTGGGTGTTCAAATTGCTAAAAAATCGACAACGACTTCATCTCCTCTTATTCCTGCTGCTTATCCTAAACTTTTAGAAGTTCAAAAAGGCGCAGCAAATACAGCATTTTCCCATGCCATTATTCGTCAGGAGAGTCGATTTAAAGCAGATGCAGTGAGCTCTGCAGGGGCATTGGGTCTTATGCAGTTGATGCCCGCAACAGCCGATAAAACGGTTAAAAAACATAAACTTAAAAAAGGATCATTGACGCATGCTGCCACAAATGTATCAATTGGCACACGTCATTTGAAAGATCTAGTAGATCGATTTGGTGGATCAATGATTTTAGCAGCTGCTGCCTATAATGCGGGTGTCAATGCCGTTGAAAATTGGTTAATCACTTTTGGTGATCCTCGCAACCCATCAGTTGATGCAATAGATTGGGTAGAACTTATCCCATATTTTGAAACACGTAACTATGTTCAACGTGTTTTAGAAAATTATTATTGTTATATAAGGTGAAGACCAAGCTGTTTCCACAAGTGGGTCTCTCACACAACTTGGTCTTGTCACCATTGAAGGGTTATTTTTAAGTCAAATTAAAGAGCGCCAGCTCTTCCAAAAGCAGATTTACGTATCTCAGGAAGTGCACTATTATCTAAAGCAGACCATTGATTGTCTAAGAGATCTCGCTCGCCTTCAGATCGGGCTTGTACGGCAATAACCACACCACCTTTTTTAATTTCATCTTCCAACAATCGTGCTTTTTCATCTGGAATTCCCCAACCAACAAATGCCCCAATTAAGGCACCTGCTGCAGCGCCTGCGCCAATACCCGCAAAGGCAGCAGCTACAGACCCAGCCACAACGAATCCCAGCGCCGGAATAACAAGAGAAGTACCAAGTGCCGCAATCGCTGCAGCAATTCCACCAACTGTCCCCCCTAATACGCCCCCAACGCCCATTCCTTCTAGGGCTTTATTACCTAGCTGGTGGTTAACACATCTTCTTGATCGTAAAAATATGATTTACGAGTATCCTCGGATAAAATAAGATTAATTTCTTCCTTGTTATATCCTTGTGCCATAAGATCAGTATAGACATGTTCAGCATGTTGAGGATTTTTGAACAAACCAACGATTAAATTGTCAGATCCTAAGATTACTAAATTTTCGTGTTGCATGAAAATATCCTCCAATAATGTTAATGAGTTATTTATCCCGTGAACAGAGAAAGTTTTATACATTAAAAAGAAGATACATTTCACTTTTGCCTTCAAAATAGTTATAAAAAAAGGGAGAACAACAACTGCCCTCCCTTTTTCAAAACTAGCTAGGAACTATTTCTATCCTAGATTTTTCTGCCAACGTTCCCCAACAAAATGTTCACGGATGGGGGCTGTTGATTCTTTGCCAATTTTATCGTAATTCGTTTTGATCCATTTATCTGCAGCAATACGACCTTTTTCGAATAAATACGTGAAGAACTCCCATTCTGTGTTTAGTTTGCTGGACCAGCCTAGTTCCATAAAGACTTCTTCATCTTCAATCACATGCATAAAGACGCGTTTCATTTTATCTTTAGGAATTACACCATCATCAATAAGATCACTGATGAATGAAACAGCCCGCATTTCCCGAACAACAGAAGCATTGTTAGTGACTTCATTCAATCGATCAGATATTTCGCGCGTTGTTTTTGGTAATTTTTCACGAACTGTAGGATTTAATTGGATCATGATAATATCTGGTGTTTCACAATCATAAATCAATGGAAAGAAAACAGGGTTACCAATAAATCCACCATCCCAATAATATTCTCCATCAACCATCACTGCATTGTGAATTGTTGGCAAGCAAGCCGTTGCCAGTAAACATTCAGGTCGTAATTCATTTAAAGAAAAGATGCGAAGCTTGCCTGTATAAACATGTGTTGCACAAAGAAAAAGCTTCATCCCTTTGTATTGACGTAAGGCATCAAAATCAAAGCTTTTCATAATCACATCTTTAAGTGGATCAACTTGCATTGGATTTAGTTCATAAGGAGAAAAAATACGGCTAAGATAGTCAAACATAATATAACCTGGGGAATGATACATTGTATATTTACCCAGCATTTTATCAATTGGCCCGCGATTATTTAACATACTATTCTTACCAGAATCACTAATGGCTTTCCAAAATTCCCGCATTTCTTCGCGAGCTCCTTGATTGCCACCCTTCATCATTCCTTGAACAACCGCAGCAGCGTTCATGCCACCGGCACTGGTTCCTGTTAAACCCTCGATTTCAAAACGACCATCTTCCAGTAGACGATCCATGACTCCCCAAGAAAAAGCACCGTGCGATCCGCCACCTTGCATCGCAATCGCAACACGTTTGGTCTTACTATTGCCCTTTTCTTCTTTTGCATCAGGCTTACTTGTCATCGACTTTACTCCCTCAAATTATTTTTAGACTACTAGCCTTTAGATTTTTCTTACTTTATCATATCTTAAAGAATATTAATTTTTATTTAAAGTTTGAATGAATAATGACTAATACACAAATTGTTTTTTGGGGAACACGAGGAAGTTATCCAATCGCCAGTCAGCAAACAGTAAAAGTAGGTGGTCGGACAAGTTGCGTCAGTATTGAATATGACCAGCATTTGATCATTTTAGATGCAGGTACGGGCATTATTGCGTTAGGTGATGACTCACGTCTGCAAAAATATAAAGAGGCGACTATCTTATTATCTCATGTCCATCACGACCATATTATGGGCATTCCTTTTTTTAAGCCGATTTTTGATAAAGAATGGTCACTTCATTTTTATGCAGGCGTTGCAAAGCCCTATGGTGGACTTGAAGAAGTTTTAAAAACTTGCTTTAGCCCACCTTATTTTCCAATAGAATGGAAAAGTTTTCCCTCTTCTTGTCACTATCAAGACTTTTCGACAAATCAATCTTTCACTATCCAAGATATCACTGTTGAAACAATAGCTCTTGATCATCCAGGAGGGGCTTGTGGTTATCGACTTGTACTTCCCAACGCCAAATCTATTGTCTATCTAACAGATACTAAGCATAACGAACAATCAAATGCAGAGTTTACAAAATTTTGCCAAGGTGCGGATTTATTAATTTATGATTCTACATTTACTGACGAAGAATTTACAGAACACCCTGACTGGGGGCACTCAACATGGCGAGAAGCCGCACGCCTTGCAACTACTGCAAACGTAAAATGCTTAGCTTTATTTCATCATAATCCGGATCACTGTGATCAGCAGATGGAAAAGATTCTTATTCAAGCACAAAGTGAATTTGCAAATACTATTTTGAGTACCGACGGGCTTGAAATTTTTTTAAAGTGAGTTTTATTTTTTAACTTAACTCTATTCAATAATTTGATAATAATTTTCTTCGATACGTTGAATTTTACCTTCTTGATCCATGGTAAGGATAGCCATTACATCATAAGAGCCAAGATCTTTTGACATAAGATGATAACGAATTAAACAGCGATTTTGTTCTTGAAAAGGAATTTCTTCTTTGCTGACAATGACCCAGGAACCCGCGACTTTTCTTACATTTTCTAACTGATCTTTTAATAAAGATCGATTCGTGGCAAGAACAATACCATTGGCAATTTTTATGAATGAAGAAGAGAAAAGATTTGGAATCATGTCTTCATAAGTTGAATCAAGTGTGTTGCCAACTTGTTGCTGAAACTGATTATACTGTCTGGCTAAATTAAGAATGGTCATGATAAGGCCGAATCTTTAAGAAATTGATCGTCATCAAAAGTGTCGATGACGATCAATAAGAGTTATTCTGGAACGATACGACCGCGATCTTTGTTGCTTTTAATCACAAGTACACGTTGACCAACACGAATCACAGGGTCTGCACCTTGGGCAATAGTTGTTAGGCGGCCATCTTCAAGACGAACTTGGTATTCTACACCTTCTTGATCAGTCAAACCTCTTTCAGCAAAGTGACCACCAACGGCACCTGCAAGAGCACCAAGACCACCAGCGATAATGGAACCATTGCCACCACCAATGTGAGACGCTGCATAACCACCAGCAAGACCACCAGCTAACGCACCAGCACCCGGTGTGTTTTCATTTTCAGCTGTTTTTGCTGAAATTGTTATTGGGCGAGCAGAAACCACAACACCACGATAAGTATCACTCATTTCACCGGAGCCACGGACGGAATAATTACTTCCACCAACGCGTGGCGCACAGCCTTCAAGAATGAAAATTGAACTACAAAGAACAGGAATGAGAAATATTTTCTTCATGTTAAACACCATAGAATTGTATACCAACAAAATTTTACATTGATTTAAATTAGAAGACAAGTAGTTTGTTGCAGGGAATTAACCACAAAAGTAAGTGATGGTGGGGGAGTAGGGAAGTGGGGTATTATACATTGTAAAACATATTTCGAAGCCCATATAAAATAGCTAGTAAAATTATCGATCTTGCATTAGTGATTATTTTCATATGTGAGTATATAGCTATATCGCTCGCAGATATTGTTTATGTAGAGTATTGTTTGGGGTTAAAAATATTGACGAACAAGAGCTTAAGGGGAATACATGAATACTGGAACTACGTTGGAAGAATTTAATAGTGCTAAAAAGAGTTATATAATTCCTACTCTTCCTTTAAATATTGATTTAGAAAGCAAAGGAATCTTAAAAAAAGCAAACGAGGCAGCTCGCGCATTAGCTGAATTAAAAGGTGTTGTCGCCAGTTTACCCAGGCCAGGGATTCTGCTTAATACTCTCTCGTTGCAAGAGGCTAAAGATAGTTCCGCTATTGAAAACATTATTACCACACATGATGAATTATATCAAAGCGATACCACTATTAATCATTTCACCAGTATAGCAGCAAAAGAAGTCCATAGCTATGACTTAGCTTTAAAAGAAGGATTTGAAAAGGTAAAGGATACAGGATTTCTCACTAACAAACATATTTTGTCTATACAAGAACGATTAGAAGGAAATAATGCTGGATTTCGCACTCAAAGTGGTACGGCATTAAAAAATGATTACACTGGTGAGATAGTTTATACTCCTCTGCAAGATTATGATCAAATTGTTAGACATATGAAAAATCTTGAATTATTTATGAATGAAAATGAATTATCAGATTGGGATCCATTAATTAAAATGGCTGTTATCCATCCTCAATTTGAAAGTATACATCCCTTTTTTGATGGAAATGGCCGCACGGGAAGAATTATTAATATTCTTTATTTGGTTAAACAGGGGTTGCTGGACACACCCATTCTTTATCTTTCTCGATATATTAACAAAAATAAGTCAGAGTATTATCATTTGCTACAAGCTGTTCGGGAGGAGAAAGCCTGGAAAAAATGGGTAATGTTTATGCTAGAAGGTGTAGAGCAAACTTCTCATCAAGCTATTAACTTAGTTCAGAATTTTAAAAGGTTAATGCTTGATCATAAAAGTCGCATTCGCTCTAATTTACCTAAAATTTACAGTCAAGATTTATTAAATAATCTATTTAGTCATCCCTACACTAAAATATCTTTTTTAGAGAAAGAATTGCTCATTCATCGTAATACAGCAACCAAATATCTCAATCAATTGGTTGATTTAGGGATTCTTACTCCTCATAAAATTAAGAATGAGGTTTTTTATATCAACCATGAATTGCTTGATCTTTTCTCAAATGTAACTACCAATCAATAACCTATGCACAAGAAAACGCCATTTTGTTTATGAGTTAGGTACAAAAATTGCTGCTATCTTATAGTTATCCATTTTGCGTATAGCTCTAACTAAAACTTACAACGTTTGCTCATGAAAAAAGATTGTAAAAGATGCTGACATTCTTGTTCGCGAAGGCCACCGTAAATTTCTGGATGATGCATGCAAGTGGGTTGGTTAAAAAAGCGGACACCATGGTCAATGGCGCCGCTTTTTGGATCAAAGGCTCCAAAATAAATGCGCCGCAGACGTGCATGCGCAATCGCACCAGCGCACATGGTGCATGGTTCTAAAGTAATATATAAATCACAATCCAAAAGTCGGGATGTTTTGAGTTTTACACATGCTTGCTCAATGGCTAAGATTTCTGCATGAGCTAATGGATTAGCTGTTGTTTCAACCAAATTATAAGATCTAGCAATAATGGTGTGATTGTGAACAATCACAGCTCCCACAGGGACTTCATCATGCTGTTGCGCCAGATAGGCTTGATCAAGAGCTTCTTGCATGTAATCCATTACTTTGCTAAGTGTCCCAGCTCTTGAATAAGTTTTTGAAATACAATGTCCGGGGTAATTTCAGCAAAGCACGGTGGCTGTATCTCAGATAAATGTTTGTTTTGGCAATATCTTTTAACGCATGGAGAGCATGCTAAGGTTGAAGTAAGATTATGCTGAAATATATCAAATTGCCCAATCATTTTGGGTGTCGTTGGACCCCATAAAACAATCGTAGGAATTTGAAAAGCTGCTGATAAATAACCCAGTCCTGAATCAACAGCAACGGTGGCTTGGTGCGCTGCGACAATGCTGGCCAATTCTCCCAACGACATTTTGTCGAGCACATGTACATGATCCCCTGCAGATTGAATGTTTAATGCTTCTTGATGCTCAGCAGGTGAAGACCATGGAACTGTTACCTGTGCGCCCAATTCTTTAACTCGATGTGCTAGTTCAACCCAATAATCGATTGGCCATTTTTTAGTTGTCCAACTAGCGCCTGGTAAGAAGAGAATTTTGTTAGAACGATCCGTGCTATCAAAATTTAATCCTGCATCGGTTGGTCCTATGGGAATGGGATAGTCAAATGTGCGTGCAAACAGTGTTCGGGCTCTATTTACAGAAGTAATAGTCCAGGGAATATCAAATTTCTGATGATAAAAAAGACTTGCTAAAGCTTCGCGTGCACCATGCCATCCATAGCCATAACGCTTGCCTGTGGTGAATAAACCTAACAAGCTACTTTTTAATAATCCTTGTGCATCTAGGACAATATCATATTCTTCAAGGCAAAGAGTGCTAAGGGCTTTCTTTATTTCTTTGAGTGTTGTCGGTTGCCACCAGGTTTTCCGCCACCTTCGAAGCGCAACTGGGAATACGCGTTTGATAGCAGGGTGGAGAAGGGGGATTTGGCTAAAGGCTTCTTCTACAACCCAATCAAAAGTAAGAGTCGGATGGTGACGCATCGCATCTGTTATTGCAGGAAATGTATGAATAATATCCCCCAGAGAGGATGTTTTAATTAATAAAACGCGCATCTTACCTGTTTTTTCGTTTTTAGAGGAAATTTGGACTTTACATTATCTACTCAATTTTTACATATATAGGATAACGATAATTAAGTACAAGGTAAAATGCAGTGACGCTTGAAGGGTATAAGATTTTAGTAGTTGCCCCGGCATGGGTGGGGGATGCGGTGATGTCTCTGGCACTCATTCATCGCTTGAAACAACAAAATCCCCAAGCAGAAATTACTGTATTGGTGGTGCCTTGGTGTGCAGCTGTGTTTAGCTTGTGCGACGATGTAACACATGTCATTCCTTTAAATATTCCCCACGGCGTTTTAGGCATAAAAGCACGATGGCAATGTGCACAGGTGCTGAAGACTTATCATTTTGATATTGCTTATGTGTTGCCCAATTCTTGGAAGTCGGCTTTAGTTCCTTTCTTAGCAAGGATTCCTAAGCGAATTGGTTTTGTGGGAGAAATGCGTTGGGGATTATTAACGGAGTGTCATCAAAAATCCCAAGATTTGCCTCTGTTAGTCGATAAATATCAATCGCTTGCAAGAAGAGGTGAGACCTTTTTACGCCCTAAATTAACGATAAAATCCGAAAAATTCGATCAAGACATTTTATTGAAAAAACAAGATGTTACTCTTGCTAAACCCGTTATTGCTTTTTGCCCGGGGGCGGAATATGGTCCGGCGAAAAGATGGCCATCACATTATTATGCCGCAGTTGCAAAGCATTTTATTCATCAAGGGTGGCAGGTTTGGGTATTTGGGTCGCCTAAAGATGCCGCTGTTGCCAAAGAAATTACAACAGCCGTATCTGGTGATATTGTCATTTGGGTTGGCCATACCACTTTGGCCGAAGCTATTTATTTGCTAAGTTTAGCGCAAAAAGTCGTCACCAACGATTCAGGGTTAATGCATGTTGCTGCTGCCTTAGATCTTCCCACTGTCGCTTTGTTCGGGTCATCTAGCCCTAGTTACACTCCCCCCCTTTCGGATAAAGCAATCGTAAAATATTTGCATGTTTCTTGTAGTCCTTGTTTTAAACGTGAATGTCCATTAACGGGAGATAATTACATGAAATGCCTGACTGGAATATTGCCTGAAACAGTGATTGCTGATTTAGAGCACGTATTGATATAACTTTTTTACCGTAAAAGCATTGTATTGTTTGATTGTTTGCTCAATAATTAAGAGATTAGCATTTAAAAAAGGCAAAAAGTATAATGCGTTCTGAATCAGATTCCATGGGAAGTATCACCATACCTGAAGGTGCCTATTGGGGGGCGCAAACGGAAAGATCACGACAAAATTTTCGCATCGGTGGCGAAAAGATGCCTATTCCTCTTATTCGCGCCCTGGGGTTACAAAAACGCTGTGCGGCATTAACCAATAAAGAGTTAGGAGCATTAGACGTATCTTTAGCACAAGCAATTATCCGAGCGGCTCAAGAAGTTGTTGACGGTAAATGGGATGATCATTTTCCGTTAGTGATTTGGCAAACAGGGTCGGGTACTCAAACCAACATGAATGCCAATGAAGTCATTGCCAATCGTGCCAACGAAATTCTCGACTACCCTATTGGCCAAAAAAAACCAGTCCATCCCAATGATCATGTGAATTATGGTCAATCCTCTAATGATACATTTCCAACTGTTATGCATTTGGCAACGGCATTGGAATCTCATCAAAAATTACTTCCTGCATTAGAAAAGTTTCACCAAGCGCTTGTTAAAAAATCCGATGAATTTCGTCATTTAATTAAAGTGGGTCGAACCCATTTGCAAGACGCAACGCCCGTAACGTTGGGGCAAGAATTTTCAGGATACGCTCATCAGATTGCGCTTTCGATAACGCGTATTCGTCAAAGCCTTGACTATGTCCATGCTTTGGCTCAAGGAGGAACAGCTGTAGGGACGGGCATTAACTGCCCTATCGGATTTCCTGAGAAATTCGTTCAACATGTTGTTGCTGCCACCGGTATTCCTTTTGTTAGTGCGGTTAATAAATTTGAAGCTTTAGCCAGCCATGATGCATTGGTGGGATTGTCAGGAGCATTGAATACATTGGCGACATCCGTTATGAAAATTGCCAATGATATTCGATTGTTAGGTTCAGGTCCGCGTTGTGGTTTTGGGGAATTGGATCTCCCTGAAAATGAACCAGGGTCATCTATTATGCCGGGGAAAGTAAATCCTACCCAAGCTGAAGCCATGACAATGGTGGCGTGCCAAGTTATGGGTAATCACGTAACGATTACTGTTGCAGGTAGTCAAGGACACCTTGAATTAAATGTCTTTAAACCGGTGATCATTGCGGCAATTTTGCAGTCCATTCGTTTATTAACAGATGCGGCACATAGTTTTGTGGATCATTGCATTGAGGGTATTCAGCCTAATAAAGCAAAGTTACAGCAAAATATTGATAAATCATTAATGCTTGTCACTGCTCTAAATCCAGTGGTTGGTTATGACAATGCGGCAAAAATTGCAAAAAAAGCTTTGCATGAAGATATAACACTTGCAGATGCTGCTGAGTCTTTGCAATTATTAACCCGTGAAGAATTTAACCAACATGTCGTTCCTGAAAAGATGTTGGGAGACAAATAAACACCTTCAGTATAGACTCAAAAAAACGATAATAAATAAAAGATAGAAAACAACAGATGACACGCTATTTAATTACCAGTGCACTTCCTTATATTAATGGCATTAAACACTTAGGCAATTTGATTGGATCTATTTTGCCAGCAGATGTTTATACAAAGTTTTTGCGTCAACAAGGACATGAAGCTTTGTTTATTTGTGGAACTGATGAACATGGAACGCCTGCAGAAATTGCAGCACAAGAAGCCAATAAACCGATTGAGGATTACTGCCAAGAAATGTATGGCGTTCAAAAAGATATCTATACACGCTTTGGAATTGATTTTGATTATTTTGGGCGCAGCTCTGCTCCTTCAAATCATCAATTAACCCAAGATATATATCAGCATTTGGAAAAAAATGGCTTTATTGAAGAAAAAGAAATCAAGCAATATTACTCGTTTGATGACAAGCGTTTTTTGCCGGATCGGTACGTGGAAGGCACCTGCCCTCATTGTGGATTTCAAAAAGCGCGTGGCGATCAATGTGATGGATGTGGGACTTTGTTAGATCCAGAAGATTTGTTAACACCTTATTCGACAATTAGTGGTAGTAAAAATATCGAATTAAAAGCTACTCGTCATTTGTTCCTTGATTTAAGTCAGTTAGAAGATCGATTAAAAGATTGGGTAGCACAGCAACCTCAATGGCCAGAAGTTGTCAAAGGAATTGCAAAAAAGTGGCTGAACGAAGGGTTGCAACCTCGTTGTATTACTCGTGATCTGAAATGGGGCATTTCTGTTCCTAAAGAAGGATATGATGAAAAGGTATTCTATGTTTGGTTTGATGCACCCAATGGTTATATTAGTATGACTCAAGATTGGGCTGCAGCCAAAGGAACTCCTGATAGTTGGAAAGATTGGTGGTTCGAGGGTAATGACGTCCAGCATACCGAATTTATGGCCAAAGATAATGTTCCTTTTCATGCAATTTTCTGGCCAGCTGTTTTATTTGCAGCTGACATGAATTTTAAGCAAGTTGACTATATTAAAGGATTTCATTGGTTGACTTATGAAAAAGGAAAATTTTCAACAAGTCAAAAACGCGGTATTTTTACAGATGTCGCGCTGGAACTTTATCCGGCTGATTATTGGCGTTATTATTTGCTGGCGAATTGTCCTGAAACAGCAGATTCAGATTTTTCTTTTAGTTTGTTTGCGAATGTCGTTAATAAGGATTTGGCTGATATTTTGGGTAATTTTGCCAATCGCACTTTGTCGCTGTTTCAAAAATATTATCAAGGTCTAGTGCCAATTCAATTGTCGCAGAGCCAAATTGACCAGACTCTAACACAAAGTGTGCGCACACAAATGAGTGAGTTGACGCAAAGCTTATCTCAACTTAAATTCCGTCCAGCTGCTCAACATTTAAGGGCGTTGTGGGTTTTAGGAAATGAATATATCACCGTCAAAGAACCGTGGACAGTTGTGAAAACTGATTCGGAAAGTGCGATGATTAGTTTGATTCATTGTTTACACTTGCTGCGCATTTTTGCGGTTGCTAGCTATCCGTTTATTCCTGAAACAGCGGCACGAATTTTGACATTGTTAAATGATTCTGGTGTCGGAAATTTGTCAGCTACGACATTTGCGGATGCTGTTAATTTTAGATATTTTCCGCAAGGCCATATGTTACAGCCACCGATGCGACTGTTTGAAAAAATTGATGATGAAAAAGTGATGGAATTGACAGCACATTATGCGGGTGAATAAGTAAGAGGCCACTATGCAACGGTCTCAGTAATTATAAATGCCCTTTTGATTTGATCAATAAGGGCAGCTTTTTTTTCAGGGGCATAAGATTCTTCGACCGTATTCCAAATAGGGTTAGGCCAGGCTTGATCTGTTTGATAACGGCCAATAATGTGGATATGAAGTTGAGGAACCGCATTCCCAAGGCTGGCAACATTTAGTTTGTCAGGTTGAAAGAGACTTTTTATCACTTGGCTGCCCAAGGCAATTTCTTGCATTAATAGAACTTGATCGCAGGTGTTAAGATCAATAATTTCAATCATATTTTCATGCTGGGGAATCAGTAAAAGCCACGGAAATGCGGCATTATGGCTAAGGCGAACTTGGCATAACGATAAATTGATGATAAAAGAGGAACTCGATTCTAATCGCGGATCAAGGATCATTTACTCAAATCTTCAGGCAAAATTGTTGAAATAGGTCATTTGCTGCTCGATCAGTGTCTTTTTCATTTAAAAGAAAAAATTGTGCTGAAGTGTTTTGTTGTAACGAATCAATATAGCCGATGGCAATAGCATTGACGGGGCAAATATTCATACAGCTGGTGGTGATAGCCCGTGCTGTGCCTGGTTTTAATGTTTCTTTAATTCGTGCTTTTAGTTGTCTTTGAATTTGAATAGATGGATTTTCTTCACCCTCTAACACTTGTTTTTTTCCACATTTTTCACAGATAAGCAGTAATGTTTGTACTGGAGCTGGTGCAGGCGTAAGTTTTTCTAGAGTATTTTCTGTCATTATTCTTTAACTATAAAAGTCTTTATTGTTTTCCAAAAAATTAACATACGTTTCGATGCCTTGTTCAAGAGATGTAAAGCTTAGTTTATATCCAGCGCTTTGCAAACGTGTCATGTCACTTTGCGTAAAATATTGATAATGTTGCTTAATTTGGTCGGGCATCTCAATAAATTCTATGTTTGCTTTTTGGCTCATCGCATTAGATAAACCTGTAACTATGTCAAAAAAGCTGCGCGCTTTTCCTGTGCCAACATTAAAAATTCCAGAAACAGAGGGGGTATGGCTTAACCAGTTGATGACTTCGCAACAATCATCTACAAATACGAAATCACGTTGTTGTCCACCATCTGGATAATCTGGGTGATAGGATTTAAACAATTTGATTGATTCACCGCGTTTCATTTGTTCAAAAAGTTGATGCGCAACGCTGCGTTGAGGGCCTTTATGTGTTTCGCGAGGGCCGTAAACATTAAAAAACTTTAATCCTGCCCATTGTGGTGGATGATTACCTTTCATCACTTGAGTGATTGCCCACATATCAAATAGGTTTTTGCTCCATCCATAAGCATTCAGAGGTCGTAATTTCTTCAAATAATCAAGAGAGTTATCATCAGTAAATCCTTGTTCACCAGCACCATAAGTCGCAGCTGAAGAGGCATAGATAAAGCGAATACGTGCTTCTGTACACCAGTACCATAGTTTTTTTGAAAGTTCAAAATTCTGTTTAAGTAGATAATCAACATCGGTTGCCGTTGTTGTAGAGACTGCACCCATATGAATGATATGAGAGATTTTATTGTGTTTTAGCCATCCCAAAACATTTTCAGGATCAACAATATCAGCAAGATTAAGCCCTGCTAAATTCTTCCATTTATCATGATTACCAAACCAATCACAAATAGCGATCTCTTCACCCTTATTACTAAGTAAATGAGCATAGTTAGAACCAATAAACCCGGTTGCCCCTGTAATTAGAATCATGATTTAACCTATAATAGAGATCATTGCACAATGATTTTTTTGAGTCCTTAACAGTATCAATGCGATCCTCAAATCCTTATTTACATAAAGTAAACTCCGGTTTTGCGGTTCTCTTAACACGTTAATTATCTCAAAATATCTCATTATGCAATGGTCTCTGATGTTATCCTCTTTTTGAGTATAAACTTACTCGATAATGCTTCATAATTGCGATATAAAAATTTACGAAAAATTAATAATCGTATCAAGCTATTGTTTATTGTCAATTTATAGTCAAGCATAGACATATAATAACATCTCATATAATAGGGAATTGGAAAAAGATCTGTCTACAAAGGTAAAAAAATGGGAATTGTACACGTTGCTTTAAAACGCCCCTATACATTTGGTGTTTTAGGCATTTTTATCGTTATTTTTGGCTTTTTTTCTATTATGCGGATGCCAACGGACGTATTACCGCGCATCGATATTCCTGTTGTGACTGTGCTGTGGACTTATGGTGGATTACCACCTGAAGAAATGGCGGCAAAAATCACGGCCTTTAGTGAAATTTCTATTACCAATAGTGTTGATGATATTAGTTACATGGAATCTCAAACGTTAAGTGGGCTTGGACTTATTCGCGTTTATTTTCAGCCAAAAGTAAATATTGCGACGGCTTTGGCACAAATTTCGAGTGTTTCGCAAACAATTCTACGGCGCATGCCAGTCGGCACACAACCCCCCCTTATTTCAACTTACACACCTTCCAGTGTTCCTATTTTGCAGTTGGCTTTAAGTAGCAATACTTTAAATGAAGCACAGCTTTCTGACTATGGGCGAATCACTATTAGATCGCAAATGACGGGCATCAATGGTCTTAAATTACCTCTGCCTTTTGGTGGTAAATTGCGTCAGATTATGATTGATATTGATCCCTTAAAATTACAATCGAAAGGTCTTTCCCCCAACGATATTAATACTGCTTTGAATAATCAAAACTTAACAACGCCTTCTGGAACATTTAAGCAAGATAAGTTGGAATATACTGTTGTGATGAATAGTAGTCCCGAACAAGTAGCTGCTTTAAATGATTTACCTATTAAGTATGTCAATGGTTCCATTGTTTATATGCGGGATATTGGCTTTGTGCGTGATGGATATGCCGTGCAAAATAATATGGTTCGAAGTCTGGGTGAAGCAGGGGTTCTTTTGACGATTTTGAAACTAGGGGGCGCATCAACAATTGATATTGTAAACGAGGTATATGACAGATTGCCCACTATGCAAGCGTCTGCTCCTAAGGGATTAAAAATCACACCCTTATTTGATCAATCATTGTTTGTGTCTGCTGCTGTTCATGGTCTTGTTGTTGAGGGGTTTTTGGTTGCGTGCCTAATTGGTTTATTGATTCTATTATTCACTGGTAGTACGCGTAACACTATTGTTGTTTTAACCTCTATTCCGTTATCAATTCTAACATCAATTATTATTCTTAATATCTTTGGACAAAGCTTAAATTTGATGTCGCTTGGGGGACTAAGTCTTGCAATAGGCATTTTGGTAGATGATGCCACTGTGGTTGTTGAAAATATTCACCGAAATGTAGAATTAGGTAAACCGTTTCGGCGAGCTATTTTACATGGTACAGAACAAGTTGTTTTTCCTGCTTTTATTTCGACACTTTCCATTTGTATTGTTTTTGTCCCCATATTTTTCTTAACGGGGCCGGCCAAATATTTATTTGCGCCCCTTGCGATGGCGGTGATTTTTGGAATGATGGCGTCTTATGTTTTATCGCGGACATTGGTGCCATCAATGATGCAATATTTATTCCAAGATCATATTGATGGGAGCTATAATCCTGCTGCACAAAGTCGATTTAGTAAAAAAGTATCAGTTATTACAGAACGGTTTGAGGAATGGTTTTTAAGATTAAGAGACCGTTATATTCGACTTGTTCGTTTAACAATTATCAATCGTAGCCTGATTTTAAAAATAATTCCTATTGGGATCGTCTTAAGCTTGAGTCTGGTGCTTTTTATAGGTCGTAATTTTTTCCCCTACGTGGATGCAGGATTGATTAAACTTCATGTTCGAGCACCAACAGGTACCAGAATTGAAGAAGCAGCTCGTATCTTTATAGAGGTAGAAAAAGCAATCAAAGAAGTGATTCCAAAAGAAGAATTAGATCTTCTTATTGATAATATTGGGTTACCAGATCCGATCAACTTTGGCTTTATGGATATTGTCACAGTGGGTTCATTTGATGGAGAGATTTTGATTTCTTTGAAGAAAGGCCATCAATCAACTTTAGAATACCAAAACAAACTACGTGAGATGTTACGGCAAAAATTTCCGCATTTAGAGGCTTTTTTTCAACCGCCAGATATTACCAATCAAATTTTGAACTTTGGGCTGCCATCTCCTATTGATATTCGTGTTTCAGGTAGAGATACTGAAAATAACCTAAAAATTATTCAACAGGTGCAAGAACAAATCACCAAAATTTCTGGTGTCGTTGATGTGGTGATGCGTCAAGTTTTAGATGTTCCAAGTGTGTTAATAAATATTGATAGAAGCCGTGCGGCTGAATTTGGTTTAGCACAAAAAGATGTGGCTTTTGATGTATTAACATCCCTTAGTTCTAGCACGGTTGTGTCTCCTAACTATTGGACTGACTATCGTGCAGGTGTTCCTTATACTGTTGCTGTTCAAACACCTCAATCAATGATCACAAGTCTTAGCGATTTATTAAATACGCCGATGCATATAGTGAATACTAACAACAGTCAACCGCTGCTTCGGAATTTATCGAAAGTAACATACAGCCATATTCCGGCTAATATTAGTCGTTATAATTTTAATCCCATGTACAATCTATATGCAAATGTTCAAGGAATTGATTTAAGTACAGCAGAATCCAAGATTCGAAAAATTATCGAAAATGCAAAACCTCAACTAAAGCCAGGAAATAATATTGAGATTGTTGGGCAAGTGTCGAGTATGAACGAATCTTTTCTCCACATTGGCATTGGTCTTATTTTTGCTATTATTCTTGTTTATTTGTTAATGGTAGTGAATTTCCAATCATGGATTGATCCATTTATTATTATTATGGCCATTCCGATTTGTATTTCAGGATCTATTTTTATGTTATTTATGACGGGGACAACTTTTAGTGTGCCGGCATTAATGGGAATTATTATGGCAACTGGTGTGGCGACAGCCAACAGTATTTTAATTGTTTCTTTTGCCAACGATGAGTTGCATCTAGGAAAAGGAATTCACAAAGCCATTATGGCGTCTGTTTTTTCTCGGTTGCGCCCAGTTATGTTAACAGCGCTAGCCATGATTTTAGGGATGATTCCCATGGCGTTCGGTCTAGGGGAGGGGGGCGAGCAAAACGCCCCACTTGGGCGCAGTGTTGTTGGTGGGTTAATATTTGCAACCGCCGCGACACTATTTTTCATTCCGATAGTTTACACAATCTTTAAACGCGTGCAGGTACAAGATGATACGGGACTTGATGCAGAAATTATTTAAAAAAATAGAGAACCATATGTTGTACTTAAAGCATAAACCAATTTTGATCATCATCAGCGTGGTAATCGTGTGTGGAATTGTCTGGGGGTTTTCTTGTCTTTTTCAGTCAAAACAAAGCCATAATGCTGAGTTAACAGTTTATGTTGTGCTTCCAAAAAAACAATCTGAAACCAATGATTTAGAGCTACCTAGTGCAACGCAGGCGTATCAACAAGCTACCCTATATGCGCGTTCTAATGGCTATATTAGTGAATGGTATTATGATATCGGCAGTACGGTAGAAGAAGGAGAGCTGCTTGCAGAAATCTCTGCCCCTGATTTAGATGCACAGGTTGAACAAGCAAAAGCTGCGGTTCTTCGATCGGAAGCTCAATTAAAAGTTGCGCAGTTGAATATGGCTCGTTCTGCCAAACTTGTTAAAACCAATGATACTTCGCGGCAATCTTACGACCAAACCGAGGCTGAATATCTTTCTGCTGATGCAGATCTCAAATCCCAACAGGCAAATCTTGAAAAACTACGTGCTTTACAAGATTTTGAAGAAATTATAGCGCCATTTGCAGGGACAATTACTAGCCGTAAAATTGATCGAGGCGATCTGGTACTGGCTGATAATTTGGGTGGTAGTTATCTTTATCAAATGTCTGATCAAAGTGTGCTGCGTATTTTTGTGAATGTGCCGCAAAGCAATGCCATGAATATTCAAGATGGGGATGCGGTCGAAGTCAAGTTTTTGGAATTTCCTGATGCACTAATTAAGGCAACGGTTGTTCGTTCTTCCAGTGCGATTGATCCTGCCTCGCGCACCTTATTAGTTGAAGTAAATGTGGATAATCAACAAGCTAAGTTATACCCGGGTATGTATTGTCTTGTTCGTTTTTTTATTAAATCATTACAGCCGATTTATGAAGTTCCTGCCAATACGATTATTACGCGGGCAGAAGGAAGCTTTGTGGCGATTGTAGCAGCTGACAATACCGTGCATTATCAACCTGTGACACTAGGGCGAGATCTTGGAAAGATTGTTGAGGTTAATAAAGGGCTGGAAGGAACAGAAAAATTGATCGTTAATCCAAATGCTTATTTAACTGAAAAAATGCCTGTTCAAGCAAAGACTCTTGAATAAAAGGGGAGTAGACATAGTTAAATGTGTTGAGAGAGGAAAACCCCCTCCCTTGTAATAGAACGTTAGTTCGTTGTTCTGCTGTTTAGAAATCCGCTAAGAAAGCTAACAGCTGTTTGTACTGCTTGTTGCTTTAGTTCTTTTCTCACTGGCACCCACTTGCTTGGCGCTTGTTGATCGTCTTGACCAGTGGCTTTATCGCATATAGATTGTATGCCTACGAAAGCTGTGTTATGCAACACAACGGTAAAATCTTGTAGTGGGTTAGTGGTTTGGAAATATTGTGGTTGAGAGCTGCTCAACGCAATAGCTCTTTGTTTTTCTTCTTCAATTTGTTGACGAAGGTGTGCTTTTTTTAATTCTTTTTCACGAGCTTCTTTGAGCTCTTCATTTTGTACCTGTAAAGTTACTAATTGCCTATTAAGTTCTTCTTCACTATCTTCATCGCGATCTGCTGCCATAGAAACTGTTGTAAGAGAAGCTATGAAAAAAGCGATTGCTAGCTTTTTGTGTAAAATTGTCATTTTTTGTTCCCTATATAGTTAAATATTTATTTTAAGTACAATATAGCGGAAGATTTTAATAATAGAAATGGGAAACAGAAGCATCTTTTATATATTTTCTAAAATTACAAACTTGATTTTAATCGAGTTTCAAGCATTGACCAGCGTTTTTGTACTTTTGTATTGTGAATAGCAATCGCCAAGGCTCTTTTTTGACCGACTAAAATCACCAACTTCTTACCGCGGGTGATGCCTGTATAGATAAGATTTTTTTGCAGCATAGCATAATGTTGAGTAAGTAAGGGGATAATGACAACAGGATATTCAGAACCTTGAGATTTATGAATGGTCATCGCATAGGCAAGAACAATTTCATCAAGCTCTTGCAAATCGTAATCAATGATTTTACCTTCAAAATCGATTTTTATCTCATTTTCTTCAAGATTTATCTGTTGAATGATACCAATGTCGCCGTTATAAACCTCTTTTTGATAGTTGTTTTCGATCTGCATGACTTTATCGCCGACACTATACCAAGACCCAAATTTTTGCAGACTATTTGTTGTGGGGGGATTTAATGCTTTTTGAAGTTCTACATTGAGCGCTTTGGTACCAATGCCTCCTCGTGTCATCGGACAAAGGACTTGAATGTCAGAAAAAGGTGAATAACCAAGTTTTGTTGGTAATCGCTTTTGAACAAGATCAATAATCGTCTTCATTGTTATTTCAGGTGTCTCAGCCTCAATGAAAAAGAAATCTGAATCTGTGCCATAACCAGTTAAGGGAGGTAATATCCCTTTATTAATGCTCTGACTTACAGAAATAATCTCGCTAGAGGCTGCTTGGCGGAATGTTTGAGTGAGATGGATAAAAGGAATGGCCTTTGATGCGATAAGATCCTCTAAAACTTGACCTGGCCCAACAGAGGGAAGCTGATCTTGATCGCCAACTAAAATGAGCGCTGCATGCTTAGGGATTGCTTTAAGAAGAGCATACATAATCGGAATGTCAACCATAGAGACTTCATCAACAACAACTACATCACAAGATAACGGAAATCTGTCATCGTAAGTGAACAGGCCTGTTTCTTGATTAATATTAAGTAATCGATGAATTGTTTTGGCTTCAAACCCGGTGGCTTCATACATTTTTTTAGTAGCTCTACCCGTGGGTGCACACAGAGTCAGCGCCATTTTATGCGTTTTAAAAATCTGCAAGATAGATCGAAGAAGTGTGGTTTTGCCCACACCAGGACCACCTGTTATAATGGTGATTTTATTAGATAAAGCTTGTGTAAGGGCTTGTTGTTGAGAAGAAGATAAGGCAATGCCGTTTTTTTCTTCAATCTCTTGAAGGGTGTTTGGTATATCAATATCTGGCCATGGTAAAGGCGCAGATTGAAGTTTTCGCAATATCTCTGCAATGCCTTTTTCTGTGGAAAAGAACTCTTGTAAAAACACACAAGGAACATCATCAATATAATCTTGAATAATCGTTCCTATCTGCAATTCTATATCTAATGCTTGTTGAAGGATCTCTTCATTAATATCAAGCAAATTTTGGGTTGTTGAAAGCAATAAAGAAATAGGAAGACCGCAATGACCATCTCTTATGCCATTGGTTAAACTATAATGTAAGCCTGCTCTTGCCCGTATAAGAGAATCTTGTCTAATACCAAGTTGTAGTGCAATTTTATCGGCACTAACAAAACCAATGCCACGAATAGCTGCAGCAAGTTTATAAGGATTATCTTTAATGAGTTGAATGGCATTATTGCCATAGGTTTTATATATTCGAAAAGCGCGCGTGGTGCTGATGTCATAAGAATGAAGAAAGAGCATTATATTGCGGATTGTTTTTTGATCTGCCCATCCAGCAATAATTTGTTGTTGGCGCTGCGACCCTATGCCGGGGATTTTTTGCAAAGCATTGGGCGTTTTTTCAATGATTTCAAACACATCTTGTCCAAAGGTCTGAACAAGCTTTTTCGCATATCTTGGCCCTATTCCTTTGATAAGGCTAGATGCAAGATATTTTTCAATTCCTTCTAATGTTGTGGGGGGTGTAAGGCGTAATTGCTGTGATTTAAACTGTTGCCCATATTGTTTATCTTGAATCCAAATACCTTCTGCTTCTACCCATTCCCCTGCATTAACGGTAGGAAGAGAACCAATAACGGTAACAAGATCTTTGTGGCCTTTAACCTTGATTTTTAGAACGCAAAACCCCGTTTCTTCATTGTGGAAGGTAATGCGTTCAATTAATCCAGAAATAGTTTCTTGAGGCTGATCCATTAACAAAGTTTGTCTACTTCAGGTATGTGATTTTATTTTTCTATTAGAGACCGCTGCATAATGATTCTTTTGAGCCCTTAACAGTATCAATGCGATCCTCAAATCCTCATTTACATAAAGTAAACTCCGGTTTTGCAGTTCTCTTGACATGTTAATTATCTCAAAATATCTCATTATACAATAGTCTCTATTAAGGCTTAAAATAAGCAATAACAGCAAATACTAGAGTTAACACCAAAAGCGTCAAAATAACACTTTTTGTTTCAGGTGATTTTATTTGTGTTGTTGTTAGTTCTGCAATTTTACTACGCATTTTTTTCTTCTTCCTTAAGGTTCGATAGTGGCGAGGACTAATTTTTGGGGCAGTCATCATTTCCGTCAGCTCCTTTACACAGACCATTGCCTAATGATTCTTTTGAGTCCTTAACAGTATCAATGCGATCCTCAACTCCTCATTTACATAAAGTAAACTCCGGGTTTGCGGTTCTCTTGATACGTTAATCATCTCAAAATATTTCATTATGCAATGGTCTCTTACAGTAAATTCAATATTTATAAATCCACATTTCGCATAGCAATCATTAATATAATCTGTTATGATTAATGTACGATAATCATAACAAAGGAAAATAGAATGTCAAGAGGTGGTTTTAGGTCAGGTGCGGGGCGAAAAGAAAATTCTGGGCCTTTTCAAGAAAAAACAGTTGTTAGGCGTATTCCCTTATCTATCGCGACGCGCCTTGATTCTTATTGTCATTTACTTAAAGCAGAAAAGTGTTCCTTAACAATTGCTGATACTTTGGACGATATTTTCATGATAGCATCTTCTTCCATGACTTTACCATTCTTTTCCAGTAAAGTGGCTGCGGGTGTTCCTTTTGCTGCAGATGAAAATATTGATTCATATCTTGATTTAAATGCCCACTTAATTTCAAAACCGACCACAAGTTTTTTTGTAAAGGTATCAGGAGATTCTATGATTCTTGCTGGTATTAATGATGGCGATATTTTAATTGTTGATCGCTCAATGCAAGCCAAAAACGGTAGTATTGTGATTGCTGTATTGAATAGTGAGTTGACAGTAAAAAGATTAAAGTTAGAGGAAGGACGGTGTTATTTGGTTCCTGAAAATGATACCTATCATGCTATTGAAGTGACAACGGATATGGATTTCATTGTTTGGGGTGTAGTGACTTCTGTTATTCATCAGTTTTAAAATGACTTTATTTGGCCTCATTGACGGTAATAATTTTTTTGTTTCGTGTGAGCGTATTTTTCGCCCAGATTTGACAAATAAACCCGTGGCTGTTTTATCAAATAACGATGGCTGTTTCATTTCAAGATCTAATGAAGTTAAAAGCATTAGGTATTCCAATGGGCGCGCCTTTGTTTAAGTATAAGGGGCTTGTTAATCATCATAAAGTAGAAGTATTTTCTGCAAATTTTGCCCTATATAGTGATATTTCTAACCGCTTGATGGGTTTGGTGGCCTCGATGGTGCCAAGACTTGAAGTTTATTCAATTGATGAAGCTTTTATTGATTTGGCAGATACCTCAACCGTGCTTAAAAAAGCCCAGCATATTCGCTAACAAGTTTTTCAAGGTTTGGGGATTCCTACCTGTATTGGGATTGCGCCTACCAAAACTTTAGCCAAAGTTGCAAATTATCTGGCTAAAAAGAATGCTGATTATAATGGCGTATGCTTTTTACAAGATGCTAAAGATATCCAAATCGCTTTAAAAGGCTTAAAAGTAGATGAAATATGGGGGGTCGGCAGAAAGTTATCCATTCGGTTAAGAGAAGTCGGCATTAACACAGCCTATGATCTGCAACAAGTAGATCCCCGGTGGATGCGACAAATTTTCACCGTTGTGGGAGAAAGGCTTGTGAATGAATTAAATGGGATTTCTTGTCTTGCATTAGAAGAACAACAAGATGCCAACAAATCTATTCAAGTCACACGTAGTTTTGATAAAGATATTTTGACATTTGAAGAGCTTCGCTCGCATATGGCATCTTATGCAGCGCGTCTACGGCGGAAACTGCGTCAAAAAGCACTTAAAACGGCTAATCTTTTAATTTTGATTAAAACAAATAGATTTAAGGCAGATTTTTTTCAAGAAAGTTTCGCCATCGAATTATCGCAAGCCATCAATGATGATGCCAATTTAATTAAAGCTTGCTGTCAAGGGCTTGAAAAAATTTATCGTCCTGGCCTTGGTTATAAAAAAGTCGGTGTAATGGCATTAGATTTAAAGCCTGCATCGTATCAACAATATAGTCTGTTTGCTGAGGATATCCTCGTCACACCTAAAGGAGAAAATCTTGCCAAAGTAGTGGATAGCTTGAATAAAAAACATGGTATTGGTATGCTATATATGGCGGCGTGTAGTGCTCAATTAGCCTGGAATGATCGAAAAGATAAAAAATCTTCCTCTTATACAACATCTTGGCAAGAATTACCCATCGTTTATGCAAAAAGGTAATTAAGGATATGCAAAAGCAATAACTTTACTTAACCAGGTAAATGCTGAAGAAGTTGCTTGGAAGAATTAGAAAAAGTTGAAGGTGAGGATTGCCTCTCTTTTCCTACTCTAAATCCACTTTAAGATGTCTTTAAAAATGACCAATACGACTTCGGTGACAATTAAGTAAATAATAATCAGCTCTAAGCGTGATGAGTGAAGATGCTTTAATTCATCTGACAAAACCTGATAAAGTTCTTGTAAAGCTGATAGACGTTGGTTGAGGATGTTGGAGCGCGTAGGAATGTCTAAATAAGCAACACCTGCTTGATAATAAGACTCATAGCCAGGGCGACGCCAGAAAAATTCAGGAGTATCTAACAAATCATTATGTAAGTTAATAGAGTGCCGTTCTGCAAATAAAGCCCCTATGCTCTTAGATAATTTTCTTCTTGATAAAGAAGTTGTTCCTTTTTGTGCCATTTCTTCAGGTAAATGGCGTGTTTTTTGAATAATTCGGTCTATTGAGTCTTCAAAAGTCGTTAATTTTACAGATTGTGACAAGGCATAGGAAAGGGAAAGAAGAATCAAGGGGTCGTTTGGTTCTATGATAATTTCGTCATTTTCTTCAATGATTAAGGTGTCGGGCCCATAGTGATAGCTTGATTGATCTGTTACGACTTGGGGTAGGGACTTTATAATATGTTGTTTTGCAATGTCAAGATATTGCTGAATTTCAAGTGATTCCATTCCCCAAAAAACAGCACATCCATAAGGAAAGAAAAAGATATGACTTTGTGTATTTTCAGATAAGGGATGGATATAGATAACGTTATCATAAAATTTGGGATCCATGCCCATTTGTCGCAATGTTTTTGCTAGTGGGTCAATGCTATAAGTATCCCCTACGCAAAAGGAATAGCAGTCAAAATTTGTTGTCACTACATCCATTTTTTACTCATTTCCCATTAAGAAGTTACAAATATACTCTTCGTGAGTGGAAATGCGAATTTCTATCAATCGAGATTCACTTTTTCATTCACGAAGAGTATAAGTATATGATTTTTTATTAATTTTTGAAATAGAAATTCCAACATATTCTGACTCTTTGCTTTAAAATTGCCCATTGAATGACAAATTCTGTCACTGTTACGGGATGGTGAGAGCGACGATAACGGTTAAGCCAGGCAAGACAATATCCCATTAGAGAAAATAGGCTGTGGCAATTTTTTGGAATCTTAGTTTCTAAAGTCAATTGTGTGAGGCGGGTTTCAATTTGATGGACAAGGCTTTTTTTAAAGAAAAGGTCATCTTCAAAGTCGAATTTTCGATCGCTTTGCAATAAATAAATGAGGCCTAAGACTTCACCTAAAAGAGTCGCTGCATTCATTAAACAAGGACTTGGATTCTTTTCAAGGATAGATAAGGAATGCTGAATGAGCAAAGTTTCTCCTTGAATATACGCTGGCCAGTTTGTTTGAATGTTTATTGTTTCATCAAAGAAAACTTCATATGTATTGAGCCAATCGATTTTATCTTCCATTTCCCAGACAACTAGCCGATCACGCCAGCTGGTAAGTCGCATAAATCCCACCAAAGGGTTCGTCACATTTAAAGGGATAAATCTAATTTCAGCAGCAATACCCCAAAACAATGCCAAAGTATCTTGGAATTGTCGCGGTAAGGTAAGAAAGCAAAAGTAATAAGGATAGCTTTTTGACTTTAAACTTTCTTCCAGGTCATATGTTTCATAATATTTATTCACATTATCATTATGGAATTAATTTTTTGAAAAAATAAACAAAAATTGATAGTTTCCGCAATAAAATGTAATAATTTAGTCGTATTTCAATGATAAAAATGTGATATACTTATCAAAAATAGCTTCAGGTTAAGAATTAAAAATGTTATCAGTTATTATTCTTGCAGCGGGACAAGGGACGCGTATGTATTCTCATGCGCCAAAAATTTTGCATCAAGTCGTTGGAAAGCCAATTATCCATCACGTTTTGGATGCTGCTTTAGCACTTGATCCTCAGGAAGTGGTAACCGTTATTTCCCCACATGTTTGCAAATCTAGTGTAGTGGAGGAACGCGCGGTAAAAGTAGCAATTCAAGAACATCCCCGCGGCACTGGCGATGCCGTTAAAGCAGGCTTAAGTCAACTGAGTGACAGTCAAGGTGATGTTTTAATTGTTTGTGGAGATACGCCACTGATTCAAGTAGACGAACTTGTACATCTTCTAGCTGAGCATCGTCTTCATCCAGAAAACAGTATATCAGTTTTGGGGATGCGTTTAAGTGATCCGCGGCAATATGGGCGCATTGTGGCGGATGGTAAAAATCTAAACTGTATTGTCGAATATAAAGATGCAACTGATACAGAGCGACAAATAAATTTATGTAATACAGGCATTATTATAACGTCTATTGCAACTTTAAAGAATTTATTGCCTAAATTAACTTGCGATAATTCAGCTCAGGAATATTATCTAACAGATATTATTGAGCTGGCAAATAAACAGTCTATTAATAGATATGTGGTAGAATCAAAAAACCCTGATCTTTTTCATGGCGTTAACAATCGGGTAGAATTAGCAATAGCTGAACGTCAGTATCAGGCAATCTTGCGAGATAAAATTATGCGATCTGGCGTCACATTACTTGATCCTGACACAATTTACTTTAATCATGACACGATTATTGGTAAGGATACAACTATCTACCCCAATGTTTTTTTTGGAGAAGAAGTTGTGGTGGGTGAAGGTGCAACTATTTATCCAAGTTGTTATTTGGTAAAAACTCGTTTGGGAAACCAAACAAAAATAGGGCCTTTTGCACATTTAAGAGAATATACGATTTTGGAAGATAATGCCGAAGTTGGTAATTTTGTGGAAGTAAAAAAATCAACTCTAGGTAAGGCTGCTAAAGCTAAGCATTTAGCTTATCTTGGGGATGCTATGATAGGTGCTAAAGCTAATATTGGGGCGGGTGTTATTACGTGTAATTATGATGGGATTGGCAAGCATCAGACAATTATTGGAGAGAGAGCTTTTATTGGTTCTAATAGTTCTTTGATTGCGCCTGTTTCGATCGGTGAGGATGCAGTTGTGGGGGCGGGAAGTGCTATTACCAAGGATGTGCCATCGCAAGCCTTGGGAATTGCAAGAAGCAGGCAAGAAATAAGATTAAATTGGACGAAATCTTTTCATCAAAACTATAAAAAAAATTAAAGGATAGTAGTATGTGCGGGATCGTTGGGATCACTAGTTTTCAAAATGTTGTACCACGGATTTTGAAAGGACTGGCGTGTTTAGAGTATAGGGGATATGATTCGGCAGGTATTGCTACGATTGATGATGGGAATTTTGAAGTTCGTCGTGCAGTAGGTAAATTGAAAAATTTAAAAGACGTTACTCATCTGAATCCACTCCAAGGTAATATTGGCGTTGGGCATACACGTTGGGCAACACATGGTGTACCTAATGAAATCAACGCACATCCTCATAGCAATGACTATGTATCAGTGGTTCATAATGGTATTATCGAAAACCATGCGGAATTGCGAAAATCTTTAGAAAACAAAGGATACGTGTTTGTCAGTCAAACAGATACTGAGGTAATTGTTTATCTGTTTACTGAATATTTGAAAGAAGGCAAAGAACCTCTTTTAGCTTTACAATCTGTGTTAGGTGATATTACAGGAGCATTCGCTTTTGCTATTATCCTCAAGCAAAATCCAGATGTTATGCTCGTTGCTCGTCAAGGAAGTCCTCTTGTTATAGGCATTGGACAAGATGAAATGTATATTGGATCAGATGCGTTGGTCGTATCTTTATGGACAGATAAAGTTATTTATTTGAATGAAGGAGACTATGCAATTTTGACACCTGCATCTTATCAGGTGTATAATCAAAAGCATCATAAAATTTCAGTGGAAGTAAAGACGGTCGAATTCAAAGAAAATGCTGTTGGAAAAGGTAATTATAATCATTTTATGCAAAAAGAAATTTTTGAACAACCGAAGGTTATTGGTGAAACTCTATTACACTACGCTGATCATGAAAATTTCACAACAAAGCTTACTACAAAAGCAGATTGGAAAAATGCACCGAGATTATCGATTGTGGCTTGTGGTACTTCATATTATGCGGGAATGGTGGCAAAATATTGGTTTGAAAAATATGCTCATATTCCAGTTGATGTAGATATTGCCTCTGAATTTCGCTATCGCGATGGTGTTTTTTTAGATAAAGGTATTACACTGGTTATTTCTCAGTCGGGAGAAACAATTGATACCTTAATGGCATTGACGCTTGCAACTGAACAAAAACAACAGACTATTGCCATTGTTAATGTGCCTGAAAGTTCTATTGCTAGATTAGCGAGTGATGTTTTAATGACTTATGCTGGTCCTGAAATTGGCGTCGCTTCTACAAAAGCATTTACAGCGCAATTGACGGTATTAGCAAATATTGTCATTTACGCGGCTCGTCAACGTGGAGTCATGTCGCTGACTCAGGAAAAAGAGCTTCTTACAGATTTGTTCACAGTACCTGGTTTGATTATGACAGTCTTGCAAAATGAAGCAGAAGTTCACAAGATTGCTCTAAGCCTTGAAAAAGCAGATGGTGTACTATTTATTGGACGGGGGACAAATTTTCCCGTGGCTCTTGAAGGTGCTTTAAAATTAAAAGAAATTTCTTATATTCATGCAGAAGGATATGCAGCAGGTGAACTGAAACACGGTCCGATTGCTTTGATTGATCAAGAGACGCCTGTTATTGTTAATGCTCCATCTAACGACAAATGGTTTGAAAAAACTCTATCAAATGTTCAAGAAGTAGTTGCGCGTGGCGCTACTGTTATTTGTTTGGTGGATGTCATAGGTCAACAGGCTTTGGAGGCCAATCATATTCCAAACATTACGCTCAAAATGCCAATGTGTTCAACGTTTGTGGCTCCAATTGTTTATGCTATTTCCATGCAACTTATTGCCTATCATACGGCTTTACTGCGAGGAACAGATGTTGATCAACCAAGAAATTTAGCAAAATCGGTGACAGTAGAATAACTATAACCAAAAACAAGGTTTGACTTCGTATAAATTTTTAATACCCTCTTTTGTCTATTAAAAGAGGATGTTAAATCTTACTTAAAACATTACCCTTCCAACTTACTGAAATCAGCAACTTGGCGTGTTTGATCAATTAACCGCTGCAATAAAGCAAATCGATTTAAACGGTCTATCTCGCTATCTGCATTAATTTTAAGCGTAAAAAAATCATCAATGGTCGGGCGAAGATCAGCCAAAATCTGCATTAATTCTAGATATTTACCACTATTGAGTAACTCCGGTGTTTGCACAGAAAGCTTCTCTAATTGTAAAAAAAGATTTTTTTCCATTACATCGTTAAGGCTCGATATTTCTAGTTGATGGGAAGATAGATCAACATCACTTTTTGCCAAAATTCCTTGTGCTCGTCTAAAAGCTGCCTGCAATGACGCTCCGGCATTGCCCTCCATAAAGTGCATCAAGCTTAAAGCTCGATCAGCAAGTGAACAAATATTTTCATCCTGATCTGCCTCTAATACCGCCGAAATGCAATCATGGCGAATACCTGCCGCACGCAGCATGTGTGCAAGTCGCTCAACAATAAAGTCAATCACCTGATCTATATGAAACTCTTTAATGAATTTGACTTCTTGTTGTTGATAGCGATCTGCTGCTTGCGTCAATATCTCTCTCAAATGATAATCCTTAAGATTATTTTCACGTATAATACGAATAATACCAAGCGCTGCACGGCGTAATGCAAATGGATCTTTTGAGCCAGTTGGCGTTTCGCCAATCCCAAAAAAACCAACTAATGCGTCAACTTTATCAATCAGCGCTAGCTCAATTGCCACTTTATTTGTTGGACAAGTATCACTAATACCGACAGGTTGATAATGTTCTTGGATAGCTTGACTAACGTTTTCAACCTCGCCTTGCACACGCGTGTAAATGCCACCCATTACTCCTTGAAGTTCAGGAAACTCCCCAACCATCGATGAGACAAGATCAGCCTTACACAACATCGCGGCTCGCTTTGTTTCAACAGATGTTGCAAGCGCTATAAACCGTTCAACTCTTTGCCCCAAAGTTCCTAATTTAGCGTGAAAAATAATTTTATTGAGCTTTGGCACAAGCGTTTCCAGAGCAATATCACAGTCTTGATCATAAAAGAACGCCGCATCACTTAGACGCGCACGCAGCACACGCTCATAACCACGCAACATCTCTTTACCATCATCTGTTGATAGTGTGTTTGCAACCAATCCAAAATAAGGGGCAATATTGCCGTCTTTATCAATAAAGGTAAAATACTTTTGATGCACACGCATTGATGTTGATAATATCGATTTAGGAAGATGCATAAATGCCGAGTTAATAGCACCCATCAATGGTTGTGGACATTCCGTAAGTCCTGCTACTTCAATTAAAAGTGCTGGATCAGATTCTAGCTGGCAGTCTTTTTCTTTTGCTAATGCTGTCAAGCCAGTCATAATGAATTGTTGACGTTCTTGATGATCCAAAACAACATATGCATTTGAAAGCTTTTCTTGATAATCAGCAAAAGATGTAACAGTCAATTCTTTGGGTGCTAAAAAACGATGCCCGTAGGTTTTATTATTGGTTGTCAGCCCAAATTCTGGAATCTCAAATGCATTAACTTTACCATTCAACAAACATAAAACAGAGCGCACCGGTCGTACCCATGGTAATGTCGCTTCTGGCCACCGCATCGATTTTGCCCATGAAAAATCACGAATAATACCACGCACGATGCTGGGAATTAAAGTTTCCGTTTGCTGAACAGGCTGCACAATTGTCGCATACCAATATCCATCTTTTTGCAGACACTTGTCTTGAGGAATTGCTGCAGATTTTAAAAAACCCGTCATCGCCGCCGCTGGCGCATCAATCCGTGGTCCGCGTCTCTCTTCAACAGATTCTACTGTTTGTATTGCTAAACCATCAACCACACATGTTAAGCGACGTGGAGTTACAAACGTTTTGATATCAGAAAAAGAAAGCCCTTCTTTCGTCACTGCGATTTCCATCAATTTTTTTAAATCTGTGGCTGCTTTTAATTGCATCCGTGCAGGAATTTCTTCCGAAAAAAATTCAAGTAAAAATTCGCTCATGATGATGCTCCTACCCATGCTTGACAACAACCCTTAGCAAGCGTTCTAATGCGACCGATATAACCGGCTCGTTCTGTCACACTAATTACGCCTCGCGCATCCAATAAGTTGAATAAATGACTGGCCTTGATACATTGATCATAGGCCGGTAAAGCTAATTTTCTTGCAAGTAATTGTTGGCATTCTTGCTCAGCATCTTTAAAATGTTGGAATAGCATTTGGGGTGTTGACCCTTTAAAGTTATATTCGGAAAATTCCTGTTCAGCACGCAGATAAACATCTTTATAAGTTAACTTTTTTGTGCCTTCCTGACCATTCCAATTCAAATCAAAAAAGCTATCGACCTCTTGCATACACATAGCTAATCGTTCAAGACCATACGTAATTTCCACACAGACGGGAGAGCAATCAATGCCACCTACTTGTTGAAAATAAGTAAATTGCGTGACTTCCATGCCATCACACCAAACTTCCCAACCAAGACCTGCAGCCCCCAAAGTTGGGCTTTCCCAATCATCTTCCACAAAACGCACATCATGTTTTTTTAAGTCAAACCCAATGGCTTGCAATGAATCAAGATAAAGTTGCTGGGCATTGTCTGGTGCAGGTTTGAGAATTACTTGAAATTGATAATAATGTTGCAAGCGGTTTGGATTTTCCCCATACCGGCCATCTCCTGGGCGACGACTTGGTTGCACAAAAGCCGCATTCCATATATCTGGGCCCAATGCTCGCAAAGTTGTGGCAGGATGAAAAGTACCCGCACCCACTTCCATATCATAGGGTTGAAGAATGACACAGCCCCAGTTTGCCCAAAACTGTTGTAAATTAAGAATCATTTGTTGGAAAGATGGAATTGGATGCATGGTGCCTAATCTCACTACTTAATCGCCTTCAGTAAAATTAGCTATATTGATAATAAATAGCAAGAATTGAAGAGATTATAGTGTAAATTTCTATTTCTAACATGAGCTTAGCATAAGCAATCTGTTTTATTAAATAGACACCATAGCAAGGGTTTATCTTTTGGAAGTATAGGGCGTATCAATAATTAGAGAAACTAAGCAGATTATTAAACATCCCATTATGCAACGGTCTCAAATATCTATAATCAAAAGTACCCACAAAACACTTAATAATTTAAATGCACTGATTTTATTAAATGGCAGTGCATTAAATGCAAAAATTAATAATCCCGTTGAAGGCGTTCACGGCGTTCATGACGTTCTTGCGCTTCGATGCTCAATGTCGCAATAGGACGAGCTTCTAAACGTTTTAGGCTGATAGGATCACCAGTTTCATCACAATATCCGTACGTTCCTTCTTCAATGCGACGTAAGGCTTCTTCAATTTTATTAATCAATTTGCGTTCTCGATCACGGGCACGTAGCTCAATTGTTCGATCTGTTTCACTGGCAGCACAGTCAATAACATCGGCTTCTGTTTGTAGATCTGTTTGAAGATGGGTAATAGTTTCAGTAGATTCTTTTAAAAGCTGATCACGCCACGATAAAAGTTTAAGACGAAAATACTCCAGCTGAATGGGATTCATAAAAGGTTCATCGTCTTTAGGGGCATAACTGTTAGGCAGAGAAAGGCTCATATAAAACTCCGACAACACAACTTAGTAAGTTCATTAACAATGCAATATTTCTCCCTCATTGTCTATAAATTTATTTAAAATTTTATTGCTATTTTTTCTTATATTTAGCAATATTTGATCATAGAATAAAAAGTTAAATTCTGCTTTAGACTAACCTTTGCAAAACTTGCATTTTGTTATAACTCCTGACATATATCATAGTAATAGTTAAGAAAGCATCTAAGGAGTTTTTTGATGACCGACAATAAAAATATCCCAGAATCTGAAATGCCAATTGCCGATAAAGACACTTCGACAGATATTCTTGGGGAAACGACCACACTTGAATCTCTTCAAACTGAGCTTGGCAAAATGAAAGATCAGTGGTTACGTGCACTTGCGGATGCTGAAAACAACCGCAAACGAGCGACTAAAGAGCGAGAAGATACGCAAAAATTTGCTATCACAAATTTTGCTCGCGAGTTACTAAGCGTAACTGACAATTTGCGACGTGCTCTTGAAAACTATCCTCAAACAGCAGATCTTCCTGAATCAGTTAAAGCACTTATCACAGGTGTTGACATGACAGAAAAGGAATTTTTGAATATTCTTGAACGTCACGGTGTTAAAAAAATTGACCCTCTACACCAAAAATTCGACCCCAATTTTCATCAAGCAATGTTTGAAGTAGAAACAGATGAACATGCGCCTAGCTTTATTGTTCAAGTCTTACAACATGGTTATGTTTTACACGACCGGTTATTACGACCCGCTTTAGTAGGTGTTGCAAAACCATCGCCAGCGTCAATGCCAAAAGTAGACACAACAGCTTAAATACTCATAGAGAAGTCAAATATATTGACTCAAGTATTGATTTTTTATAAAAATGACCTTATATTGTTAGCAGAGTAAGACTTCGGCTGCTAAAGCTGATAAAAAAATAAAAAATTTGTAGGAGGCTAGGAATGTCTAAAGTTATTGGTATTGACCTTGGAACAACAAATTCGTGCGTTGCAATCATGGAAGATGGCAACGTTAAAGTTATTGAAAACGCAGAAGGTGCACGCACAACACCTTCAATGGTTGCTTTTTCTGATGCTTCCAATGAAATTCTCGTTGGGCAATCAGCAAAACGTCAAGCAGTAACTAATCCTGAAAATACATTATTCGCTATTAAGCGCTTAATCGGTCGACGATTTGAAGACCCAATGACTCAAAAAGATATTGGGTTAGTTCCTTATAAAATTATTAAAGCAGATAATGGTGATGCGTGGATTGAAGCCCACGGGGAAAAATATAGCCCCAGCCAAGTTAGTGCTATGATTTTGAAAAAAATGAAAGAGACAGCAGAAAGTTATTTGGGTGAATCTGTGACTCAAGCTGTTATCACAGTACCTGCTTATTTTAATGATTCACAGCGTCAAGCAACAAAAGATGCTGGTCGCATTGCGGGGTTGGATGTATTACGTATTATTAATGAACCGACTGCTGCTGCACTTGCTTATGGATTAGAGAAAAAGGGCACCGGTACAATTGTTGTCTATGACTTAGGTGGTGGAACATTTGACGTTTCTATTTTGGAAATTGGTGATGGTGTTTTTGAAGTTAAATCAACGAACGGCGATACGTTTTTAGGCGGTGAAGATTTTGATGCACGAATTATGGAATATTTGGCTGATGAATTCAAACGTGAAAGTGGGATTGACTTACGTCAAGATCGCCTTGCCTTGCAACGTTTAAAAGAAGCAGCTGAAAAAGCAAAAATCGAACTTTCATCTGCATTGCAAACAGATATAAATCTTCCATTTATTACAGCAGACGCTTCTGGGCCAAAGCATTTAAATATTAAATTAACACGTGCAAAGCTTGAGGCTTTAGTAGCTGACTTAATTGAACGCACAATCCTTCCTTGCAAAGCTGCAATGAAAGATGCGGGAATTTCTGCAGGTGAAATCGATGAAGTCATCTTGGTAGGTGGCATGACTCGTATGCCAAAAATCTTTGATACTGTTAAAACTTTCTTTAACAAAGAACCTCATCGTGGCGTTAATCCAGACGAAGTTGTGGCTATTGGGGCTGCCATTCAAGGTGCTGTTTTAAAAGGCGATGTGAAAGATGTTTTGCTATTAGATGTCACACCTCTTTCTTTGGGAATTGAAACGTTGGGTGGTGTTTTCACTCGTTTAATTGAACGCAATACAACTATCCCAACACGTAAAAGTCAGATTTTTTCAACAGCTGAAGACAATCAAACAGCTGTTACAATTCGTGTTTTCCAGGGTGAGCGCGAAATGGCCACAGATAATAAACTTTTGGGGCAATTTGATCTTATGGGTATTGCATCAGCACCACGCGGAATGCCACAGATTGAAGTGACTTTTGATATTGATGCGAATGGTATCGTTCAAGTTTCTGCTAAAGATAAAGCCACCAACAAAGAACATCAAATTCGCATTCAAGCTTCGGGTGGTTTGAATGAAGATGAAATCAGCCAAATGGTTAAAGATGCTGAATCTAATGCAGAGGCAGACAAGAAACGTCGCGAATTTGTTGAAGCAAAAAATCAAGCTGAAAGCATGATAAATGCGACAGAAAAAACATTAAGTGAGCACGGCGATAAAATTTCGCAAGAAGATAAAGCAAAGATTGAAGTTGATCTTGCGACTTTAAAAGAAGCTATTACTGGTGAAGATGCCGATAATATCAAAGAAAAAACAGATGCATTAATGCAATCTTCTATGAAACTAGGGGAAGCACTCTATAAAGCCCAAGCTGAAGCAAGCGAAGCAGGATCTGATAATTTAGATGCTGATCAACCTCAAGAGGGTACAATTGTAGATGCTGAGTTTGAAGATATTAAAGATGATCGTGCGTCTAAATAATGAGATCAAAATATGATCGTGAAAAATGATCTCACTCTCTTCCCATAGAAGGTGAGATCGTGTTATTTTAAGATTCATGTGTTTTTAATAAATAAAGATTATTGTTAAAGATTGAAAAAAATCAGTATGCAATGGTCTCATACAAATAACATTAAAGATAATCATACAATGGCTAAGAAAGATTATTACGAACTCCTAGGAATCGCCCGCAATGCTACAGCAGACGATATTAAAAAAGCATATCGTAAGCTTGCTATGAAGCATCATCCTGATCGTAATCCAAACAACAAATCAGCAGAAGAAAAATTCAGAGAAGCAACTGAAGCTTATGACGTTTTGAAAGACGAGCAAAAAAGAGCCGCTTATGATAGGTTCGGTCATGCGGCTTTTGATCAATCTCAAGGCGGTGGTGCTGGGGGCGCTCGAAATCAAGGATTTGGTGGTGGCGGATTTGATTTTTCTTCTTCTTTTGCAGATATTTTTGATGAAATGTTTGGGGGCAGAGGACAACCAGAAGCAAATTTACGTGGATCTGACATTCGTTACAACCAAGAAATTACTCTGGAAGAAGCTTTTAAAGGTACTGTTTCTAAGATTCGTTATTTGACGGGTGTTACTTGTGAACCATGCAAAGGAACGGGATCTGAAAACTCTGCTCCTCCGAGTAGATGTACAATGTGTCAAGGGCGTGGTCGTATTCGCGCTCAGCAAGGATTTTTCACTATTGAAAAAACATGTCCGCAATGTCAAGGCATAGGTCAAATGGTAGAAAAACCTTGTAAAAACTGTAGTGCAACGGGACGTGTTCGCAAAGAAAAAACAATGGAAGTCAAAATCCCTGCTGGTGTAGACGATGGTACACGTATTCGTATTGCCAATGCAGGCGAGGCCGGTATGCGTGGAGGTTCGAGTGGGGACTTGTATGTCTTTATCTCTATTCGCCCTCATAAGATTTTTAAACGCGAAGGCAAAAATATTTTCTGCCGCATCCCAATCACTATGACAATTGCGTCACTGGGTGGAGAAATTGAAGTACCAACAATTGACGGCAGCCGTGCAAAAGTTAAAATTCCTGCAGGGACACAGACGAGTCATCAATTTAGACTTCGCAACAAAGGAATGAGTATTTTGCGTGCTCCTACTCGAGGGGACATGTATATAGAAGCATCCGTTGAAACGCCAATGAATTTAAGCAAAAAACAACGTGAATTACTTAAAGAATTCGAAGAACACGGCAAGCATGAATCTAATAATCCAGAGTCATCAGGTTTTTTTCAACGTGTAAAAGAATTTTGGAATGATTTAAATGGAAAAACATAGTCAAATGTTCTTTAATGATATTAGGTTCAATTTTAAATAATATAATAGTCATTATGCAGCTAATGAAAATATCAATTCTGGGTATCACAGGTAAGATGGGGAATAAAATCGCTGAATTGATTACCTCATCTAATGATATGCAACTTGTTGGCGGCACAACTTCTTCAAATAATGTTTTGAAGGGACAGGAACTTTATGGGATAACCGTCGATACTGACCTTACTTCAGCCTTTCAAAATGCTGATGTTCTTATTGATTTTTCATCCCCTATAATACTTCCTCAACATCTTGAATATGCGACTCGTCACAAAAAGCCTCTTTTAATTGGCACTACTGGCCTTAATGTTAATCATGATAACCTTTTAAAAATCTCGGCAAAAACCGTTCCTATTTTACAAGCATCTAACACCAGCATTGGTATTACGCTTCTTTGCAACTTGGTTAAAGTTGCGGCTCAAAAACTTGATCTTAGCTATGATGTAGAAATCCTTGAAACGCATCATAGAGAAAAAATTGATGCACCTTCAGGCACCGCCCTTGAGTTAGGTAAAGCAGTAGCTACCGGACGTAAGATAGATTTAAAACACGTTAAATCTTTTAATCGTCGAGGCGTAAGAAAACAAGGTGAGATCGGCTTTTCAAGCTTAAGAGGAGGGGGGATTTTTGGTGAACACACTATCCGTTTTTTAGGAGATGATGAAGTTATTGAATTTTCTCATGTGAGTCTTAATCGTCGTTTATTTGCGAAGGGAGCGCTTTGTGCTGCACGTTGGTTAGCGACTCAAAAACAAGGCCTTTATACAATGCAAGATGTGTTGAATTATGACATTTAAACCCACTATTTCTGTTGTTTTGATTACGAAAAATGAAGCTCACAATGTTGTTCAATGCCTTGAATCTGTTCGTTGGGCAGATGAAATAATCGTTCTAGATTCTGGTAGCACTGATAATACAGTAGAACTTTGTAAAAAGTATACGCCTCATGTATTTACAACTGACTGGCCTGGTTTTGGGCAGCAAAAAAATAGAGCTATCGACAAAGCAAAATCTGATTGGATTCTTTCACTAGATTCAGATGAATTTTTATCGCCTGAACTTATTCAAAAAATTCAAAACATTATAATGCTTCCTAAAGCCAAAGATATTTATAAAATTAAGAGAATCACCCAGTTTTGCGGAAAATATCTTTATTATGGTGATTGGCGATCTGATTATCCTTTACGTTTATTCAAACGAAATAGTGCGAGATTTAAAGAAATCCCTATTCACGAGGCCTTAATTGTCAACGGTACAGTTGGTAAGATAAAAGAGGTTATTTGGCATAATTCTTTTACATCTATTGAAGATATTATAAAAAAAATGAATACTTATTCCACGCTTTCGGCTACGACTTTACATAACCAAGGAAAAACAGCTGATCTTACAAAAGCTTTTTTTAAAGGGCTATGGACTTTTTTAAGGGGATATGTATTTAAGCTGGGCTTTCTTGATGGCAAATATGGATTTCTTCTGGCAATTGTTAACGCGGAAGGATGTTTTTATAAATACTTGAAATTACATTTGCTGAAAAAGTAAATTGATTATATAGCTAAAGCAACATAATTTCATCAATTTTCTAGATTGATTTTTATCGAACTTTCGGCACCTCAAACTCCTTAAAGAGACTAACTATTCGCGGATTTTGAGGCTTGAAATTTCGATCAAAGCTGCATCATAAAATGTGATATAATTATGTTGCTTTAGCTATAGTTGAAAAAGCAGTTTGTCAGCCTAAAGAGCCTTCACGCTTGGTTGTGTGTCAGATAGTGCATCTCAAAAACTGCTGTCTTAAAAGCGTATTCAAAAATTAACCTTGTGTAGGTCTCTCTAAGCGTTAGATCGCCTAACCCAAATATCTTCATCTAAAAATTATTGGTGTGTTAACCTTTTTTTAAAAATTATTTTAAAATCAAAATCAGGTGTGGCGCAGTTGTTGTGATTGTTGTTATAATTTTATTAAAATAAGCTTAAACATAGGTGTTTTGATGACTCACGCTGTTATTGCAGGATATGCACGTTCCCCTTTTTCAATGGCTAATAAAGGAGAGTTGACGAGAGTTCGCTCTGACGATATGGCCGCCGAAGTTATTCAGGGGCTAATTAAGAAAACGGGGGTTCGAGCAGAGGATATTGAAGATCTTATCCTTGGGTGCGCATTTCCAGAAGGTGAGCAAGGACTAAATTTAGCGCGTTTAATTGTGCTGAATGCAAACCTCCCGATTAGTATTGGTGGTGTTACTGTCAATCGTTACTGTGGATCGTCAATGCAATCTATTCATCAGGCGGCAGGGGCGATTATGGCAGGAGCAGGGGATGTATTTATCTGCGCCGGTGTGGAATCAATGACACGTGTGCCAATGGGTGGTTATAATCCATTACCCAATCCAAAATTATACGAGGCTGTTCCCGGGGCTTACATGTCAATGGGTGAAACAGCTGAAAATATTGCTCACCGTTGGAAGATTTCACGTGAAGAGCAAGACAAATTTTCTCTTCTCAGTCAACAAAAAGCAGCAAAAGCGCAAAGTGACGGCAAGCTTGTGGATGAAATTATTTCTATTACCACGAAAAATGGCATGGTTGAAAAAGATTCTTGTCTTCGTCTAGACACCACCCTTGAAAAATTGGCAGGCTTAAATCCTGCTTTTACTACAACAGGTACAGTAACAGCAGGAAGCTCTTCTCCTTTAACAGATGGTGCATCTGCTGTGTTGGTATGCAGTGAAGATTATGCGAAAAAACATGGCCTTGACATTATTGCTCGCATCAAAAGCTTTGCTGTGGCGGGTTGTGATCCGGAAGTTATGGGAATTGGCCCTGTGGCTGCTACCAAAAAAGCCTTGGTGCGTGCAGGGTTAAGCATTAAAGATATTGATATTATTGAATTAAATGAAGCTTTTGCGGTTCAAGCATTGGCATGTATGCGTGATTTAGACATCGATATTAATAAAGTCAATCTTGATGGAGGGGCAATTGCTTTGGGTCATCCTTTGGGGGCAACAGGCGCCCGGATTACTGGAAAAGCAGCGATGTTACTACGTCGAGAAAGTAAAAAATATGCTCTCTCCACTCAGTGTATCGGTGGCGGCCAAGGGATTGCCACAATTTTGGAGAGAATATAATGGATCATCAAATTAAGCGTGCTGCAGTTATTGGAGCCGGCGTGATGGGAAGCGGTATCGCAGCTCACATTGCTAACGCGGGGATTCCAGTTCTTCTCCTCGATATGCCACAATCAGGATTTGGCCAAAAAAATGCATTAGCCGAAGGGGCGTTGGAGCGAATGAAAAAGGCGGAACCGGCGCCATTTATGTCAGCCCAGGCTATGAAACTTGTTACCACTGGTAATACAGACTCAGATCTTGCTCAATTAGCCGATTGTGATTGGGTTGTTGAAGTTATTATCGAAAAACTAGAAATTAAGCGCGACCTTTATGCCAAACTAGAAAAAATAGTTAAGCCTCAGACTATTGTTTCTTCAAATACTTCAACGATTCCGCTGCATCAATTAATAGAAGGGCGAAGCCCTCAATTCCGCAAACAATTTTTTATCACTCATTTTTTTAATCCACCGCGCTATACACGATTGCTAGAAATTATTGCAAGCAAAGAGAGCGATACTGATTTGCTGAATCGCTTGCATTATTTTGCTGATGTTGCGTTGGGTAAAGGCGTAGTTTTATGTAAAGATAGCCCTGGCTTTATTGCTAATCGCATTGGTACTTATTGGATTCAAAAAGCAATGATTGAAGCGGTGGATCGTGATATTACGGTTGAAGAGGCGGATGCCATTTTCAGCAGACCCTTTGGAATTCCCAAAACCGGGGTCTTTGCGTTGGTGGATTTAGTAGGGTTGGATTTGATTCCTTTAATCACGAAGAGTATGAAACAACTTTTGCCTGCAAATGACCCTTTTCATGCAAGCGCTCGTGATTTTCCTGTTATTCAAAAGTTGATCGAAGATGGCTATACAGGACGTAAAGGAAAAGGTGGATTTTATCGTCTCATCACCACTGACGGGGTGAAAGTTAAAGAAGCCGTTGATTTGAAAACGGGTGCTTTTAAAAAGGCAAAAAGATCAACAATTCCTGCTCTACAAATCGCAAAAGATGATCTAAAAAAGCTATTTTCTTATCCTGATAAATATGCTGAATACGCTTGGGAAGTGATGTCATCGGTTTTATGTTATTCAGCAGAGCTTGTCGGGCAAATTGCCGATGATATCGTTTCTATCGATGCAGCGATGAAGCTTGGGTATAATTGGAAATACGGCCCATTTGAATTGCTAGATTTGATTGGTGTAGAATGGTTTTGTCATAAAATGCAAGAAAGTGGACGCCCTATTCCGCAACTTCTTAACAACGTCAAGTCATTTTATAAAGTTGAAGATGGAAAACTTTATTACTATGCAGATAAAGGGTATAAACCGCTTCAGCGCCCTAAAGGTGTATTGCTGCTAGAAGATATTAAGCGGGCAAATGAGCCTGTAGCTAAAAATGTTTCTGCAGCATTATGGGATATTGGCGACGGGGTTTTATGTCTTGAATTCCTCAGCAAGATGAATTCCCTGGATCAAGAAATTATGAAAATGATCCGTAAAGCCATTGAGATTATTCCAGGAAAATATCAAGGTCTTGTCATTTATAATGAAGGAAGTAATTTTTCTGCGGGGGTCAATCTGGGGCTTGCTTTATTTGCTGCCAACATTGCTGTCTGGCCATTAATTGGCCAAATTGTTAAGGATGGTCAAGATACTTATAAAGCTTTAAAATATGCCCCATTCCCTGTGGTCAGTGCACCTTCGGGATTAGCCATCGGCGGGGGTTGTGAAATTTTATTGAGTAGTGACGCTGTTGAAGCTCATGCAGAAAGCTATATTGGCTTAGTAGAAGTAGGTGTTGGTGTTATTCCAGCTTGGGGTGGATGTAAGGAAATGCTTACTCGTTGGGTAACAAATAAAAAACGTCCTGGTGGTGCGATGGTGGCCGTTGGTAAGGTGTTTGAAATGATCGGCACCGCTAAAGTGGCAAAGTCTGCTTTTGAAGCTAAAGAAATGATGATGTTACATGAAGACGATGGCATTGTCATGAATCGTGATCGGTTGTTAGCTGAAGCTAAAGCAAAAGTATTAAAACTTGCGCCAACATATCAAGTGCCTGAATCTATCAATCTATCTTTGCCAGGGCCAGCTGCTCGTGTATCATTACAGATGGCGGTTAAAGGGCTGGCAATGATTGGTAAAGCAAGTCCATATGACGTAGAAGTTACCACTAAGCTTGCTTACATATTAAGTGGTGGTGACGACGGCGATTGCACTGAAGATGAGATTTTGAAAATGGAATTTGATGTCTTTAACACGTTGATTCGCAATCCAAAAACACTTGCCCGGATTGAACATATTCTTGAAACCGGTAAACCACTAAGGAATTAATCATGCCTGTTTATACAGCCCCTTTGCGCGATATGTCGTTTGTTTTAAAAGAAATTATTGGCATTGACAAGATAACGGCCATTAAAAATTATCAAGATCTATCTGAAGACCTCATTGAAGCGGTGTTAACTGAGGGGGCGCGTTTTACTGAAAATGTCCTTCATCCGATCAATTTGTCAGGTGATAAAGAAGGATGCCAATGGGATAACGGTAATGTGCGGACTCCCAAAGGATTTAAAGAAGCGTATAATGAATATACCAAAGGAGGATGGGCTGCTTTAAGTGCGGATCCTGAATATGGGGGGCAGGGCTTACCTAGTATCGTTGCATTACTTTTTGAGGAAATGATTTGCTCAGCTAACGTTGCTTTTGGTCTTTATCCAGGTCTTACACGGGGCGCCTATGCAATGCTTCATAATCATGGAAGTGATGCACTGAAAACAAAATATTTACCTAAAATGGTGGAAGGCACGTGGAGTGGTACTATGTGCCTAACAGAATCACACTGTGGTACTGATCTTGGGTTATTACGCACAAAAGCTGAATCTCAAGCAGATGGAACTTATAAGCTTACTGGTACAAAGATCTTTATTTCGTCTGGTGAGCATGATCTTACTGAAAACATCCTTCATTTTGTGATTGCTAGAACACCGGAAGCGGTTTCTGGTGTTAAGGGCATTAGTTTGTTCTTAGTGCCTAAGTTTATGGTGAATGACGATGGCTCTCTTGGGGCGCGTAATCCTGTTACGTGTGCGTCCATTGAACATAAAATGGGTATCAAAGCATCTTCCACATGCGTAATGAACTTTGATGGTGCTACAGGGTTTTTGGTGGGTGAACTATACCACGGTATTCAAAATATGTTTACAATGATGAATACTGAACGTTTAGGTGTGGGTGTGCAAGGTCTTGGCATTGCGGAAATTGCTTGGCAAAATGCCTTGATATATGCGCGAGAACGGTTGCAAGGGCGTGCACTAACAGGTGCTAAACAACCTGAAAAAATTGCTGATCCACTAATGTGTCATCCCGATATTCGTCGGATGTTGTTGACCATGAAATCTCTGATTGAAGGTAATCGCATGCTCGTTGCTTGGATTGCTATCAACGTTGATCGAATGGAGCAGGGAGAAACATCCGAAATCAGACAAGAAGCAGAAGACCTCGTTCAATTAATGACGCCTATTATTAAAGCGTTTATGACGGATACAGGTAGTGAAATCACTAATTTTGCTATGCAAATTTATGGAGGGCATGGGTATATTCAAGAAACCGGGGTAGAGCAATTTGTTCGAGACGCGCGTATTGCCCAAATTTATGAAGGTGCAAATGGTATTCAAGCTTTAGACCTGATTGGGCGCAAATTATCGGCTAATACTGGACGGTACTTACGCCGATTTTTCCATCCTGTTCAAGAATTTGTTGATCAATATAGTCAAGATGAGTCATTAAAAGAGTTTGTTGAACCATTGGCAAAAGCATTAGGGCGTTTGCAACAAGTCACAATGACAATTGCGCAAAAGTCGCTGGTAAACCCTGATGAAGCGGGTGCAGCTGCAACGGATTATCTGCGATTATTTGCATTAGTAACGCTTGCTTATTTGTGGTGTCAGGCGGTGATTGTCGCTAAGAATAAAATTGGTCAAAGTGAAGATGATTTTTATGAAGCCAAAATCCATACAGCACGGTTTTTTATGACAAAGATTTTACCGCAATCGTCCTCATTATTCGCCACTATTATGGCGGGATCAAAACCATTGATGGCGATGAAAGATAAGTTATTTGGTACTGGCGGTTAAATTTATATTAAAAGGTGAAGATGATGGCAACCCTTAAAGATAAAATCCTGTTTATCACAGGTGGAAGTCGGGGCATTGGGCGAGCTATTGCCCTTAAGGCTGCAGCTGATGGTGCAAAAATTGTGATTGCTGCCAAAACAGCTGATCCTCACCCGACGTTAGAGGGAACAATTTATACTGTTGCAGAAGAAATTCATGCTGCCGGGGGGCAATGCCTTCCTTTACAGGTGGATATTCGTGATGAAAATCAAATTTATCAGGCTGTAGAGCAAGCAGTGAGGCATTTTGGAGGGATTGATGTATTAGTTAACAATGCCAGTGCTATTAGTTTGACACCGACTCTTCTGACATTACCTAAAAAATTTGATTTAATGCATAATGTGAATACACGTGGCACATTTATCACGTCACAGGCATGCTTACCTCATTTGATGAAAGCAAAAAATCCGCATGTTTTAGCTATGTCTCCCCCTCTTAATATGCACTCTAAATGGTTTGAAAAACATTGTGCTTATACAATGGCTAAATTTGGAATGAGTATGTGTATGTTGGGCATGGCTGCAGAATTTAAAGATAAAGGCGTTGCATTTAATGCTCTTTGGCCAAAAACGCTGATTGCCACAGAAGCATTTAAGGCTATTGGTGCCGCCATTCCTACAAATTGTATGCGAACACCGCAAATAGTGGCAGATGCAGCCTATTTCATTTTTAACCGCCCTAGCCGTGACTGCACAGGAAATTTCTTTACGGATGAGCAAATTCTCCAACAAGAAGGAATCAATGATTTTAGTTCTTATGCTATTGATCCTTCAAAAAGACTGATGCCTGATTTCTTTTTGGATTGATTTTTTTTACTTTAGTTGAAATTTGTCTTGACGAATAAGCCATAGTAAAGATATAAAGAAAAAGTCTTTTCAAGGGCCCTTAGCTCAGTTGGTAGAGCACCTGACTTTTAATCAGGGTGTCGAAGGTTCGAATCCTTCAGGGCCCACCAGTGATTTCCTTGTGTTTTCAGCTATTCCCAAAAAATAAAATATTTCTAGGTAGCAAATAGGTAGCAAATGAAACTTATTTTTGATTCTAGTTCCTTTTTCTTAATTTTTTCTCAACTTATTTTTTTGATAAAAAAGTAGTTTTTTAAAAAACTCTCATTTGTGCTTCTTAATCACTTGAAATACAAAAGTCTTTATTTGATATTCGAATATTATCTGTCGTAAAGTGCTTAAAAAATGAGAA